>CAYPJE010000028.1:0-43388 GCA_964410945.1 uncultured bacterium
ATTTCCGGCAGTGGATTTCCCCTATATACCGGTATCGGTGCCAAGCTGGAACGTGCGCTGATCAACTTCATGTTGGATCATCATGTGCAAAACTATGGTTTTACCGAAATATTTCCTCCCTTCATGACGCGGATGGAATCCAGCCGGACCACCGGCCAGTTACCAAAATTTGCCGAGGATATGTATCGGACCGATCCGGATGATTTGTATCTGATACCAACCGCCGAAGTGCCGGTCACGAATATTCATCGTGATGAAATTTTAACGGAAGCTGAATTGCCGATTTACTATACAGCCTACTCAGCCTGTTTCAGGCGTGAGGCAGGATCGTATGGGAAAGATACCCGCGGTTTCCTGCGGCTTCACCAGTTCAATAAGGTAGAGTTGGTCAAATTTGTCAAACCTGAATCATCCTACGATGAATTGGAGGCTCTCACGGCTCAGGCCGAATCTGTTTTGCAGACCCTGGGATTGCATTACCGGGTGGTTGAATTGTGCAGCGGCGATTTAAGTTTTTCGGCTGCTAAATGTTATGACCTTGAAGTCTGGGCGCCGGGTGAGCAAAAATGGTTGGAAGTATCATCCTGCAGTAATTTCGAAGCTTTTCAGGCCCGGCGTGGTAATATCCGGTATCGCCGGGAAGCAGACCGGAAAGTGGATTTTGTGCATACCCTGAATGGATCAGGGGTCGCCACCCCGCGATTACTGGTAGCCCTGCTGGAAACCTATCAAACTGAAGACGGAACTGTAATCCTGCCCAAGGAATTGCAGGCCTATACCGGTTTCAGGGAGTTGAAATAAATGCGGTTGGCCTGGATAATATTTGTTATTGTTACCTGGACAATAATCATCAGCCTGTCGTCTCTGATTGTCGGTCTGTTTGAGTGGAGAGGACGGGCGATACGCTGGCTGGCAAGGCAATGGGCGATAGTGATCTTATGGGCATCCGGTGTAAATTACTCAATCACCGGGCATGAAAACCTGGACCCGAAGAAACCCTATGTATTCGCGGGAAATCATGAATCGGCCTTTGATATACTGCTGTGTTTTGCCGCCATTCCACAGCATATTGTATCAATTGCGAAAATTGAGCTGAGACGGATTCCCCTGTTTGGCTGGGCCATGTCGATGGCTGGCCATATTTTTGTGGACCGCAAAAACCGGGAACGGGCCATGCGTTCCATGTCTACAGCAAAACGTTCGATCGAGAAAAATCCCCGTTCGATTCTGATTTTTCCGGAAGGAACCCGCTCACTGGATGGCGAAATACACAGTTTCAAAAAAGGAGCGGCCGTTCTTGGAATTACCCTGGGGATACCAATTGTCCCTATGGCCATGTGTGGCACCGGCGATGTGATCCGAAAACATTCCTGGAAAATCAATTCTCAGCCGATTGAGCTGCGGCTGGGCGTGCCAATCGATGCATCGAATTACCGTTATGAGCAGCGCAATGAGTTGAACGATGAATTGCGTTCAACCGTGATAGGACTGCGTACCGCCTGGCAGGAGGAAAACAAGGCGGCCTGAGGTAATAATTTTATTATGGTTTGTATCAATGGTTTGATGTATAATTCAGGTGATGTATCAGTTAAATGTATTATCCAATATAATTTCTGACCCAACCACCAGGTATATTCTCAAAGAGATCGACCTGGTTAACCAGTGGCTGTCGCTGACGCCAGGTACCAGGCTGGTTACCCTTGACGGGCAAGTTGTGACAGTAATCAATTCTGGTTACCGGAATCCCCATTCAGGTCCGGATATCAGCCAGGCCATGGTGCTGATCAATGATTCAATCAAGATTGGTCCGGTTGAGTGCCACCTTCATGAAGATAACTGGCAGCGGCACGGACACAGTTCCGATCCGGCCTACCAGGATGTAGTCCTGCATGTATTGCGATATAATTCACGGCCGAAGCTTGATATCCCGGCGGTTGTTCTGCCACGAATCGAGGGCAGTACACAGGTATGTCAGCTGTCGGGAAAAAGAATGAATCAAAACAATGCTGGAATCATTTGGTATTATGCCAGCCGGCGCTGGCAGGAGAGGATCCATCGCTATCTTCCTGTCGTCAATGATGCGTCAAAATTCAGGGATCAGTTGCTTGAACATTCATTTGGATTACTGGGTACCGGAAGTAATCGGACATATTTCATGGAGCTGGCTAAGTATATTTCCGGACTTCCGTTACAGAATAGTACCATTGCTGAGATCGAGGCTACCCTGGTTGAAGAGGTCGACCGGTCAGGAATCATCTGGAAAACCGGTGGAGTAAGACCAGGGAGCCGTCCGACCAAGCGCTACCTGTTGGGAGCCGGACTGGTAAAATTTATCGATGATTGGTTGTGCTTTCCCGCGCCCGGTAGAATATCGGGGGCCGTAAATCAATTTTTTCCTCAATTCTGCGGTGAAGGATTGCGGACCGAATTACTCGGTAATGTTTTTTATCCGGCTGCGGTGGCTGTGGCCATCAATTCCCGCCAGTTTGACCTGGCTGTTGATATTAAAAATAGCTGGGATAACTTAAAACTGCCCTACTGTTATGGGATTATCAGTCGGCAGTTTGGAGATAAATTGCCGCTAGTTTTATTAAAATCATTTTCCATTTCTCAGGGATTGTTGGCAATCTATCGTAAATTCTGTACTTATAAAAATTGTGAATACTGCCCTTTGAAGGAATAAAAAATTGACGAAGTATAAGGAACCTGCCAAACAGATAAAAACCTGGCAAAGCACCGGTGACAAGGTAGTGTTTACCAATGGTTGTTTCGATTTACTGCACAGCGGCCATATCAGCCTGCTGAACCAGGCCGCTCAAAACGGAGATCGTCTGGTGGTGGGCTTGAACAGTGATGATTCCGTGCGGCGGTTGAAGGGGGCGAGTCGTCCGGTTCAGACTGAAAATGATCGGAAAATAATCCTGGAAGCACTGCGGGTAGTGGACCTGGTGATTATTTTTGATGAAGATACACCAGCCGAACTGATTGCCGCCACGCTACCGGATGTACTGGTGAAAGGTGCTGATTATGCCGGTAATGAGATAGTAGGGACTGACACAGTGCAGAATAACGGGGGAATGGTAATTCGTGTCCAGCTGGAGGCAGGCCGCAGTACTAGTAATTTAATTGACCGTGTTCGTCAATCGCTGCAACAGGAAAAGCCTTGATAGCGGTAGCGATAGTCACCTAACTTCGCCCCGTTTTTAACTTAATAAATTCCAGAATGAAAAATACTCGTTTACCCCATATACTCTTTTTATTGATGACAGCATTGGTTGTTTCTGTTTTCGGTTACCCAGCTGGTACTGAGGCTGGATCTAAAGCAGAAAAAACAGATCAAAACATTAGTAGTCATGAAATAACCACTGAAAATGGTCTGGCAATGGAAAGTAACCGCCTGCCGTTGCTGTTGCGCGATGTAAAAATCATGATGGCTGACGCGGTTATTGCTGATGCCATGGGCGACACAATGGAAGTTGTCTATTACCTTGACGCCATTTTCGATCTGCTGGAAGAAGCCGAGCAATTCGGTGAAATGACAGTTGAGGACCAGGAGGAGTTTACCCGCTTCGAGACCGCCCTGATTGAAATCTATTCTTCCCAGTTGCAGACCGTCAGCAAATCGATGGTGATGGTGAGTGCCGATCAGGTTACTGAGGCCATCAGTGAATACATCGAACCGGTGGAAATTGAAGTGGGTGATTCAAAATTCACGGTTATCGATGATCGGGAAGGGCACGTCCCGATCGTTACCAATGCCCAGGTTGAGAAACTGATCAATTTCTTTCAAACCAGCCGTCGGACCGAGTTTCAGATCTGGCTGAAGCGATATGCCCAGTATAAAGATCTGGTTCTGCATATTATCAACGAGCATAATCTTCCGGAAGAACTGGTCTACCTGGCTTTGATCGAATCCGGGATGAATCCCAAGGCCTATTCGCGGGCTAATGCTGTCGGGATGTGGCAGTTTGTATATTCCACCGGTAAGAACTACGGGCTGGACCGGACCTGGTGGATCGATGAACGCCGTGACCTGGTAAAATCCACCCACGCCGCCTGCGAGCACC
Source organism: uncultured bacterium (assembly GCA_964410945.1). Taxonomy (GTDB): domain Bacteria; phylum Fidelibacterota; class Marinisomatia; order Marinisomatales; family TCS56; genus CAYPJE01. The sequence goes on from CAYPJE010000028.1 coordinate 4,068, forward strand.
TAAAAGATTTATATGAAATGTTCGATGACTGGTACCTGGCCATGTCGGCCTATAATGCCGGTGCCGGACGGATCTTAAGGGCTAAAAGACTGCACCAGACCAGTAATTACTGGCAACTTTACTCTCTGCCGCGCGAGACCCGTAATTATATCCCAACCTACCTGGCAGCAGCAATTATTGTCACTAACCCTGAGAAATATGGTTTTTACATTCCGGATGTAGAGCCGTTAAAATATGATGTTGTCGAGCTGAAGAAGAGTGCCGATCTCAATGTTCTGGCCCGTTGTGCCGGAATATCGGCCAATGAGTTGCGTGGTTTGAACCCGGAGCTGCGTCAATCAGCCACACCAACCGAGATGACCTATTCCCTGAAGATCCCGGCCGGCAAATCCGAATCGTTTCTGGCGGCCTACGATAAAATCCCCGAAAGTGAGCGCTACGCTCCACAGTATGTTTACCATAAAGTGCGTTACGGCGAAACGCTCTGGGATATTTCCAAGCGCTATAAAGTTTCTATTCACCAGTTGGCCTCAGTGAATAAAATTAGGAACCGGCATAAGATCAAGGTCGGTCAGAAGCTGATGATCCCGGTGAAAGGCACAACTTCGACAACTGCTGTCCCAACCTACACACAGAAAGGTGCCCCTGGAACGGTAAAGGTTACCTATACCGTACGTAAGGGTGACACACTGGGACAGATCGCCGAGGATTATAATACCCGTGCCTCACGGATTCGCCGCTGGAATGGTCTTAAGTATGGTCAGTATATTTACCCCGGACAAAAACTTACATTATGGGTTCCACAGGGTTGAAACAACCGCAATTACCAACTAATTCCAATCGCTGGGTCTGGATAATTTTAACAGTTATCCTGGTAGTATTCCTGATTGGCAGAATCATCAGCCTTGGTTCACAGGATGATGGTTTCACCATGGGTGACAAGGTGGGGTTAGTCCGGATTGAAGGCGCCATTATGTCTTCCAAGACGATAGTGGAGGACTTGGGAACACTGGCCGAGCGCGGTGATATTAAAGCGATTGTTCTGCGCATCAACAGCCCCGGCGGGGCGATTGCACCATCCCAGGAAATTTATGAGAAGGTTAGCCAGGTACGGGAGATTAAACCGGTGGTTACCTCCATGGGTAGCGTGGCAGCTTCCGGTGGATATTATATTGCTCTGGGCAGTAGCGTTATCATGGCTAATAAGGGCACGGTGACCGGGAGTATCGGTGTCATTATGGAATATCCGGTGGCTGACCGGCTGCTGGACAAGGTTGGTTTGAGTATTGAAACGGTCAAGAGCGGTGAATTGAAGGATGCCGGTTCACCGAGCCGCCCGGTTACATCCGAAGACAGGGAATATTTCAAGGCCATTACACAAGATTTGCATCAGCAGTTTGTTGATGTCGTAAGCGAAGAACGATCCCTGGAAACGGTGCTGGTCAAAGACCTGTCCGATGGCCGGGTATTTACAGGGACGCAATCATTGGATTTGGGATTAATTGATACGCTGGGTACTTTTGAGGATGCCGTAATGTTAGCTGGTGAATTAGGGGAAATCACCGGAAAACCCAAGACCTATCAAATCAAGCATCGCAAGAACAGTGTGCTTGAATTGTTGACTGAAAGTAGTGAAGCTGCCGGGGCCGCCTGGTTCAATCGGCTTCCTGCATATCGCTGGCGAGGGGAGTAGGATGACAAAACAGGAAATAATTAATGTGGTGGCGGAAGCTACCGGTTTATCCAAGGTGGAGACCGAGGTTGTGATGAATGGTGTAATGACCACCATTATTGACGCTTTGGCTCAAAATGACCGGGTCGAGTTACGGGGATTCGGCACTTTCGGTGTTCGTCACCGTCAGCCGAAAATTGCCCGTAATCCCGGAACAGGCGGAGAAATTCAACTGCCGGAACGTTACGTTCCGACTTTTAAGCCATCCAAACGGATGCGCACTGTCGTTAACGAATCTATAATGAATAAATAAAGAGGTAGTATGCCCTGCGGAAAGAAGCGTAAAAAGCGCAAGATTTCCACGCATAAGCGTAAAAAGCGTCTGCGTGCTAATCGTCATAAGAAAAAAAATCGCTAGTATTTAAGTCCATGCGGCGGATAGTTTATATCCAATTTCTTCTCCTGGCCGTGGTCAGCCTTGCCCACGGCTGGGGGAACGAGGCGCACATCCGTATTAACCGGGCGGCGGTGGAAATCATTCCCGGTCAATTCGGTGCCTATCTTGACCAATTCGCCGACACCCTGAGCCTTCACGCCCCCGATCCTGATTCATGGAAGCGCAATGACCCTGATGAGGGCTATCGGCATTATATCGATATCGATCTGTATTCCCGGCCGCCCTTTGACAACCTGCCGGTAGAACTGGATCAGCTGGTCGCCCGTTTCGGGGAAGACAATGTCAAACGCTGGGGGATTGGTCCCTACCGGATCGCTGAATATTCACAGAAGATTATTGATATGTTTAAAACTGGGCAATGGGAAGAAAGCCTGATTCCGCTGGCCGCCCTGGGGCATTATGTTGCCGATCTGCATATGCCGCTCCATGTGGTTGCTAATTATAACGGGCAGCTCACCGGCAACGATGGAATACATTTTCGCTGGGAAGTACCACTGATCGATGAATATATCGATACTGTTATAGCCTATGATGTACTGGAAAATAATATAGCACCTTTTGAAGATCCACTGGATGAGGCATTCTATATCGTACGGGAATCATACCGGGAACATTTTACTATAATCCAGGCTGATTCGATCGCCAGGGAAAGCCTGTCTGCTCAGGATCAGGAAATCCTAAGCGGATACGATCCCCTGCCGGAGGATACACCCTATTATGATATTTTATTTCGTGAATCAGGGCAACTGGCTCAACAACAAGTCAACCGGGCTGCTACACGTGTAGCCGCTTACTGGTATTTCTGCTGGGTGGCTGCCGGACGGCCCGTACCACCGGGCGATTGAAAGACTCGATTCACGTCTATTCGGTTGGTGAATTAACCACCGAAATCAAACATACCCTGGAAGACCGCTATGGATCGGTGTGGGTTTCCGGTGAAATCTCAAACTTTATCCATCACCGGTCCGGACATATGTATTTTACCCTGAAGGACAGTCAGTCCGAATTGAAAGCGGTTATGTTCAAGGGCAATAACCATTATCTGCGCTTCAAACCGGAAAACGGTATGCAGGTAATGCTGCAGGGCAGAATCTCTGTTTACGAACCGCGCGGCTATTACCAGATCATCGCCAACCGGATGGAACCAGCCGGTGTCGGTACCCTGCATTTGGCCTACGAAGCACTGAAGAAACAGTTGTTGTCTGAAGGTCTTTTTACCGCTGAGCACAAACTGAAACTACCTGATTATCCCCGGCGGATCGGTATCATAACTTCACCAACCGGAGCGGCTGTCCGGGATATGATCCAGATTTTGAAACGGCGGGCACCCCAGGTGGATTTGATCCTGCGGCCCACCCTGGTTCAAGGAGAGACGGCGGCTACCGATATCTGTGCCGCGATCACAGAATTTACCGAATATGGAGAAGTCGATCTGATCATTCTGGGGCGGGGCGGAGGTTCACTGGAGGATATCTGGCCCTTTAACGAGGAAGCCGTGGCACGCGCCGTCTACGCCTGTCCCATACCGACCATTTCAGCCGTGGGACACGAAACCGATACTGCCATCACCGACCTGGTGGCCGATTTGCGGGCACCGACACCTTCAGCCGCGGCTGAGCTGGCGGCACCCTCCCAGGCCGAAATCGAGTCCCATCTGGCTTACTATCGGGAACGTTCGGAAAAAGCACTGGCTTCAATCATGGAGCGAAAGAACCAGCAGGTTGACCAGCTTACTACCCGCTATGGTTTTCAGCGGCCGGGGCAGATCGTCGATCATCTCCGCGAACAGCTTAACAATATCCAGCATTTGCTGGTTAATTCCACCGGTAATTATTTACCAATTCTCAGTACCGATTTGAAAGGGCTTGAAGCCCGTTTGGTAGCACTCAACCCGGAAAATATCCTGAACCGGGGTTATGCAATCGCCCAGGAGCCGGAATCCGGGAAGATCATCCGTTCCAGCGACCAACTGTCCACGGGACAATCATTTACCGTGCGTTTCGCCCAGGGCAGGATTACCGCGGAAAAAACCGGTGATGCGGATTAGAGTTTAAAGCGATTAGGAAGTATATTTGACTATGGCAAAAAAATCGAAACAACCAGCTTTTGAGGATGCCTTCCAGCGCCTGGAAGAAATTGTAAACGATCTGGAAGCCGGGAAGCTGTCACTGGAAAAAAACCTGGAATTATTCGAGGAAGGGATTGAATTGACCAATCTCTGCCGGGAACAGTTGATCACCGCCGAAGAACGGATCAAGGTTCTGCTTAAAGATGCCGGAGGCAATTTCAGTCTGGGGAAACTGGACGAATAATGAACAGGCGTTTCGCAATCTGGGCTAATACAGAAAAGCCCGCCTTTTGGGAACTGCTGCCGGGAATCCTGGATTGGGCCAGGGACCGCGACTGGCGGATCAGCCTTACCACCAGGATAGTAGATGTAGCCAGTGATTTATCGTCCGGTGATTTTGATATTATCCAGTCGCCAGATGATTTTGATGCCATGGATTTTGTGTTGACACTGGGTGGTGATGGCACGATTTTATCGGCGGCACGGGCTGTCCGGGACCGTGATATTCCGATCCTTGGGATTCACTTGGGCGACCTGGGCTTCCTGGCCGAAGTTATGGTGGGCGAGCTGAACACCCGCCTGGAACAGGTGATCAAAGGTGAGTTTACCATTCAACGCCGGATGGTCCTGGAATGTGAACTGGATACAGGCGAAACAGTAAAAACCTTTGCGGCCCTGAATGATGTGGTGATCGACAAGGGGCGCTCACACCGGATGATATCAATCCAGCTGATGGCCGATGACCGCTTTGTGGCCACCTACAAGGCCGATGGATTGATATTTGCCACACCCACCGGATCGACGGCCTATTCCCTGGCTGCCGGCGGTCCCATCGTGGCACCGGGCCTGAGTGCAATTGTGGTGGCGCCGATCTGTCCCCACAGCCTGGCCTACCGGCCCCTGGTTTTATCAGATGATATGACGCTGGAGATATCATTCCCCGAGAATGGGGATGGCCAGATCGCAATGACCGTTGATGGACAAATAACTGAATATATCGTTCATGAGCCCAAGATTCTGGTGCGGAAAGCAGCCTATAAGATTCCGATGATCAGCTTTGTTGACAGTAATTATTTCAAGACCCTGCGCACCAAGATGGGTTGGGGCCGTCGGGGGGATAATTAGTTGTCAATTACGAATTAACAATTTTCAATTGTCACCCTGAGCCCGTCGAAACGTGAACCTGCCTGCCGGGTAGTAGTGCTGCACAGACTGGTTGAATGATCAACCTGTTATTCTGATAGATGGTTAAAGTATTATATTTGGAGACGGGGTTTTTGTCAGACTATCGAAGATTTCTTATTACTAATCTTTGTGTCCTCTGTGCCTCTGTGACAAAAAATCAAATCTCACAATGGGGAGCATAATCGGGATCGCCCAGGGCCTGATGCTGACGGAGCATACAATCGTCCATTATCACTAGCAAGCCGGCCTGTTCCGCCTTCTCCGCCGCGGCAGGATTGATAACGCCATCCTGAAGCCAGAGGGCTTTGGCCCCGATGGCAATTGCGGCATCAACGATTGGTTCAACATGTTCCGGCCGCCGGAAAACATCCACCGTGTCCACTATTTCAGGAATACTCTGCAGGTCCGGATAGGCTTTCTCACCAAGAATTTCGCTCTGTCCGGGATTGACCGGGATAATCTTATAGCCAGCCGATTGCAGGTAAGCCCCAACCCGGTGGCTGGGACGCTGAGGATTATTGGACAATCCCACGATCGCGATGGTTTTGAATCCCAGGATCCTTTTGATGGTAGCGGGATTATTCATTTTATATGTTCATGTGTTCGGGTGGCTGAATTTGAAATGTCTGATTTTCAACTTCTAACTCCTAACTTAAAACTCCTAACGTTTAACCTGTATCTTTTAACTACAAATCCTTGACCCATTTCAATTTCCCAGGCGCTTGAAAATATTTCCGATAATATACCCGGCCATGTTGGGATTTTCTTTCAGGCGGCGTACCGAATAGTCGAACCAGGCCGCTCCGAATGGCAGGTAAACCCTGACTTTGTATCCTTTGGCGATTAATCGTTCCAAGCGCTTTCCCATGGGAACACCGTGCAGCACCTGGAATTCAAAACGGTCCTTGGGAATGTTGTTTTCCTCAATCCAGGCTTCCAGCTGATCGATCAATTCCTTGTCATGGGTGGCGATTTCGGCATACCCTTCACCGGTCAAAAGGGCTTTAACTATTTCAGCAAAACTGCCGTTGATCTCGTGGCGATCCTGGATAGCGATCTCAGGTGATTCGCGATAGATGCCTTTACAGATCCGTACCCTGAATTTCGGCTGGTCCAATTTTTTGGTATCTTTTATACTACGGTACAGATAAGCCTGCAGGACTGTTCCCACTCCATCATGCTCGGCCAGGGCTTTCCGGTAAATGTCGATAGTAGTATCGGTGTAGGGAGAATTTTCCATATCAATGGTGATCGGAAGATTCAATTCCTTGGCTTTTTGAGCCAGTTCCAGGGTGTTTTTCAGAGCCAGGGACTGATCCAGCTCAAGCCCCAGGTGAGTCAATTTAAATGAAATTGTGCTATCCAGCTTTTCTACACTGATTGTTTCCAGCAGTTCGATATATGACCGGCAGATTTCGTCTGCTTCCGTTTCGGACTTTACATGCTCTCCCAGGATATCCATGGTAAGGGCATAGCCTTTTTCATTCAGCGCCTTGGCCTTTACCAATGCCTCATCCAGCGTTTCTCCGGCCACATATGGTTTGGCAAATGGTCGGACCATGAATTTTGGCAGGAAGGGTACAATCAGGGCGATCAGTTTGTTAAATAGCGTCATTTATGATTCTCAGTCTCGATAATTGATAGCATTGTTTTCACCTGTTAGCCTGTGAATTTCATATTGGATTCCACAACCGGACTTCTGGTAAATCAAGATATGAATTTATTGTGAATTGAGGGACAAATTTCATAATTATTTATTCACCAAGGGGACAGAGAGTTCACCGGGAGGTTATGCTTTATACTACTGTAATTCTGTCTATTCCTGATCCGCAAAAATCATTACTTATTTCATGTTAATTCTCATTGACACAAATACAGAAAACCTAAACTGTTCACAGGAAGTTTGCCTTGACTGCCGAAAAGCAGACGACCTAAATTCGCACCTAATAATTACGGGCAACGAATGTATCGCGATTTTGGAACTGTTCTGGCTTTTGTTATCTTCGGCGCAGCACTGCTGATGTTTGCCCTCTGGCTACAGAAATTATTAGCTCCCTCCAAACCTAATCCTGTTAAGAATTCCACCTATGAATGCGGGGAAGAACCAGAAGGGGGCGCCTGGATCCAATTCAATATCCGTTTTTATATAATTGCCCTGGTTTTCCTGATTTTTGATGTTGAAGTAGTGTTCCTGTTTCCCTGGGCGGTGGTGTTCAAGGATCTGGGAATGCTGGCTTTCATTGAGATGGGTATTTTCCTGCTGATCCTGATTGTCGGGCTGGCCTATGTCTGGCGGAAGGGTGATCTGGACTGGGTTAAGCTACGGATCAAAAACGCCCGCGGCCGGTACCGCCGGATTAACCAGGGGGACGGTGCTTAGACGCTATGGAACACGAGATTCAGCAGCACTCGGAAAATATTATTACCGGTTCCCTGGATAAACTGATCAGCTGGGCCCGGTCAACCTCACCCTGGTATTTTCAGTTCGGGTTGGCCTGCTGCGCTATCGAGATGATGGCCACCGCCGCCAGCCGTCACGACCTGGAACGGATTGGCATGATGCCCCGTTCTTCACCCCGCCAGGCCGATGTAATGATCGTCTCCGGTACTGTCACCCTCAAGATGGCTTCGCGCATCAAACGTTTGTACGAGCAGATGGCCGAACCAAAATATGTGATTTCCATGGGCAGTTGTGCCACCAGCGGCGGACCATACTGGCAGCATGGATACCATGTATTGAAAGGGGTCGACCTGGTAATTCCGGTCGATGTTTATGTCCCCGGCTGCCCGCCCCGTCCGGAATCCCTGCTGGAAGGGTTGCTGAAGCTGCAGGAAAAAATCCGCAACGAACGCCCATTGAGTGGTAAAACTAAATGAACTTTGACGAAATCAGGGAAGTTTTGAAGGGGAAATTCCATTCGGGAATTGCGGCGGGGGAACCTGATCCGACACCATTTTTAATCATCGATCCGCATTATTGGCTGGAAGTGGCCCGTTATCTGCACAATAATAAAAAACTGGCCTACGATTCCCTCCATTGTATCACTGGTGTCGATAATGGCAGCGATGCCAACCTGGAGGTCCGTTATAATTTATTTTCAATGGTCCACAAACACTGGCTGGAGATTCGTATTCCGGTTGATCGTGATGAGGGAAGGGTACCTTCGGTTGCCGGTGTCTGGGGGATCGCTGACTGGTTCGAGCGCGAAACTTTTGATATGTATGGTATTGTATTCGAAGGGCACCCCAACCTGGAGCGGATTTTATTGCCCGAGGACTGGGAAGGCTGGCCCCTGCGCAAAGATTATGTGACACCTGAGCTATATAATGGTATAAAAGTGCCAAAGGAAAAAGAGGGATGGGAGTAGTTAAGGCTGAAGAGATGGTCCTGAATATCGGACCCCAGCATCCCAGTACCCATGGTGTTCTGCGCCTGCGGGTTAAAACGGACGGTGAAATTGTCACTGCGGTTGAACCAATTATTGGTTACCTGCACCGTTGTTTTGAGAAACATTGTGAGAATGTGACCTACGAGCAGGTCATTCCCTATGTGGATCGCTGTGATTATATCGCATCGATGAACAATGATTTTGGTTATGTCCTGGCCATGGAAAAATTCCTTGGAATCCGGGTATCTGACAAGGTCGAATATATCCGGGTGATCATGGCCGAGATGAACCGGATCGCCAGTCACTTACTGGCCCTTGGTACTTTCGGATTGGATATTGGTGCTTTCACACCTTTTCTGTATATGTTCCGCGACCGGGAGCGAATTCTGGACCTGTTTGAGCTGACCTGCGGGGCCCGCCTGTTGTATAATTATATGTGGGTCGGAGGGCTCTCCCATGATATCCCGGTTGGATTTGTGGAAAAGACTTATGAATTCCTCGATTATTTCGAACCACAGATCGATGAATACAATAATATTCTGACCTTCAATAAAATTTTTATCGAACGTACCGCTGACATTGGCATTTTAACTCCAAAACAAGCTATCAGTTATAGCGTTACCGGACCGAATCTGCGCGGTTCCGGTGTGAAGTGGGATTTGCGGAAGGATGAAACCTATTCGATCTATGATCGATTTGATTTTGATGTTCCGGTGGGTGAAGGTCGGCAGGGATCGGTTGGCGACTGCTGGGACCGTTACTGGGTCCGGTTGCAGGAAATGCGCGAAGCAGTTAAAATTATCCGTCAGGCCCTGGATCAGATGCCCCGCGATGGTGACGTGAAGGCAACGGTACCGAAGCGTATCCGCCCGCCCAAGGGATCCATCTATGCCCGCTCCGAGACACCGCGCGGCGAACTGGGATATTATATTATCAGTGACGGCAAACCAAAACCGACCAGGGTCAAAATGCGCTCGCCTGCTTTCACCGCTCTCAGTGTGTTGAGTGAGATTTCGGAAGGCTGGATGATATCCGATGTGCTGGCCATCCTGGGCAGCCTGGATATCGTATTGGGAGAAATCGACCGATGAGTATCGACTGGCTGATCGACTGGACCACCGGTTCCTGGTTGGGCTTCATCGGTTTACCGGGCGCCTTCATCCTGGCGACCCTGGTGGCGGCGCTGGCGATTTTCGGATTGGTAGCGGTTCATGCCATTGTGGCTGTTTATGTGGAACGAAAAGTATCCGCCTTTATGCAGGATCGGGTAGGTCCCATGGGGCAGGGACCGGGTCTCCATGCCGGAAAGTGGGGTGTCCTACAGACCGTGGCCGATTCCCTGAAATTATTAACCAAAGAAGATATTATTCCTGCCGCCGCCGACCGCAAACTTTTTATCCTGGCGCCATTCATCCTGTTTCTGGGTGGATTCATTGCTTTTACCGCCATTCCGTTTAGTCAGAACCTGATCCTGGCCGACTTCAATATCGGACTGTTCTTTATTCTGGCGGTCAGTTCGTTCGGCGTATTGGGGTTGATCCTGGCGGGTTGGGCTTCCAATAATAAATGGTCCCTGTACGGGGCCATGCGATCAGCGGCCCAGATCATCAGTTACGAAATTCCCGCTGCCATTTCCCTTATCGCCGTAGTAATGCTGGCAGGGACTTTGAGTATGCAGGAGCTGGTGGCGGCCCAATCGGGTACCGTGTTCGGATTTCTGCCCAACTGGTACCTGTTCCAGAATCCGTTTACTTTCCTGGCTTTTTTCATATTTTTTATTGCCGGAGTGGCGGAAACCAACCGGACGCCCTTCGATATTCCCGAGGCTGAATCAGAGCTGGTAGCCGGATTTCACACCGAATATTCCGGAATGCGCTGGGCCTTCTTTTTCCTGAGCGAATATGCCAATATGTTTGTAGTCTGTGCTGTGGCCGCGGTTGCTTTCCTGGGCGGCTGGCAGAGCCCGGTAGCCGGCTTCCTTGATGGAGCAGCCTGGGGTCTGTTCTGGTTCTTTGCCAAGATCATTTTCCTGGTGCTGGTGATGATGTGGTTTCGCTGGACCTTCCCTCGCCTGCGGGTTGATCAGTTGATGAACGTAAGCTGGAAGGTATTACTGCCAATTGCCTTTTTCAATCTTTTCGGGACTGGCCTGTGGAGCCTGCTGGTCGGTTGAGTATGCAGTATTTCAGTAATATCTGGAAAACTATAACAACCCTGCTGACTGGTATGGGGGTTACTTTTGGGCATATGCTGCGGATCAGAAAGAATAATGTTACCCTCCAGTACCCGGAGGAACGCTGGCCCCAGCCCCAGCGGGCAATCGGTTTTCATCATGATAATTATAATGTGATCCGCTCACGCCTTCATGTGGATATCGATGACTGTATCGGTTGCTACCAGTGTGAACGGGCCTGCCCGGTGGATTGTATCAAGATCGAAACCATAAAAGCACCTAAAGATTTTGATTTGGGTACTACCTCCAACGATACAAAAAAGCGGATGCTGGTGACACGCTTCGACATTGATATGTCCGAATGCTGCTTTTGCAATCTTTGCACCTACCCCTGCCCGGAAGATTGTATTTATATGACCGGCGGGCCAAACTCCAGGAAGCATCCCATCGATTATGAATACTCGACCTATGACCGGAGTGATTTCATTTTCCGGTTTGCCAATGCCAGTGATGCTGAAATTCAGCGCCTGAAATCCGCCGGCAATAAATTGAAGGAAGGTGGCAAATAATGGCCAGTCTGACATTCTGGATGCTGGTTGTCCTTACAATTGGCTCGGCCGTCGTTGTAGTCGGCAGCGGCCAGCTGATCTATTCGGCCCTGGCCTTATTATTCACCTTTGTTGGTGTAGCGGGACTCTACATATATTTATGGGCTGACTTTATCGGAGTGGTCCAGATAGTTATTTACATTGGCGGTATCATGGTCCTGATTCTATTCGGTATCATGCTGACCAGCAAAGTGACCTCCGTTAGAATCTCCCATACCAGTCTCCAGCGCGGGGTGGGCATGGTAAGTGCCCTGTTGGTTTTGCTTTTGCTGGTCATTACAGTAGTGAAAAGCCCCTGGCTGGAGGTAGGGACCTCCGAGCCGCTTCAGACAACGGCCAGTATCGGTAAACTACTGATGATCGACTATCTGCTGCCCTTTGAAATTGCCTCGATTTTACTACTGGGGGCTTTGATCGGAGCCGCTACCCTGGCTCGGAGAGACCGCTGATGGACAGCCTGAACACCTACCTGATTGTTGCTTCGATCCTGTTTGTGCTGGGCTTGTTCGGGGTGATTACACGTCGGAATGCGATTGCTGTTTTGATGGGAGTCGAGCTGATTCTCAACGCTGCCAATCTGAATTTCGTTGCTTTCGCACGCTTCGGCGGAATGGATTTAAGCGGACATGTATTTGCATTGTTTGTCATCATAATGGCAGCAGCGGAGGCTGCAGTTGCTCTGGCCATAATTATCAATATCTACAATCTGTTTCACAGTGTTAATGTGGACGTGGCCCGGGAAATGAAGAAATGATCGTTACCAGCCTGATCATCCTTTTCCTGCCGCTGCTGGCTTTTATCATCCAGGTGTTTTTCGGTAAACGGTTACCACGCCAGGGTGATTTAATTTCCATTGGCTCAGTTCTGATAACATTGGGATTGGCCATCGGGATGCTGGTTTCGATCCTGATGAATTTCAATCCTGAGTTTGAGGTGAGTGCTGCACTGACCTGGATTGATCTGGGCTGGTTTACAGTAGAGCTGGGTTTTCTGATCGATAATATCACCATCATTATGCTGGTAGTGGTGGCCCTGATTTCCACTATGTCGCATATTTATTCTGTGCGCTATATGGAAGGCGATCCGCTCTATAGCCGCTATTTTGCTTACCTGGGTTTATTTACTTTCAGCATGAACGGAATCGTGTTGGCTCATAATCTGATTTCACTGTATATCTTCTGGGAATTAGTTGGATTATCTTCCTATCTGCTGATCGGTTTCTGGTTCAAGAAGGATTCGGCCGCTGAAGCCGGGAAAAAGGCATTTTTGACCAACCGGGTCGGAGATATCGGCTTCTTTATCGGGATAATGCTGCTGTTCAGTTTTATCGGGTCTTTTAACTACAGCGATATATTCGCCGGAGTGGCCGCAGGCGCCGTACCCGGTGGATTACTGACCCTGGCCGGCATAGGTCTGTTCTGTGGGGCGGTCGGCAAGTCGGCCCAGGTTCCACTGCATATCTGGTTGCCGGATGCCATGGAAGGGCCCACTCCCGTATCGGCCCTGATTCATGCCGCCACAATGGTGGCCGCCGGTGTTTATATGCTGGTGCGATTATTTATTATCCTGACACCGGAAGCTCAGGTATTGATTGCCTATGTGGGTGGCTTTACCGCCCTGTTCGCCGCCACAATTGCCATCACCCAGAATGATATCAAGCGCGTGCTGGCCTATTCCACTTTGAGCCAGTTGGGTTATATGGTCATGGCTATCGGTACCGGTGCCTATACCGCCGGTTTCTTTCACCTGGTAACCCATGCCATGTTTAAAGCCAGCCTGTTTTACGGGGCTGGAAGTGTAATTCATGCCATGCACCATGCTCTACATGGTGCTAATTCCATTGATCCACAGGACATGCGCAATATGGGTGGTCTGAAAGGGCCAATGCCCGTGACCTACTGGACGATGGTGGTCTGCACCCTGGCGATTTCCGGTGTACCGTTGTTTTCCGGCTTCCTGTCCAAGGATGCCATCCTGGCCGGTACGTTGGCCTTTGCCGAGCATTCACCCCAGCATTTCCTGATTCCGTTCTTTGGATTTACGGCTGCGTTGATTACACCATTCTATATGCTGCGGTTGATCTACAAGACCTTCCACAACGAACCTCAGTATCCCCAGGTTTTCCGGAAGATCAAGGAATCGCCGCGGGAAATGACCCTTCCCATGGTGATCCTTAGTGGCTTGACATTCTTCATTTTTTACACCATTCCCGGGTATAATCCGACCAGTGCCGATGGCTGGTTTAATAATTTAATACAACCCCGGGATTCGATCGTACCGGCCGACCACGTGCTGAGTGCCCTGGAGATCAGCGAGGCGGCTCACCATCAGCACCTGACGGCCCTGGTCATCTCACTGACGCTGGCTGCTATCGGGATCCTGTTGGCCTGGCTGGTCTATCGGAAACAGAAAATATCGGCCGATAACCTGGCGCGTAAAAGTGGTGTTTTATACCTGTTATCGTTCAACAAATATTATATTGACGAAATTTATCAGCGGTATATCTATCAGCCATTCATGAAACTATCAAATAAAGTCGCCTACACGGACTGGGATGTTTACGATCAGCGTTTCATCGATGGCTTCGGACGCTTTACCGATAAATTATCCCGCCTGTCGGGTGATCTGGACTGGGAAGGCCTGGACAAAGGACTGGTAAACGGGATCGGCCGCCTGATTCAAAGAGGTGGCCAGTCATTACGGTACCTGCAGACCGGCCGCTTGCAGAATTATTTACTGTTCGCCCTGTTGGGAATAATCATTATCCTGATTTTACAGACAATATGAACCGGGTAGACATGATTGAGAAATTTTGGACGAAAGGATTGATATGGATAACCATATCTTAAGCTGGTTAATATGGTTGCCGGTGATTGGCATGGCTGTTATTCTGGCCCTGCCGAAGCGGTTCAGCCACGTAATGAAAATAATTGCCGCTGTGGCCACCGGATTACAACTGGTACTGGCGATAGTCTTGTGGTTCGGCTACGATCGTATCAATGGTGGCTACCAGTTCATGGAACAGGCTCAGTGGATTCCGTCGTTTAATATTTTCTATTTCCTGGGGATAGACGGTCTCAGCTTGCCAATGGTATTGCTGACAGCTTTGTTATCGTTCATCTGTATCTTTGTCAGCTGGAAGACCGATAAAATGGTCAAAGGTTATTTTGCCCTGTTTCTGTTACTTGACGCAGGGATGATTGGTGTGTTCACCGCCCTGGATTTCTTCCTGTTCTACGTGTTCTGGGAAGTGATGCTTCTACCGATGTATTTCCTGATCGGATTGTGGGGCGGTCCCAAAAGGGAATATGCAGCCATTAAATTCTTTTTATACACTTTGTTCGGATCGGTCCTGATCCTGATAGCGATTCTGGCCCTGTATTTCAATTGTGGTTACACATTCAATATGGTTGAGCTGGCGGAAATCGCACCCACAGCCCTCAGCGGACTGGCCTGGTGGGGAATGTCAGCCATCAAGGTAATCTGGATTCTCCTGTTCATTGGATTTGCCATCAAGGTGCCGATTTTCCCCTTCCATACCTGGTTGCCCCTGGCCCACGTCGAGGCACCGACAGCTATATCAGTGATCCTGGCCGGGGTGTTACTGAAGATGGGCCTCTATGGCCTGCTGCGGGTCAATTACCTGATTTTACCGGAGGCGGCCTGGTGGTTCGCCGGCACTCTGGCATTGCTGGGACTGGTGAATATTATCTGGGGCGGCCTGTGCGCCCTGGCCCAGAAAGACCTGAAACGTCTGGTGGCCTACTCCAGTATCAACCATATGGGTTTTGCCCTGGTAGGTATGGCCGCCGTGGTGGCCGCCGGAATTATGAATGGTACCAATCTGACATCGGCCCAGGCCGGCATGAATGGTGCCATATTTCAGATGTTCAATCATGGAACTATCTCGGCCATGCTGTTTATCCTGGTGGGTGTAATCTACGATCGCGCCCATCATCGCGATATTAATGGTTTTGGAGGTCTGGCTACCCAGATGCCGGTCTTTGCCGGTATTACAATGGTTGGATTTTTCGCCGGGCTGGGTCTGCCGGGATTTTCCGGTTTCGTTAGCGAGGCAATGAGCCTGATCGGTGGTTTCTCCGTTTTCCGGACGATTGTGGTTCTGTCTACCCTGGGTATCCTGTTGAATGCCGCCTATTTTCTCTGGGCCTACCAGCGGATGTTCTTCGGGCAGTTAAATGAAAAATACAATTCCTTGCCGGATATCAATAACCGGGAATTGTTAACCCTGATTCCCTTGGCCGTACTGACCCTGTTCTTTGGGATTTTCCCCTCGACTTTCCTTAACGCCATCAAATCGACCGTTGATCTGATTATTGACCAGGTCGCCAGCCTGGGTTATCCCGGTGGTTTATTTTAAAGGAATGTGCTGCTAGGCAGGGATAAGCTGATGACAAATCTCAACAGTCTCAATTATTATCGACCGGAATTGATCGTTACCGGGACAATTATCGTTCTGATAATACTATCACTGGTTTATAAAAAGGCAAATTCAAACCGGATCGGCCTATGGTTACTGGCCGGACTGATCTTGAGTGGATTTACGATCGTATTGAATTATGCTGGTACTCCGGTCAGTCTTTTCCTTGGCGCAATCGCCAAAGATGGATTTGGTGATTATTTTAAGCTTCTGATCTTGATCGGAACGGCCTTTACCATTCTGGTCTCACGGTCCGAACAGGTGTTGAACAACAGGGGGCTGGGAGAATATTATATCCTGCTCGGAATCCAGGTTGCCGGTTTATTTCTGATGGTATCGGCCACCGACCTGATAACGGTCTACCTGGGAATAGAAATTGTATCGATCACTTCCTTCGTCCTGGCCGGCTACCTGCAGGGGGACAAAAAGTCAACCGAAGCGGCCCTGAAATATGTGATCTATGGTGCCTTTTCGTCAGGAATCATGCTGTTCGGGTTCAGTATCGTGTTCGGACTGACCGGCGTGACCAATCTGAGCGATATTGCCGTTGCATTATCGGCTCTGGGAAACTCAGCCAATCTGGCCCTTATCCTGGCGACAATTTTCATTCTGGCCGGTTTCGGGTACAAAATATCGGCCGTTCCATTTCATTTCTGGACACCGGATGTCTACGAAGGATCACCAACCTCAATCACGGCCTATCTTTCCGTCGCTCCCAAAGCGGCCGGATTCGCGATCCTGATCAGGTTTTTCAATAGTACCTTCGGATCGGAAGGTGTTTTTATCAAGGCAGATTGGATCAGCCAGGTCGATATCCCCTGGTCTCAGTTGTTAGCCGTACTGGCAGTTTTTACCATGACCTTGGGAAATCTGGTCGCCCTGAAACAGACCAGTGTTAAAAGAATGCTGGCCTATTCAAGCATTGCCCATGCCGGTTATATGATGATGGGACTTCCGTTATTATCGGAAGCAGGAATCTTCAGTGTAATGATCTATGCCGCTATCTACCTGGCAATGAATCTGGGTGCCTTTTATGTTGTAATCAATATCCAGAATTCCACCGGTAGTGAAACATTGGACGAGTTCCATGGATTGGGTTATACAAAACCGGTCCTTGGTATTATAATGACAATATTCATGTTTTCATTGACCGGAATCCCGCCGACGGCCGGTTTTATCGGAAAGTTTTATCTGTTTGCCGCTGTTATCAATGCCGGACCGGCCTATTACTGGCTGGCTGTTTTTGGTGTAATCAACAGCGTAATTTCCCTCTATTATTACATGCGCGTTGTCAAAGCCATGTATCTGGATGGAAGAAGAGAGGATCAGATGGAGGTAGAAACAACCGGCGTAACCCGGTTAGCCGTCATTCTCTGTGTTCCTACGATCATTCTTGGTGTATATTGGACTCCACTGGTGGATTGGATATCCAACTCCTTGGAGTTATTCAGTCGGCTTTTGTAAACTTAACTCCAAGTTATGACTTGTTTTCCATTCATTAGATGCGCCAGACAAAATTTCAAATTAATTAAGTGTCTTAATATTATTACAAATTAACTAAATGATGGTTGAGATAGATGGTAATAAAGATTAAAAAGGGTCACAATATCCGAATATCCGGTTTGCCGGCTGGCTCGATTGAGTCGGCTCCCAGACCGGATCTGGTAGGAATAGTGCCGGCAGATTTCACCAGCATAAAACCCAAGCTGCTGGTTAAACCCGGTGATAAAATCAAGTTGGGGGAGGCGTTATTTTTCGATAAGAATAATCCCCGCGTGAAATATCCTGCTCCCGGAGGTGGAGTGATAAAGGATGTGGTTTATGGTGAACGGCGTTCGATCCGCAAGATTATAATCGATCTGGATTCCAGCGAGGCAGTCACTTCTTTGGATGCTCCCGCATTGGAAACAGCCGGCAGGGAGGATGTGGTTGATTTCATTCTGAACAGCAACCTGTGGCCGTTGCTGTCGCAGCGTCCTTTTGGTAAAAATGCCAACCCGGATGACACACCCCGGGCGATTTTTGTGTCCGGACATAATTCTGCGCCACTGACCGCTGATCTTTCCGTGGCGTTGGAAGGCCGGGAGGAAGCTTTCAAAACCGGAATGAATGTGCTCAAGAAACTTTCCGGTGGCGAAGTAAATCTAACGGTGGAAGCCGGAACCAGTATCCCTGCCTTTACTGACTTGGATGGAATTTCCGTTCATGAGATCAGCGGTCCCCATCCGGCTGGTAATGTCGGTATTCAGATTCACCATATTGCCCCGCTGAAACCGGGTGAGGTGGTCTGGACCATTGCAGCCCAGCAGGTTGTAACCCTGGGACGCTTATTCCTGACAGGTTCCTTTGATCCAACAGTAGTTGTTGCGGTTGGCGGGCCGGCAGCTGAAAAGCCATGCTACCTGAAAACCAGGATTGGCACTGATATTACCACCCTGGTCGTCGATCAACCTACGGTTGATGAATGCCGGATTATTTCCGGTGACGTGCTTACCGGGCGTAAAGCCGATGCGGTTGATTTTCTTGGATTCTATCATTCCTCTATAGCTCTGCTTCCTGTCAGCCATGAACGGCCATTCGTCGGGTGGGCCCGGATCGGCAGTAGCCGCAAGCAATACACCCTGACCAATGCGTTCCTGAAAACGGGTAAACAGGCCTTTGACTTTTCCACCAAGATAAATGGTGGACGCCGGGCAGTGGTTCCGATCAATGCCTGGGAGGATGTAATCCCGATGGACATTGTTCCCAATGCTCTTTTCCGCAGTATCCTGGCTCAGGATGTGGAAGAAATGGAGAAGTTGGGGATCATCGAGTGCCACCCGGAGGATTTTGCATTAGCCACCTTTGCCTGCCCCAGTAAAATCGAGCTCAGTGCGGTTATCAGGCAGGGCCTGGATATAATAGAAAAGGAAATTTAGCTATGCAGTTTTTAAGAAAAATCAGTGAGCGGATGAAACCGGCCTTTGAAGAAGATGGTAAGCTGCATCTGTTTTATCCGGTCTATGAAATGATGGATACCCTGCTGTTCAGCACGGATAAAGAGACCGATCAGGCTCCCTTCATTCGTGACAGTGCCGATCTGAAGCGGGTCATGACTGTGGTAATTTATGCCTTGTTACCGGCCTTTTTCTTTGGTCTGTATAACATTGGTTATCAGCAGGGACTGGCGTTCGGGATTGAACGAACCCTGTTGGCTAATATGTGGTTTGGCTTCAAGGTAATGTTACCTATAATAATTGTATCATACGCCGCGGGCGGATTCTGGGAGGTGTTATTTGCCGTAATTCGAAAACATGAGGTTGACGAAGGATTTCTGGTAACCGGACTATTGATTCCCATGATCGTCCCGCCCACAATTCCACTCTGGCAAGTGGCTGTGGCGACTTCCTTTGGAGTGGTGATCGGTAAAATGGTGTTCGGTGGAACAGGGATGAACATCTTCAATCCGGCCCTCACTGCCCGTGCCTTCCTGTTCTTTGCCTATCCGGGTAAAATTTCAGGTGATGGCGTCTGGGTGATGGGGCCTGACGGTTATACCGGTGCAACCGCCTTGGCGGTTCCGGCCAGTGTAACTGATGGAAATGCGGTTGAATTACTGAATGGTGTAACCCAATTCGATTACTCCTGGTCGAATATGTTCATGGGGCTGGTACCGGGATCGATCAGTGAGACGAGTGGTCTGATGATTCTGATTGGCGCTTTCCTGCTGATCATTTCTAAAATTGGGTCATGGCGGATTATGCTGAGTGCTTTCATCGGCCTGGTTGTGACCGCCTTTATTACCAATATCTTTGCCGGTTACTCCAGCAATACTATGTTGAGTCTGCCGCCCCATTATCACCTGGTTATGGGCGGCTTTTTATTCGGCGTGGTATTCATGGCCACCGATCCGGTCTCAGCGGCCCATACCAATACAGGACGCTGGATTTACGGTTTTCTGATCGGTATGTTGACGGTGGTAGTGCGGTCGATCAATCCAGCCTATCCGGAAGGTACTATGCTGGCGATCCTGCTGATGAATGCTTTTGCCCCGTTAATAGATCATTTTGTTGTCCAATCCAATATCAAAAGGAGGGTGGCCCGTTATGCGCAGTAACAGCTATACCCTGGGATTCACCGCCTTGGTGACTATCGTCCTGGGAATCATGTTATCGGTGGCCGCAACTTCTCTGAAGGAACGGCAGCAGTTGAATGTTGAATTGGATATCAAGAAGAATATTCTGCGGGCTCTGAATATCACCGGACCAACCGAGGTAAAGCAGACTGCCGAAGATATCCAGATATTATTTGATAATAATATTCGCGGTATCGTGGTCGATGCCGATGGCAATCCGGTGGCGGATTTGAAACCGGAAGATATTGACCCGAAAACGATGACTGGTCTTTATCCGGTTTATGAAAAAGTTGTGAATGGTTCCACCGTCGGTTATGCCCTCCCGATTTCCGGAAAAGGTCTGTGGTCGACCTGTTATGGTTATCTGGCCCTGGAAAGTGACTGCAACACCGTAATGGGATTGACCTTCTATCAGCACGGCGAGACTCCCGGCCTGGGTGGCGAAATCGAGAAAGAATGGTTTACCTCCAATTTCATCGGCAAGCAGATTTTCAATCCAGCGGGAGAACTGGTCAGTATCCAGATCGTGAAGGGGGTTGTAAATGAGAAAAGTCCGGAAGCCTATCATCAGGTTGACGGAATCTCCGGTTCTACCCTGACCGGTAAAGGGCTGAATATATTTATTGAACAGGATTTAATTAACTACCTGCCGTTCTTCAAACAGGCGCATTCAACGGAGGAAGGTTAAATGAGTTTATTGAGTAAAAAATCACAGCAGGTCCTGAAGGATCCGCTGATGGCCAATAATCCGATTGCTTTCCAGGTGTTGGGCATCTGTTCGGCTCTGGCGGTTACGGTAAAAATGGACACGGCTATTGTTATGACCATGGCGGTAATCTTTGTGCTGTCGATGTCAAATACGATCATATCCCTCCTGCGGAATTACATTCCGGGACGGGTTCGGATCATTGTCATGCTGGCCGTGATAGCATCCCTGGTGATTCTGACTGATCAGGTATTGAGGGCTTATGCCTATGATATGAGCAAGCAGCTATCAGTATTTGTCGGTTTGATCATTACCAACTGCATAGTGCTGGGGCGAGCAGAAGCTTTTGCTTTGCAAAACAAACCCTGGCCGGCTTTCCTGGACGGTGTGGGAAATGCCCTTGGCTATGGCCTGATCCTGATTGCCGTATCCTTTTTCAGGGAATTATTCGGTAGTGGTACCATCCTTGGTTTCACGATTATCCCGGAATCATTTTATGCTGCAGGATACGAGAATGTGGGATTGATGGTTCTTTCACCAGGGGCCTTCATTATCCTGGGTTTGATAATCTGGGTCCAACGGCTGATAACCAAAGTAGAAGAGGAGGCCTGAGATGTTGGAACATTATATTAGTCTGGCAGTCAAGTCGATCTTCATCGAAAATATTCTGTTGGCCTATTTTCTGGGGATGTGCTCATTTCTGGCAATATCAAAAAAGGTAGAAACATCGATTGGATTGGGACTGGCGGTAGTCTTTGTCCTGTCAATTACAGCTCCGGTCAACTGGTTTTTGCACACCTACCTGCTAAAGGAAGGTGCCCTGGCTTGGGCTGGTTTACCGGACCTGGACCTGAGTTACCTGAATTTCATCGTATTCATCGCCACGATTGCGGCGATGGTCCAGCTGGTGGAAATGATCATGGACCGGTTTACACCCGCTCTCTATCAGAGTTTGGGAATCTTCCTGCCGCTGATCGCAGTGAATTGCGCCATCCTGGGTGGTTCACTGTTTCTGGTGGAACGTAATTATAATCTGGGTGAATCGGTGGTCTTCGGATTTGGTTCCGGTATCGGCTTCTTCCTGGCGATTACCACTATGGCAGCTATCCGTCACCGGCTGCGGTATTCAAATGTACCTCCGGCGTTACGCGGTCTGGGTATCACCATGCTGCTGACCGGATTGTTATCAATGACCTTCATGGCCTTCTCAGGCATCGATTTATAGGGGCGAATTATGGTAACAGCAATTACAGGCGTTATTGTATTTACAGGCGTTATTCTGATCCTGGTCCTCCTGTTGAACTTTGCGGAGAAAAAATTGCTCCCGCAGGGTGATGTGGAGATCATGATCAACGACGATAAGGAAAAAAGTGTCCTTGTACGGCCGGGTTCGACCCTGTTGACAGCCCTGGCGGGACATAAGATATTCATTCCCTCAGCCTGCGGCGGAGGTGGTACCTGTGCCCAGTGTAAATGTCAGGTCATGGATGGAGGTGGAGATATTCTGCCCACCGAGACAGGACATATCAACCGGGCGGAGGCCAAGGAACATTACCGCCTGGCCTGTCAGGTCAAGATCAAGCAGGATATGAAAATTCAGATTCCCGATGAAATCTTCAATATCAAGAAATGGGAATGTACAGTACGGTCCAATGATAACGTGGCCACCTTTATCAAGGAATTGGTACTGGAACTGCCGGCGGGAGAAAACCTCGATTTCAAGGCCGGTGGGTATATTCAAATCGATATTCCCAAATACGAACTGGATTACAGTGAATTTGATATTGCCGATGAATACCGGGGTGATTGGGATAAATACAATATGTGGCGTTTTCATTCCAAGTTTGATGATGAATTATTCCGGGCTTACAGTATGGCCAATCATCCGGCGGAAGGTAATATCGTGATGCTGAATGTGCGTATCGCCTCACCTCCACCGAACCTTCCTGATGTTCCACCGGGAATTGCATCATCATTCATTTTTAACCTGAAACCCGGGGATAAAGTGTTTGTTTCCGGTCCTTACGGTGAGTTTTTTACCAAGGATACTGAACGTGAAATGATGTACATTGGAGGCGGAGCCGGAATGGCTCCCATGCGTAGTCACATATTCGATCTGTTCCATACAAAAAATACCAAACGTAAGGTGACTTTCTGGTATGGTGCCAGATCGTTGCGCGAAATGTTCTACGATGAGGATTTCAAGGCTATCCGGGAAGAGTTCCCTAATTTTGAGTATAATGTTGCCCTATCCGAACCATTACCGGAAGATAACTGGACCGGACCAACCGGATTCATTCATCAGGTGGTTCACGATAATTATCTCAGCAAGCATGAAGATCCCACCGAGATTGAGTATTACATGTGTGGCCCGCCCATGATGATCAGTGCCGTAGATAAAATGCTTTACGACCTTGGTGTTGATAAAGATATGATTGCTTACGATGAGTTCTAGCAGGTTATGAAAATAGGTACATCCATGAGAGTCCGGTTTTTGCTGGGCTCTCTGTGCCTGTTACTGTTGTTTGGCTGTAGCCGTCCCGATGAACAGCTTTCAATCACCGGCCACACGATGGGTACAACTTATTCGGTTAAAATCGTGCTGCGTAATTCTACGGTTCCGGACCAGGAAGAGCTTCATTCCGGAATTGACAGTATTTTGATCGAGATCAATCGTCAGATGTCCACCTGGGATCCAAACAGTGAAATATCAGAATTCAATAATTTGGCCCAAGCCCGGGAACTGGCTGTTTCTCCTGAATTCCAATCTGTGGTCCGGCGCGCCCTGGAATTTTCTGAGATGACTGCCGGGGCCTTTGATATTACCCTGAGTCCACTGGTTGATATTTGGGGATTCGGTCCCGGATCCCAATACGGATTGAATTTGCCGCCGGATCGAAATACTATTGTTAAAACCCGCCGGAAAGTAGGCTACCGCAAAATCAGCGTCCATCCGGATAAACTGGCCAAGCTAGACCCGGCCGTATCGATCGATTTGAGTGCCATAGCCAAAGGTTATGGTGTCGATGCAGTCTCTGGTTATATCCTTGGAAACGGCTTCGATAACTTCCTGGTGGAAATAGGTGGTGAGGTCTATTGTCGCGGAACAAATGCCCACGATGATCCCTGGTCGATCGGGATTGACACACCCCATTTCAATGCCCTGCCCGGAGCGGAATTACAGGCTGTGGCCAGTCTTTCAAATCAGGCCATGGCTACTTCGGGTGACTATCGGCGGTTTTTTGAATATGAAGGGCGAATATATTCCCACGAAATAGATCCTCGAACCGGTTACCCGGTAGAGACAACGGTAGCTTCAGTCACTGTGATCGCACCCAACTGTATGGATGCGGATGCTTATGCTACCAGCCTGATGATAATGACAATAGATGACGGCTGGAGGTTTGTGGAATCTCTACCTGCTGTTGAGGCCTTATGGATTCTGAGGTCAGGGACAGAGAAATTTACTACTGTTCAGTCAACAGGGATGGTAGTAAGAGAATAATTACAGGTTTTCACATTTTTCCCGGTCGCCGTCACAGGTCGGACAAGTTAGTACCTCGCCATCCACAGTAATCCTTTGTCCACCGCCGCAATGGCCGGATATCTGTTCTTTTTTGAATATCACGCCAAGTGCCAGTCCCGCGATCGCTAATCCAAGAATTATAATTGTGATTAAAATCTGCATGGTGGAATTTACAGGTGTTTTCCGGCAAAGTTCCAGATTCTTAATGCCGATTAGGCAGTATTACAGTCAGATGAATTAGATTGGACCGGGATTTGGCAGGATGTGAACCAGACGATGAATTACTAACTGATTTGGCTACCCATAAATTGAGTAATATATGTACTTTCTATGTCGATATTTTCTTAATAAATATTATTAATGACTAGGGCTGATATTAAATGAATACGACCAGGTTAATTGTCTTATTGCTTATTGCAGGATTATTCATCGTCCCAGGTTCTGTTTTTGCTGAAAACCCTGACCACAGCCAATCGGCAGAAGTAGTTGCTGAACATCATGTAGATCATCATGCTGCCCCGCATGTTGATGGCGCCAACCTGAATGTGCTATGGGCTCTGCCATTTGCGGGAATCCTGCTGTCGCTGGCGGTTTTCCCCTTGGTTGCACCTCATTTCTGGCATCACAATTTCGGGAAAGTATCACTTTTCTGGGCCCTGTCATTTATTATTCCATTTTTCTTTGCCCAGGGATTTGATATAGCACTCTATGAGTTGCTCCATATTTATCTCCTGGATTATTTACCGTTCATCATCCTGCTACTGGCACTCTTTACGGTCTCTGGTGGGATTGCTATCAAGGGTGAGTTCAAAGGGTCACCTCTTGTCAATACGATCATGATTATTATCGGTACGGCCCTGGCCAGCTGGATGGGAACGACCGGTGCCGCCATGTTGTTGATCAGACCATTGTTGCGGGCCAATAAATGGCGCAAACATAAGGTGCATACGATAGTGTTTTTCATTTTCTTGGTGGCTAATATCGGTGGTTCCTTGACACCATTGGGAGATCCGCCCCTGTTTTTGGGTTTTTTAAAGGGAGTTGAATTTTTCTGGACTACAACTAATATGTTCATCCCGATGATGGTAGCCGTTGTTATCCTGTTGGTATTGTATTATATCTTTGACTCCTATTATTACCGGAAAGAAGATTTATCAAAAATGCCGGCTGATTCCACCGGTGCTGATAAGGTAAAATTTGCTATTGAAGGCAAAATTAACCTGATCCTGCTTGCTGGTGTACTTGGGGCGGTTCTGCTGAGTGGTTTTTGGAATCCGCATATCAGTTTCAACGTTTTCCATGTGGAAGTTCAACTTCAGAACCTGACCAAAGATATTCTATTGCTTGGTCTGGCTTTCCTGAGCTGGAAGATTACGCCAATGAAAATCCGTGATACCAATGAATATTCCTGGTTCCCGATAGTAGAGGTTGCCAAATTATTTGCCGGTATCTTTGTGACCATCATCCCGGCGATTGCGATCCTGAAAGCCGGCACCGACGGAGCCTTAGGTGCGGTGATCAACTCCGTATCTGATGCAAATGGCGATCCCGTGAATTATATGTATTTCTGGTCCACTGGTATACTCTCTAGCTTCCTGGACAATGCCCCCACCTATCTTGTTTTCTTTAACACTGCCGGGGGTAATGCGATTGAACTGATGACGACCTACAGGCAGACATTGTTGGCAATTTCTGCCGGAGCGGTTTTCATGGGGGCTAATACATATATCGGGAATGCTCCAAACTTCATGGTAAAAGCCGTTGCGGAAGAATCAGGTATCGCTATGCCCAGTTTCTTTGGTTATATGCTTAAGTATTCCATTCCAATTCTGATCCCATTATTTATCGTTATCAGCCTGATCTTTTTCTAATGCGAATCAACCGGGTCACCACCAAAACAGGCGATAAGGGCAAAACCAGATTGGGAAATGGCCAGATGATTTCCAAGGATGCGGTAAGGATTCGCTGCCTGGGCGGACTTGATGAGATCAACGCCGGAGTTGGATTGGCCCTGGCAGTTGTTGCTGATGAAACACTGAAGGCAGCTTTAATGGCCATCCAGAATGAATTACTGAGTGCCGGCGGCGAAATCGCGCTGCCTGACAAGGGACACACACTTATCACAGAGAAGCATGTTGCCGATCTGGAAAACCAGATCGAATCCATGAATGATGAATTACCGCCGCTGGAAGAATTTGTCCTGCCGGGAGGAGCGGAATTCGCAGCCCGGATACATCTGGTGCGGACCGTTTGCCGCCGGGTTGAAACCGATCTGGTGGCTTTGGATATTGCCGATGGTCTGAATCCGGCACTGCTGAAGTATATCAACCGCCTTTCCGATTATTTTTTCGTTCTGGCCCGCTGGTATAATCTAAAACACGAACAGAACGAAACTCTTTGGAATAATAGGCGTTCACAATGATCACTGTGAATTGACGCTGGACAATCTTAGATAAATTAAACGAAATGGAGTATATTTAATCCTTTTAGGCAGAGACAAGATGATTGATTGGAATCTAGTACATAATTTAATTAACACCGCCGACAGAATTGTTATCTCAACCCACGAAAATCCCGATGGTGACGGGTTGGGATGCGCCAGTGCAATGCAGTATTATCTTAAATCGATTGGAAAAGATTCCAGGATTCTTTCACCATCAGCTTTGCCGGTGGATTATAATTTTCTGGCGGAAATCGACAGTTATCAGCAATACGATCCCAAAAGCCATGAAGCCTGGGTTAAAGGTGCCGATCTGGCCCTGATCTTTGATGTAGGTGATTATAGTCGTCTGCGGGCCCTGGGAGATCTGCTCAAGGCAGAAAACATCACAATGGTCAATATTGACCATCATGCCCATACTGTGAACGGCTTTTTTACTCATAATCTGATTGATCTGGAAGCTGCCGCCACCGGTGAGATGCTGTATGATTTTTTCAGAACGGTCTATCCCGATAATCTGCCGGTAGCAATTGGTGAAGGAATTTATACTGCGATTCTCACCGATACGGGTTCATTCCGTTACAGCAACACTAATGTTCGCTGCCATGAGGTGGCAATTGCCTGCATTCAGTCCGGGATTGAACCCCATAATATTTATCAGCAGGTTTATGAATCCAGCTCGATCACCAGAATGCGGTTACTGGGCTTGATTTTGAACACCCTCCAGTTTGAACGTGAAGGGGAACTGGCCTGGTTCAAAATTGATCGTTCCATGTTGACAAAAAGTGGTGCTTCGGTCTCGGATGTCGATGGATTTACGGATTTTATCAGAACCATTAAAGGTGTTGAAGTTGCACTGATGTTGTTCCAGAACGGGGCGGACACCTGTCGAATCAATTTTCGTTCCAAAGGAAGGTATTCCATCCAGAAGACGGCCCAAAACCTTGGTGGCGGCGGTCATCCCTTCGCAGCTGGTGCGGTAATTCCGGGTAAACTGGCCGATATCGCTCCGCGGGTTGTTGCTGCAACTCTGGCAGCCATGGCTGAACAGAATGAAGCCGGGGAAGATCGTTGAAAATCATTGTAGCACAGGATGCCGGGTATTGTTTTGGCGTTCGCGACGCCGTCAAAATGGCCTTTGATACCGCCGCCGAATATGGTGAAGTTTTTATGCTGGGGGACATTGTTCATAATGAAACCGTGGTGGACGACCTGGGAAAGGTTGGTGTCCGGGTTGTTACAACAATCGATGAAGTACCGGAAGATAAACCGGTACTATTCCGGGCCCATGGGACGGTTAATGCTATCTGGGAGGAAGCCAGAAAAAAGAATCGTTCGATCAAGGATGCTACTTGTCCCCTGGTCCGCGATATTCACAAGGAAGTAAAGGAACTATCTTCGGCCGGCTACCGGATTTTCATTATTGGGGATCATGGGCACGATGAAGTGATCGGAATCGCCAGTCAGGTGGAGGGAGCGACTATTATTGCGACTCCCGGTGAAGCGGAGAAGATTGGAAAATTCAAAAAGGCCGGGGTCGTAAGTCAGTCAACTCAGACAATCGAGAATGTTCAGGCGATAATTAATATTCTAATGACGAAAATCTATGATTTACGATTTATTAATACAATTTGCTTTCCTACCAAACGTAATCAGGAACAGATTAAAGAATTAGCCGAGACGGCTGATATTGTTATAATTATTGGTAGTTTTACCAGTGCAAATTCCAAGCGTCTGACGCAATTGGCACTGGAAAGAAACGACCGCTCATATCAGGTATCTGGACCTCAGGATTTGGATCCCACCTGGTTTACAAATATAGATACAGTAGGGATATCAGCGGGGGCATCGACACCGGATTCTATAATCGGTGCTGTCACCCGGAAAATTGAAAAAATTGCTAACAGACCAGAACAGGAAATCAGCAATGGATAAAGGATCATTTGAAATAAAAGTAGGCCTGGCAGAAATGCTGAAGGGTGGTGTGATTATGGATGTGACCACCGTTGACCAGGCAAAAATAGCCGAAGATGCCGGTGCCGCCGCCGTAATGGCACTGGAACGAATCCCGGCCGATATTCGCAAGGATGGCGGAATCGCCCGCATGAGTGACCCAAAGATGATAACGGGTATTCAGGAAGCCGTTTCAATTCCGGTGATGGCTAAATGCCGGATCGGGCATTTCGCGGAAGCGCAGATACTGGAAGCTCTAAAAGTCGATTTTATCGATGAGAGTGAAGTATTAACCCCGGCCGATGAGGCTAATCATATTTGGAAACATGATTTCAAGGTACCCTTCGTTTGTGGTTGCCGTGACCTCGGTGAGGCACTGCGCCGGATTGGTGAAGGAGCGGCGATGATTCGTACCAAGGGTGAGGCC
The DNA here is from genome assembly GCA_964410945.1 of uncultured bacterium. Classification (GTDB taxonomy): domain Bacteria; phylum Fidelibacterota; class Marinisomatia; order Marinisomatales; family TCS56; genus CAYPJE01. The sequence continues at coordinate 33,227 of CAYPJE010000028.1, forward strand.
GGCAGCGGCAATATTGTGGAAGCAGTTCGCCATATGCGCCGGGTAGTCGGGGAAATAAAAGAACTGACCATCCTGGGAAAAGAAGAATTAATGGCCCGATCCAAGGAGTTGGGAGCGCCCTTCAGTATTGTACAACAGATAGCTGAATCTGGTAGATTACCTGTTCCTAATTTTGCCGCCGGTGGGGTTGCCACTCCAGCCGATGCATCGCTGATGATGCAGCTGGGCGCCGAAACGGTATTCGTCGGTTCGGGTATTTTCATGAGTGAAGATCCGGCCAGCCGGGCCAAGGCGATTGTCGAATCGGTTACCTACTATGATGACCCGGCACGCCTGGCTAAAGTATCGGCGGGTTTGAAACAGGCCATGAAAGGCCTGGATATTGCCGAGATTCCGGAAGAACAACGGCTGCAGGAGCGTGGTTGGTAGTGAAAATTGGTGTCCTGGGCCTGCAGGGTGATTATGCCCGGCATTTTCACCTTTTAAGGCTGTTGGAAATGGAACCGGTTCTGGTGCGCTATGCCCGGAATCTGGAACAGGTCTGTGGTCTGGTTATACCAGGTGGTGAATCAACTACGATGACCAAATTGATCGCCAGTTACAATCTCTATCAACCATTGATAGATTTTGCCAGGGAAAAACCGGTTCTGGGTACCTGTGCCGGTCTGATCATGCTGGGACAACAGATCGAAGACGAACGTGTCAGGACGCTGGGGCTGATTGATGTTGACACCGTTCGGAATGCCTATGGACGTCAGGTGGATTCGTTCAGTGATAATCTGATTGTATCCGGCCGGGAACGTGAAGTCAGTATTCCGGCTACCTTTATCCGCGCCCCCCGGATAACCAGGGTCGGCACAGAGGTTGAAGTTCTGGCGGAGCACCAGGGTAAACCGGTGGCAGTCCGACAGGGCAAGCATATGGGATTGAGTTTTCATCCGGAATTGGACGAAGTCACCATTTTTCATGATCTGGCTTTCGCCGAACAATCAATACCAGTAGCCGGGAGATAATATGGAGTACCAGTTTTTACCTTCCATTAATAGCCCAGCTGACCTGAAACGGCTGAGTGTGCCGGAGCTGAAAATTCTGTGTTCCGAACTGCGAAATTATATTATCAATGTAGTCAATGAGACCGGCGGCCATCTTGCTCCGACTCTGGGGGTGATTGAATTAACGGTTGCCCTGCATTATGTCTATGATTCCCCTGATGACAAGATTGTCTGGGATGTGGGCCACCAGGCCTATGCCCATAAGATTCTGACTGGTAGGAGAGAGCAATTCCCGACAATTCGTCAGTTTAAAGGATTGAGCGGATTTCTGAAGCGCACCGAGAGCCAGCATGATGTTTTTGGTGCCGGGCACGCTTCGACCTCCATATCGGCAGCCTTCGGTATGGCAATAGCACGGGAACATAATGGCGATGACTACAAGGTTGCTGCTGTGATCGGTGATGGTGCCATGACCGGCGGATTGGCTTATGAAGCAATCAATAATGCCGGTGCCTTGCGGAGCCAGATCCTGGTTGTTCTCAATGATAATAAAATGTCGATCAGCCCCAATGTCGGTGCTGTGCGGACTTATTTGAACCGAATTCAGACTAACCCATTGTATAATCGTATTCGCAATGAGGTCTGGGACTGGACCGGCTCACTGCCTATCGGTAAATACGCCATCCGGACCGGTTTGAAGAAAATTGAAGAAAGCCTGAAAAACCTATTGGTACCCGGTATTCTTTTCGATGAACTGGGATTCCGTTATTTTGGACCGATAGATGGTCATGACCTGGATGAACTGGTGGCTACTCTGAAAAATATCAATGAAATCAAATCACCGGTCATGCTGCATATCAATACCAAGAAGGGCAAGGGACTGGGAGCTGCTGAATCTGACCCGGTCAAGTACCACGGCGTCAGCGGTAATAATAGCATAGGTAAAGTCGATACGGTTCCAAGTTTCCAGACCGTATTTGGTGAACTGGCTTGTGAAATAGCCCGGAATCGTGAGGATACAGTCTGTATTACGGCCGCCATGCGGGAGGGAACCGGTCTGGTGCCCTATGCCAAAGAATTTCCCGGCCGCTATTATGATGTTGGTATCGCTGAGGGGCATGCCGTTACCTTTGCCGGGGGGCTGGCCACCCAGAATATCCGTCCGATAGTTGCTATTTATTCAACTTTCATTCAACGTGCTTTCGACCATGTGATCCATGATATTGCCATTCAGAATTTGCCGGTAATCTTTTGTCTGGACCGTGCTGGTCTGGCCGGTGAGGACGGACCGACCCATCACGGTAATTTTGATCTGGCCTATTTCCGGCTGATTCCGGATATTGTTGTTGCCGCCCCCAAAGACGGAAATGAACTGAGACATCTGCTGTACACCGCTCTGAATCACGGTTCAGGTCCCTTTGTTTTACGCTATCCCAAGGCCAGTGCCCAGGAATTTGACCGCAGCGGGCAGGCCGAAATGCTGCCGATCGGCAGTTGGGAAGTTCAACGGCCGGGGAAGGATCTGGCTGTTCTGTCGGTTGGGCCAATGGTCAGAGCGACGGCAATCGTGGCCGATCAGTTGGCCAAAGATATTGATTGTGAGGTTGTTAACTGTCGTTTCGTTAAACCGATGGATGTCAGTTATCTCAAAAAACTGATCAAGCGTTTTAAATATGTGGTTACCGTTGAGGAAGGTTCCCTCACAGGTGGATTTGGCGAAGGTGTAACTGCCTTTTTAACCGAGAAAGGTTTTTCTGGAAAAATACTGAGGTTGGGATTACCGGATGAGTTTGTTACCCATGGCAGCCGCGATGAGTTACTGAAGATGGTGAAGCTTGATATTTCAGGGATTAAAAAAGCTATTAAATCATTTTACGGATAAATTATCCGTTGCAGTGGAGAATATTTAATAAACTACTGAAATAAATGAATTCAGCCCTATTATTACTATTAACCGGGGGTGGTTTTTTCAGTGCCTATTTCATATATGGCAAATATATCCGAACAAGGATATTTGCCCTGGATCCTGACCTGCCGACTCCGGCCCATGTCAGGAATGATGGCATCGATTATGTTCCGGCCAATCGTTATGTATTATTCGGGCACCATTTTGCCTCGATTGCCGGCCTGGGCCCGATTCTCGGCCCGGCGATAGCGGTTATCTGGGGCTGGTTACCGGCCTTCTTGTGGGTATTGTTCGGATCAATATTCCTGGGAGCCGTACACGATTTTTCCGCTTTAGCCATTTCCCTGAAAAATAATGGACGGTCAATTGGTGAAATAACCGAGCAGCTGGTGGGACCGAGGGTGAAAATAATCTTTCTACTGTTGATCTTTTTCCTGCTGGCACTGGCGATGGGTGTATTTGTCATTGTAATAACCCAGGTATTCATCATGTATCCCCAGGGTGTACTGCCGACGCTGGCCCTGATAGTTATTGCCATGTTCATCGGGTACGGCATTTACCGTTACAACCTGCCCCTGGTTCCGGTTTCGATCATTGGTTTGCTACTGATGTTTGGGACCATATTCTATGGGATCAATCATCCGCTGACCGGGATCTCGTCCAGTGCCTGGATGTGGTCCCTGGTGGCCTATGCCTTCATTGCCTCGGTTTTACCGGTGTGGCTGTTATTGCAGCCTCGCGATTATCTGAATTCCTTCCAATTGTATATTGGTCTGGGCTTACTGACGATCGGTATTTTTATTTACCGGGCTCCGGTGACCGCACCGGTTTTGAACCAGATGGCAGTTGATCTGCCCCCGATCCTGCCATTCCTGTTTATCACGATTGCCTGCGGTGCAATCAGTGGTTTCCATAATCTGGTTGCATCCGGAACAACAGCCCGGCAGATCGATACACCCCGTGATGCCCAGTTCATTAGCTATGGGGGAATGCTGGTTGAGGGATTGTTGGCAATTCTGGTGATATTGGCAACAACCGCTGCTCTGGGAGGAGCCCAGGAGTGGCATACCCGTTATTCCAGCTGGGGGGACATGAGCGGACTGAAACCGCAGTTGGATGCATTCATTTTCGGTTCGGGAGAAATACTGACCAAAATCGGGATTCCCCATCAACTGGGAGCCACCTTTATTGCGGTAATGGTAGTGTCATTTGCCCTCACTACCCTGGATTCCGCCACACGGTTATTGCGCTATAATGTTGAAGAACTGGGACGCACATTCAAATTTCCTTTATTGCAGAATCGGTTTCTGGCGGCAATCATTGCTGTCCTGGCAATTGCCTACTTTGCATTCATGAAAATCGGTGGAAAACCGGCTGGTTTGACGTTGTGGCAACTTTTTGGTACAACCAACCAGAATCTGGCAGCTATCGGATTGATCGGAATTACGATTTATATCTTTAAACAGAGGAAAAATTATTTCATTACTTTATTCCCGCTTCTGTTTATGTTTTCTGTCACCATGTATGCCATGGTATTGAAATTGATTGAATTTTTCCAGGCTGAACAGAAAACCTGGCCGTTAATAATACTGTCACTGGTAATCATATCGATGACAGTCTGGATAGCAGCGGAGGGTATCCTGATTTTCAGCAAGGAATGGAAACAGCGCCGTAATGAGCTCGCTGAAGCTAAATAACCTTTGAATGAGCAGGGAAATCGTGAGTAAGTCAACATTCGATCGCGCTTTTGAGCAATGGAAACAGGAAGTCAGTCAGACCGGTCAGAGGGATTATAATTTTGATACTCTGAGTGGAAAACCTTTGGAGTTGTTATACCTTCCGAAGGATGCCGATCCGGATTATATCGAACAATTAGGTTTTCCTGGCCAATATCCGTATACCCGTGGAGTGCACCCTACCATGTATCGGGGCCGCCTGTGGACCATGCGCCAGTTTTCCGGATTCGCAACCCCGGCCGAGACCAACCGCCGGTTTCGCTTTTTGCTGGAACAGGGACAGACAGGATTGTCGGTAGCTTATGATATGCCCACCCTGATGGGATATGATCCTGACCACCAGTTTTCCGAAGGCGAAGTCGGTAAATGCGGGGTAAGTGTGGCATCGCTCAAGGACATGGAAATCCTATTTGACCAGATCGATCTTGGCAATATTTCAGTCTCGCAGACAATTAATGGTCCGGCCGTTATCCTGCTGGCATTCTATATCGCCTGCGCCGAGAACCAGGGTGTACCATCGGAGAAACTGCGCGGAACCCTGCAGAATGATATTCTCAAGGAATTCATCGCCCAGAAGGAATGGATATTTCCACCTGAGCCTTCAATGCGGGTGATCACCGACATGATTGCCTATTGTACCGAACACCTGCCCCAGTTTAATACAATTTCGATCAGTGGTTATCATATCAGGGAAGCGGGATCGACAGCTGCCCAGGAACTGGCATTTACCCTGGCCGATGGTTTTACTTATGTCGAATATGCCATGCAAGCCGGATTGGACGTAGACGAATTTGCCCCCCGGCTCTCATATTTTTTCAATTCCCATCTGGACTTCTTCGAGGAAATTGCCAAATTCCGGGCCGCCCGGCGAATCTGGTCCCGTCGCTTGAAAGAGAAGTATGGTGCCCGGGATCCCCGATCATGGAAGCTGCGCTTTCACACTCAAACCGCCGGATGTTCACTGACAGCACAGCAACCGGAAATCAATATCGCCCGGACCGGATTCCAGGCCCTGGCCGCCGTTTTAGGGGGAACTCAATCCCTGCATACGAATTCAATGGACGAAACCCTGGCTCTGCCAACTGCCAAGGCAGCCGAAATTGCCCTTAGAACACAACAATTAATTGCTTATGAAACAGGTGTGACAAATGTGATCGATCCGCTGGGTGGATCATGGTTTGTCGAAAAATTGACCGATGAAATGGAAGCCGAAGCTGAGGACTATTTCACAGAAATCGAAAAATTCGGTGGTGTGATACCTGCCATCGAAGCTGGTTATTTTCAACGGGAAATTGCGCGTGCCGCTTCCGAATATCAGCGCAAAGTTGATAGTAAACGCCGAATTGTCGTTGGCGTTAATGAATTTGTAAAGGAAAATGAAAGTATTGAGATTCCGTTGCTGGAAATAGGCCAGGAATCTGAAGAAAAACAATGCAATGCGATCCGTATCCTGAAGGCTGAGCGTGATGAAACCAGTGCGAAGGAAGCACTGGCGGCTATTACCAGGGCCTGTGATGACGGTTCGAATTTGATGCCGCCAATAATTGCAGCGGCCAAAGCGTATGCAACGCTGGGGGAAATCGTAACCGCTATGAAAGCGGTTTTTGGAGAATGGAAGGAAACAACAGTATTCTAAATTGAGGTTGAATATGATGAATCGCTCCAAAGTTGCCCTGGTGGTCATAGTTGTAGTGGCCCTGTTCCTGATGTGGATCACTACCGGCACGAAAGGCAAAGAAGTCCCCTATCTTTCAGTTCAGGAATTGCTGAGCGGGGAATATGATCAGAATCGCTTCCGGTTGGGCGGGATCGTGAAGGCCGGAACTATCAATATTTCCAAGACCGATCTGCTGGACATGGATTTTGTCCTGGAGCAGGGTAGTGCTACAATCAAGGTGCACTACAATAAAACCAGACCCGATCTTTTCGAAGATGGTTGTGAAGTCATCGTGGAAGGGGAATATCGAAATGATGAATTCTATGCCGATAACCTGATGACTAAATGTGCCTCACGGTACGAGGGTGACCTGCGAGATTATGAAAACTATAAGGCGGATGAAAGCTGATGTTTAGTTTAGCAACCTTTGGTGCCGTCTCCCAGAATCTGGCCCTGGGATTGGCCTTTGTGACAATTATTCTGCTGATTGCATATCTCAAAACCGGCGATCGGCGACTCTATCTAAGCGGCCAGCGGGCAGCAGTTGCCGTAGCGGGATTGACCGTACTGGCAACCCTGTCCCTGCTGAACGAGCTGATCACCAGCAATTTCAATCTGGAATATGTGGCCCACTATACCAGTTTGGCCACACCACTGCTGTATAAAATATCAGCACTCTGGGCTGGCCAGGCCGGTAGTCTGTTGTTCTGGGTTTTTGTACTGGCGGTGTACAACCTGATCGTACTGTACCAGAACTGGAAAAAGAATCAGTCCTTTATGCCCTGGGTCATCCTGATCATTACAGTCGTGGAATTGTTCTTTCTGGCGATGACAAATTATGTTACCAATCCGTTTACGCCGGTCCCGGGTGATGTCATAATTCGTGATGGAAATGGATTGAATCCGCTGTTACAGAATGTAACCATGGCCATCCACCCGCCGACCTTGTACCTGGGGTATGTGGGATTCGCCATTCCATTTGCCTTTGCCATGGCAGCCATGATCACCAGGGATAATTCAACTACCTGGATTCATATTGTCCGCCGCTGGACACTGGTTACCTGGCTGGCTCTAAGTATCGGGATTATTCTGGGAGCCTGGTGGGCATACCAGGAATTAGGCTGGGGCGGTTACTGGGCCTGGGATCCGGTTGAGAATGCCTCATTCATGCCCTGGCTGACGGCAACGGCATTCATTCACTCCATTATTATCCAGGAAAAACGTGATATGCTTAGGGTCTGGAATATGACTCTGATTATAATCACTTTCGCCTTAAGTATTTTCGGGACATTCCTTACCCGCAGCGGGATTATGTCATCGGTACATTCATTTACTGCTTCCAGTCTTGGACCACTGTTCCTTGGGTTTGTTGTCCTTACCCTGGTGCTGTCATTCCTGCTGTTATACCAACGATTGCCGATTCTGCGTACCGATAACCGTATCGAATCATTTACATCCAGAGAAAGTGGGTTCCTGTTCAATAATGTAGTCTTTCTGGTGATGTGTTTTGCTGTTTTCTGGGGAACCATGTTTCCGGTTATATCCGAAGCTGTCCGGGGTACCAAGATTACTGTTGGAGCACCGTTCTTCAACCAGGTGAATATTCCAATCGGCCTGGCCTTGTTGCTGCTGACCGGTGTCGGGCCACTGCTGGCCTGGCGCAGGACCTCCCGCAAAAAACTGATCAAACAATTCTCGGTTCCGGTAATTGTTGCCCTGGTGTCGATGATAGCCCTGATCCTTTTCGGGATCAGAGGGTCGGTCCTGGCAGCTTTAACATTATCCGCTTTCGTACTGGCAACGATTTTGCTGGAATTCTCAAACGGAATTGGCATTCGACGACGGCGTTTTGGTGAGTCGATTCTCACTGCATTCGGGAAAATGCTTCGTAAGAATCGTCATCGCTACGGCGGCTATATCGTACATTTCGGGGTCGTATTGATGTTTGTCGGATTTACCGGTAAAGCCTTTGATTCGGAGTTGGAGACAGTAGCCCGTGCAGGGGACAGTTTTCATCTGGGTGGTTATGAATTCGAGTTGGAACAGATTACCACTGAGGAACGGCCGAATCATTTTGCCTGGATAGCAGACATTAGTGTGTCCCAGGTGGGTGGAGATAGAATTACACGTCTGTTCCCGGAGAAGAGAATTTATTTTCATCGTCATCCCGATCAACGTCGGCGCCAACCACACAGTGAGTTGGATATCTATACGACTTTAAAGGAGGATATCTATTCTGTATTTACCGGGGTAGATACAGAAAACGATGCCGCTTCCCTGAAAATCATGGTCAATCCACTGGTCAACTGGGTCTGGATCGGCGGATATGTTTTTGTGATCGGTTCACTGGTGGCTTTATGGCCCGGAAGGAGAAAAAAATAGATGGAAGCCCTGCTTATCTTTCTAGTTTTCGGAGCGGTCGTAATATACATCGCCAAACCTTTGTTCTCATCAGGCCAGACTGAATCGGAAATGGCCAACCTGGCTTTTGAAGCCCTGGAAGCGGAGAAACTATCCATATATCAGCAGATTAAACAGGCTGATAATGAATTTGAGCTGGGATTATTAATCGAAGAGGATTACAATTCACTGCGCACAAGCCTGAAGATGGAAGCCGCCCGCGTTCTGCAGAAAATCAAAGAATTACCAAACCGGTAATTCCTGGTATCGCATTGCTGACAGTTTCCAAACTTTCGAAATCTTTTTTTCATCGTCCCGTTCTGGACCGTCTCGAACTCGAGGTAATGCCGGGTGATATGGTCGCTCTGATGGGTAAAAACGGGGCGGGGAAATCAACCCTCCTCAGAATACTGGCCCGTATTTCGGCTCCGACTGACGGTTCAGCATTATTTAAAGGACGAAATCTGTTCTCAGGTTCAGCCACTGATCGTCAGGGATTATTATATATCGGACATGCTCCTGGTTTATATCCTGTCCTATCGGCCCGCGAGAATCTCAGCTTATTTGCCGGTTTTCATAATGTCCAAATAACCCCAGCTGATATCGATGAAGCTTTAGCGTTGGTGGGATTGCTGGAACAGGCCGACGATCAGATCCGGATTTACTCGCAGGGGATGTTGCAGCGTTTAAAATTATGTATGGCAATTCTGATCGACTGGGATCTGCTGTTATTCGATGAACCGTTTGCCGGTCTTGATGCCCAGGGCAGGGTACTGGTAGAAGGGATATTTTCTGAATGGCGCCGGCAAAAACGAACCATGCTACTGGTTGTTCATGACCTGGACTGGGCCTGGGATCAGTGCTCAAGGCTGGTACTGCTGGCAAATGGGAACATTGATTCAGAGTTTGATTTAGCCGAAGCTGATCAAACCGCTGTCAGAAATATCTTCAGGGAAGTGGTCGGGTAAGATGTTCTGGCGGCTATTGCGCAAAGATTTTCTGGTGGAGCTGCATTCCCGCGAGGTCAGTGCCACAATGTTGACTTTTGGTCTGGCGGTAATCCTCATTTTCTCGTTTGCTTTCAATGAATCACCGGCCGTATTCCGAACCTTTGCTCCCGGTCTTTATTGGGTGATGATTCTATTCATTTCAGTCCTGGGCCTGCATCGTATTTTTACCCATGAAAAGGAATTTGATACTTTCAGCACATTAATTTCAGCTCCTATCGACCGGGGACTGATTTACCTGTCAAAATGCGTTGCCGGAATTGCTTTTTTAACAATTACTGAAATTCTGATTTCATTGCCTTTTATCCTGTTTCTGGGAATCGATCTTCCTAATCAATGGGGTCTGTTGATTGGCTTGATAATGATCGGAAATATTGGTATTATGAACATCGGCAGTTTGGTAGCGGGATTGGCAATGCGGGCGAAAATGAGTGAGGTTTTATTACCGATTCTGTTATTTCCCC
>CAYPJE010000029.1:0-71 GCA_964410945.1 uncultured bacterium
AGAATTGACAATTAAAAATTCATAATTGATAATTGATACTTTGGGGCCGTAGCTCCCCGACATTCGCAATG
>CAYPJE010000029.1:171-39032 GCA_964410945.1 uncultured bacterium
TGAATTAATAATTCGTAATTCATAATTGATAATTGATACTTTGGGGCCGTAGCTCCCCGACATTCGCAATGCTCATGTACGGGACAGGCAGTTGGGAACCCAACTTCGCGGCTCATCGAATAGCGGATTGAATTAATAATTCGTAATTCATAATTGATAATTGATACTTTGGGGCCGTAGCTCAGTTGGGAGAGCGCTAGAATCGCACTCTAGAGGTCGAGGGTTCGACTCCCTTCGGCTCCACGTTAATATTGGCGGTTAAACAAGTTGTTTGAAATTGTGGTCGTGCTAGATGGGGAGGTAGCGGTGCCCTGTAACCTGCAATCCGCTATAGCAGGATTTAATTCCAATGTGCGGCCGGTGCTGTATTCGGCCAAGCAGATAAGTGATGTTGAAGCTTCAATCCGCCACGATGATTTTTCGCCGAACCCCGTCAGGCCTGGAAGGGAGCAGCGGTAAGTGAATAAATTGTTTGGTGACGGTTTCCTGGAGTGGAGTTAACTGTCTGTTTGTACGGATATCCAGGCCGGTCAATCAGCGGTGCACGACCGCATAATTAGAGATCATATGGCATACCAGGTTCTAGCTTTAAAATGGCGACCAAAATCATTTTCTGATGTAGTCGGACAAGCCCATGTTACCCAGACCCTGCTCAATGCTTTCAGCAAAGACCGGATAGCTCAGGCTTACCTGTTTACCGGTCCACGCGGGGTTGGGAAGACTACTGCTGCCCGAATCCTGGCGGCGGGCCTGAATTGCCAGAATGATTCTACCGGAACGCCCTGCGATACCTGCAATAATTGCCTGGAAATCGCCAACAGCCGCAATATGGATGTGCTGGAGATCGACGGCGCTTCCAACCGTGGGATTGAAGAAATTCGCAACCTGCGTGAGTTGATCAAATATGCACCGATTAATTCCAAGTACAAAATCTTCATCATTGATGAAGTACATATGCTCACCGGGCCGGCTTTTAATGCTTTACTGAAGACCCTGGAAGAGCCTCCCGCCCATGGCAAATTTATTCTGGCGACCACCGATATACACAAGGTACCGCCAACGATCATCTCCCGTTGCCAGCGTTATGATTTCAACCGGATAACCGTTGCCGATATCAGTGACCGGCTAAAGGAAATATTAGCAGCCGAAAAGATTGAATGCGATGCAGAATCGATTCAGGCCGTAGCCCGCAAAGCCGATGGCAGCATGCGCGACGGATTGAGCTATCTGGATCAGCTGATCGCCTACTGCGGTGACGCAATCAACTACGAAGATGCCATAAAGGTTTTGGGAATTATTCCCCATGATCTCCATTTCAATCTATTGGCGGCGATTCTGTCAAAGAGTTCGGCTGATGCAATTCGGATTATCAGCGAGATCCAGTCGTCTGGTGTTCCGGTAGTCGATTTCCTGAGTGGCTTTAACCGTCATCTCCGCAATATGCTGTATGCCAGCATTCCCAATGGTATTGACAGCGTTGAGCTCGGTTCTGATTTAAAGGAACGATATCTGGCCGAAGCCTCCCGCTATGATCACCGCGATTTATTGCGGATCGCAAATATTCTGCTGGATCTGGGTAAGACAGTCAGGCAGGCTGACCAGCCCTATATGATTCTGGAAATCGCCGTTCTGAAATTACTGGAAATGGATTCATCAATATCCATCGATCAAGTATTAAGCGGTATTCCGGCTGGACCTCCGGGAGTGAGCAGACCAGTTAAAATTACTGATCCGCCAAAACCGGTTCCAGCGGTCAGCAAACCGGCACCTGAACCCCACCCGGAAGTTGTGGTTCCCACACGCCCGGAACCGGTCGAGGTACCAAAACCGGAGAAGATTCCCGAGCCAACGCCTGTGTCGGTTAATCTTGATCTATCGGCATTACAGTCAAAATGGAATTTGATAGTCGCCGACATGCTGAAAGCCAGCGCATCAATTGGGAATTTGCTGGAACAAAGTCAGGTGCAGAAAGTTGATGGTAATCGACTGACAATAGGTGTAACCGGTGCCTCAAAATTTAATCTATCAAGGATAGAGAAGAAAAAAGAGCAGCTTGAAGCAATCATTGAAAAATTTTTTAATACCAGTGTCCGTACGCAGTATATCAGCATCGATGAACCTGTACCTGTGAAGATGGAAATGACACCGGAATTAACTGATGAACCGGAAAATCAGGGGGAAGCGGTGGTTGACCGCCTGATCGAATTATTTGACGGTGAACAATTACGATAGGAGTATAAATGTTCAATAAAGGAAATATGTCCAGCATTTTAAAACAGGCTCAGGAAGTACAGAAGAAAATAGAGACTGTTCAAAATGAGCTGGAAGATTTGACAATCGAAGCGGAAGCCGGTGGTGGGCTGGTTAAGGTTGCAGTCAACGGCAAGCAGGAATTGCTGGAATTGAAAATTCAACCGGAAGCAGTTGAAGAAGATATTGAAATGCTGGAAGATTTGATCATTTCAGCGGTGAATATGGGCTTGCGTAAATCGTTGGATGAATCACAGAATCGAATGAATATGGCTACCGGCAATATGCTGGGTGGAATGAAAATACCGGGAATGTAAATGGGTTTTATTCCGGAGAGTGTTAATCATCTGATTGATGAGTTTGCCCGTTTCCCGGGCATCGGCCGTAAGACGGCCCGCAGGATGGCTTTTCACCTGCTCAAATCCAGTGATGAGACAGCTGCCCGTTTAGCAAAGGCCGCTCTGGAAATGAAAACCAAAATTGTTTTTTGCAGTGTCTGTGGCGGGATTTCCGAAAGTGATACCTGTGATATCTGTACCGATCCCAAACGAAACCCTGATCTGGTGTGTATCGTTGAGGAACCAGCCGATATCTATGCTTTCGAACGGACAAACAGTTTTTATGGCGTCTACCATGTTCTGGGCGGTGTATTATCACCCCTGGATGGTATCGGTCCTGATGATCTGAATATTGACAATCTCCTGGGACGGATATCTGAAAATACCGAAGTGATAGTGGCCACCAATCCCAGCGTGGAAGGAGAAACTACCGCTCTTTATCTGGCAAAATTGCTAAATTCCCGCGGCGTTCAGGTGACCAGATTGGCACGGGGACTACCCGTTGGAAGCGATTTGGAGTACACCGATGACGCCACGCTTATTCGAGCTATCGAAGGAAGAACAACGTTATGATCATGACCTTACCAAATATTCTGACGATCCTCAGGATTCTGATGACGCCTGTGTTTATTGTCTGTCTGTTTTATGATCATCCCTGGGCCAAAACCTGGGCATTGATTATCTTTATAGTTGCTTCCATTACCGATGCATATGACGGTTACCTGGCGCGTAAAAATAATCAGGTAACAAATGCCGGCCGGTTCCTGGATCCTCTGGCGGATAAAATCCTGGTCAGTTCGGCCTTTATCTCCTTTGCCTGGATGGGGCTGATCGAATACTGGATGGTAGCATTAATCATATTTCGTGATCTGTTTGTCACTGGCTTACGGATTGTGATGTCCCATAAAGGTTTTGTCATGATCACGAGTAAAATAGCCAAAGCCAAGACCGGTACCCAGATCGGAATTATCATTTTCATCCTTCTGTTTCTCGGCTTGAGAGCTTTGAACATTGAACCAATAAGGTTTATTATTCAATGGATTGTGCAATATCACTTCATCTATTATTTAACCCTGGTTGCGACTTTGTTTACGGTTATAACCGGTATCACATATATCAAGACTAACCGTCGGGTTATCGGTGAATTTTTTTCATCCTAACGAGTGAGAAAAACAACATTATTTGATTGGATTGCCACAGTTGGCAAGATCGGGCGGATTCCCGGCGCGCCTGGTACCTGGGGTAGTATTTTTGCAGTAATTGTCTGGTATTGGTTCCTGTCGACACTAAATGGGCCTGTATTCCTGGCAATAATAATTGCTGTCACCGGATTGGGTATTTATGTTTCCTCAGTGCTCGAAAAGGAACTGGGACAGAATGATCCGGGATTTATCATTATCGATGAAGTCGCTGGCCAGTGGATAGCGCTGTTTGCCCTTCCGGCCGTACCGATCATTACATTGATTGCATTTGTATTATTTCGAATATTTGATATTCTTAAGCCCTGGCCGATCGGTAAAGCCCAGGATTTGCCCGGCGGCTGGGGAGTAATGGCGGATGACGTTCTGGCCGGTATACTGGCCTGCGGAATAACCCATCTGATAAATCTTTATCTGTTATGAACACTGGGATAATTACAATCGGCAACGAGTTGCTGACTGGTTTCATCGATGATACCAATGCCGCCTGGCTGGGCCGGCAACTGACCGATATCGGTCGTCAACCGGTCTGGCATCAGACGATTGGAGATGATGCCGATGGAATAATTCAGGCCCTTGATTCGGTCCCTGATTCACTTTCTGAGATAATCATTACCGGTGGACTTGGACCTACCCATGATGATATTTCCATGAAAACGGTTGCTGCGTATTTTGGACACGATCTGAAATTTGATGAAAACTACTGGGTCGAACTCGAAGACCGTTTTGCCCGCCGTGGATTCAAGATTTCTGAGAATAACCGTAGTCAGGCCCTGATGCCTGAAGGAGCCCCGGTAATTGAGAATCCCGTGGGGTCAGCCCGCGGTGCCATTTTTTCCAGGCATAACTGTAGTTTTTATCTGTTACCCGGTGTCCCTGCCGAAATGAAAGCCATGTTCACCGAGACTATCCTGCCGCGGATCAATATGAAACAGGGCAATGGTTATCAGTGTATTTTACGAACCACCGGGAATATTGAATCATTTCTGGCGGAAAAACTGGACGATCTGCCGCAACAATATCCAGCAGTGACCCTGGCGTATTTACCACGCCTGGGTGGTGTTGATCTGCGCTTGATCAGTGCCGATAAAACCGCCCTGGATATGATGAAGGATGAAATTCTGATTCGTATCGGTAATGTTTTCTATGGCTATGACGAGATTGAACTGGAGGAAGTAGTTGGCCGGCTGTTGACCGATTCGGGGCAGACGATAGCTACGGCCGAATCCTGTACCGGTGGACTGGTCAGCCACCGCCTGACCCAGGTTGCCGGCAGTTCACATTATCTGATAGGCGGCATTGTCGCTTACAGCAACGAAGTAAAAACCAGCTCCCTGAATGTTCCGGACGATATACTGGAGCGGCACGGGGCCGTTAGTCCGGAGACAGCTATCGCCATGGCTGATGGAGTCCGTAGGAAATTAGGTTCTGATATTGGAATCAGTACCACCGGTATTGCCGGACCGGGCGGTGGAACAGACGAAAAACCGGTTGGACTGGTGTATATAGGATTCTCCAGTAAAGAAAAATCCATTGCACAAAAATTTCATTTTATTTACGACCGTAAGATTAATAAACGTCACAGTAGCCAAGTAGCCCTGAATATTGTTAGACTCGAGCTCGAAAATGCCTGAAAGACTATTAAGAACATTTATCGCATTGTCCGTTCCCAAGCAGGTGGCGACCGTTCAGGGGATGCTGCAGACCACCCTGGAAGCCAAACGTAAAGCCGTTCGCTGGGTGAAACCGAATGCGATCCATCTGACCTTGAAATTCAACGGTACCACGCCACCGGATATAGTGCCGGCGATGAATGATGCCCTGAAGACGGCAGTACAGGGCATCGAACCAATCGATCTTAATATCCGGGATACCGGCTGTTTCCCCTCTGTGGATCGTCCCCGGGTATTGTGGCTGGGTATCGGAGGGGAAGTGGAGAAGCTGAAAAACCTGGCTTCCAGAATCCATGCCGCCATGGCCGAACACGGCTATCCGGATGAAAGTGAGAATTTTCATCCGCACATAACCATGGCGCGCATAAAATATCCCCAGCGCCAGACGCCTGAAATCGGTGGCTTCCTGAATGTGGCTTATCAGGCTGTCCCAATGCATTCCGACCGAATTCATCTGATTTCCAGTGAATTATTACCAACTGGTCCCATCTATTCCAATCTTGGGACTCATTATTTTTCACCTTCATCCAGTTAAGGAGTATATAATGGCATCTAATGATAAAAAGTCCAAAGCTTTAGAACTGGCTATCAGCCAGGTTGATCGTCAATTTGGGAAAGGTTCGATCATGCGTTTAGGCAGTGATCGTCCCCGCATCATGGAAAATGTGGTCTCTACCGGTTGCCTGTCCCTCGACATCGCTCTTGGAGTTGGTGGTGTTCCCCGCGGCCGGATCGTTGAGATCTACGGCCCTGAAGCAGGCGGTAAGACAACCCTTGCTTTGCATATTGTGGCTGAAGCCCAGAAACTGGGTGGCTACGCGGCCTTTATTGACGCCGAGCATGCCCTGGACCCGGAATACTCCAAGAAGCTGGGTGTTGATACGGATCAGCTGCTGGTTTCCCAGCCTGATACCGGTGAGCAGGCTCTCGAAATCACTGAAACCCTGGTCCGGAGTGGTGCCCTGGATGTAATTGTTATCGATTCTGTGGCTGCCCTGGTGCCACGGGCCGAGCTGGAAGGTGACATGGGCGATTCCTTTGTGGGCTTGCAGGCCCGGCTGATGTCGCAGGCTCTGCGGAAATTGACCGGTACGGTCCATAAATCCAATACCTGTGTAATCTTTATCAACCAGATCAGGGAAAAGATCGGTGTCATGTTTGGTAATCCGGAAACGACCTCCGGCGGACGGGCTCTGAAATTCTACACTTCGGTTAGGATGGAAATCAGGCGCGTTACGTCTATTCAGGACGGTGGTGATAATGTCGGGAATAAAGTGCGGGTTAAAGTTGTGAAAAACAAAGTATCACCGCCTTTTAAACAAACCGAATTCGATATTATGTTTGGATCGGGTATCTCCGTTGAAGGCGATATAATCGATCTGGCTGTTAAAGGCGATATTGTGCAGAAAACCGGATCCTGGTATTCATTCGGAGATGAACGGATCGGACAGGGACGGGAAAATGCCAAGAAATATTTACGGGACAACGCTGACACAATGGAGAAAATCATTTCCCAGGTAAAGTCATTCATGGGAGTCGAAGGTGGAGCCGAAGAAACAGATAGTGAGGATTGAAAGTCAGCGTCGGCGTCCTGACCGTAAAACCATATTTTTTGACGATGGAAGCGTCTTCGGGATTCCCGGAGACGTTTTTCTATCGGAGAACCTTCATGTTGGCGACGAATTGGATGCTGGCCGGATAAACGACCTGCTGGAAGAGAGTGACCGGCAAAAGCTTTGGGACAGGGCCCTTAACCTGCTGAGTTTTCGAGCCCGCAGTTGGGGAGAACTGAAGCAACGGTTGGAAGAGAAGGGTTATGCTGCCGCTGAGATTATCCCGATTTTGGATTCATTGACCGAAAAAGGTTATCTCAATGACCTGGAATTTGCGCGCCTGTTTGCGAGGGATAAAATCAAATTCAAATATCTTGGTCCCATAGCCCTGCGTTCCGAATTAATGAAGAAGTATGTAGATCAAAGAATTATAGACCAGGTGATTGATGAAGAATATTCACGGATCGGCTGTGCCGAACTAATAGCTGCCTTGATTAAAAAAAAGAAAGTCATTACGGGGCAGAAACTGGAGGAAAAGGCTCGCAAGAGCCTGGTTGATTACCTGGCGCGGAAAGGATATCAATGGAATGATATTCAGACTGAATTACACCGGCAAGGATTGTTATAACAAGAATTAATTTTGAGAACTGGATAGACGATGTCAAACCCAAATTATAGCCTTTCGGAGAGAGAACTGGAATATATCAGCCGCTATTTTGGCCGGGTACCAACGGAATCGGAGAAAAAGATAGTCGGGCAGTTATGGGACGAATACAGGCAGTATCATTACTATCGTGATATCATCAGACAGGCCGGATCAGGCGTGGATGAGGTACCGGTCGTCGAAGTAACGACCGGTAAAATCAGTGGTGCCATTTCGGCACGGTTAAAATGTAATATTCCTAAATCTACCCTGATCCCGGAAATTGGCAAGATTCTGGTGAACCTCCATTCGCTGAATTCCGTGCCCAAAGCGGTGAATATCTATATGAATGGGAAATCACCTTTGGCCAAAGCACCGGTGAAAGTGGCTCGACTATCAAAGGAATTGAAGCGTTCGTCTGAGATTAGTATCAAAACCCTTGGAATCCCCGGTGAATCCAATCGGTGCGATCTGTTCGGAGCAGGGTACGAGAATCCGGAAGCGGGTGATCAGGATAATTACCGGAAGGGAACACTTGGACTGGTCAATATTGATATAGTGGACAAACCCGATGACAGCAACCTTGTATTAACTATTATGACAATGTTCAGCGAGCTTTCTGAAAAGCCATGGGTAATGGGATATGTGAGCAATAACGGATCAAACCTGATCAATGATATTTCTTCCTATATCGATTCACTGGGACAGGGATTTGAGACCGACAAATCTTTAGTAGTAGATGGGTTATCAACCAATGAGAATGTCCAGGCCTTATTTATTATCCATTTTCAGGCCGGATTTGAAAATGATTTGAAAAATATCCTTGAGAAGGGTGGTTTTGGATTGGAAATACTGGGAAATCTTACCGGTTCACCGGGCATATCCGTTTCGGCCAGTGGCCAGATTCAGGCACAGGTTCCGGCTGAATTGTATTACCCTGATCCAAGCCTGATCGAGGCTATTCCCTACGATATTCCCAGCGAGCATGATCTAAAACAGGTGGATCAGAGTACTTTAATCAATGGTAAATCAAAATTCAATCAGCAGACAATTGAATTGGTCAATCATTGCCAGATTGGAGGTCTGGACGAAAGTGGTAAAGTCAGCCGGGAGTCGATAATCATCGATGAAAAGGAGCATGTTCTTCTGCTAAGTCAGAATCGCAATCAGCGCTGGAGTGCTATCGACCCCTATCTCTCAGGCAGTATTCTGGTGGCTGAGGGTGTCAGAAGGTTGGCCTGTGTCGGTGGTAGGGTACAAAATATCACTGCCAATCTTCCAATTGTGAAAAATCTGAATTCGGAATATTTAACAGTTTTTAACAGTGCTGCCCGGGGAATAGCCGGTGCCTGTCGAAACCTGGGTCTGTCGCTGGGAAATGTGAGCTTTCGCGATCCATTGAAAAAACCTGTCTTCGACCCGGTTGTCGGGATTGCTGGCCTTGGTAATACAGAAGTCGATTTTATCACCAGTTCTTTCCGGAATGAAGGTGATTTCATTACTATCCTGGGTAGCCTGCGCGGTGAACTGGGTGGATCGGAATACATGCAGTATTTTAACCAGTCAGTTGCTGGAAACCTGCCAACAATTGACTTCAGTATGGAACGGCGTATTCGGGAAGCCGTTGTACAGGGAATTGAGGAGGGGCTGATTAAATCAGCTACCAGCCTGGGCAAAGGCGGCCTGGCCGCTACCCTGGCACGTGGAATTGCCAGTGCCCCGGAAGGCCTGGGTGCCCGGATTCACTTATCACGTAAATTACTGCCTGAGGAGCTGCTGTTCGGTGAAACTCAAGGGATTGTCATTATATCTATTGATGAAAATGATCTGATGGAATTTGAACGGATTTGCATGAACATTGGTGTCCCGTCAACTACCATCGGCCGGGTTACCGATAGCGGCCAGTTCACATTTAATGACCTGATCAAACTGCCCGTTGAGGAGCTTAAATCCATTTTACATGGATGACCGCGGTGGCCCTGATAACTGAGATACTGACTCCAGCCAACAGGACAATAACGGTAAGAAATATATACTGTGTGGCCCGTAATTACCCTGATCATGCCCGAGAGCTGGACAATGAACTGCCTTCCGAACCGGTATTTTTCCAGAAATCATCGGCGGCCCTGTCAAATTCTGATTCAGTACAGCTGCCGCCCGATGGTGAAATCCACAATGAGCTCGAAATTGTAATCTTGGTTGACCGCGATGGTTTCCGGATAGAAGTGGAAAATGCCTGGCAGCATATCGGTGGAATTACACTGGGAGTGGATTTTACCGATCGCAGTATGCAAAATATTCTCAAGGCCAAACGGCTGCCCTGGTTCGCTGCCAAAACATTTTCCAATTCAGCCTATTTCTGTGATTTCCGGCCAGTGGACCGTGTGAAGTGGCAGCAGGATTTCTGGCTGCAGCGCAATGGTCGCGAAGTGCAGCGGGGAAGCAGCACAGAAATGCATTTTGAAATTTCCCAGCTGGTCAATAATCTTTCAAAACGGGTGTCTTTGATGGCTGGTGATCTATTGTTCACCGGTACTCCGGCGGGAGTAGGACCGGTTGAGGATGGCGATATTCTGACATTCGGATTGGGTGATGAAGTATTTAGAACGTTAACAATAAAACGGTAAGTGATGAACATGGATAAACAATTACTGCTGCTCAGCAATTCCACCAATGCTGGAGAGAAGTTTCTGGCTTATCCCGAACCGGAAATCAAAGACTTCCTGGGGGGAAAACGAATGACACTGGCCTTTTTCCCCTTCGCCATTGTAACCAGATCCTTTGATTACTACGCTCAAATAGTCAGTGAAAGATTTGAGAATTTCGGTCATCGGATCCGGGCCCTGCATCTGGAATCCGATCCTGCCGCAGCCGTGGCCGATTGTGATGGTGTTGTGGTCGGTGGCGGTAATACATTCCAATTGTTAAATGAGGTCTATGCCCGTGGTTTAATGGACATAACCAGATCGCTGGTTGAGGCCGGTAAACCATATATTGGCTGGAGTGCCGGATCTAATTTGTCTTGTCCGACCATTAAAACCACCAATGACATGCCGATTGTCGAACCACCTTCGTTCCAGGCCTTGAATCTGATTCCTTTCCAGATTAATCCCCATTATCTGGATGCTAAACCGGAAGGTCATGGCGGTGAATCCCGTGAGGACCGGATCAACGAGTTTATCAGAGTAAACCAGGATACAACAGTAGTTGGGCTCAGAGAAGGTACCCTGTTGAGGATCGAGGGCGATAATGTGCAATTGATCGGGAAAAAAACAATGCGAAGATTCCGCTTTTCCCGTGAGACACAGGAACTGGAATCCGGTTTATATCAAATGGACGAACTCAGTAGCTGATATCAATCTACCAAGCCACCGATGTTCGGCTCAAGCGCATCAATTAAAAGATTGTGCAGGAGTCCATTAGTGGCCAGCATATTGTTTTTAAAGATGGAGTATTGATCACCGTTCATGTCAGTTATTCTTCCTCCGGCTTCGGTCAGAACCAATAATCCGGCGGCCGTATCCCAGGGATGAAGATCGAATTCCCAGAAACCGTCCACTTTTCCGCAGGCAACATGGCATAAATCCACCGCGGCAGCACCCAGGCGACGAACTCCCTGGGTGATATCGGTAAGTTTCCGGAATAGTTTCATATTAGCGGCCCAGCGCTGACCATGCTCATATCCGAAACCGGTAACCAGCAACGATCTGGATAAATTATCTACTTTAGATACTTCGATTGGCTCTCCGTTGCAGGTTGCACCCTGATTAATCACAGCGTAGTATTCGTTATTGGCCGGTAATTCGATTACTACTCCTATCACTGGATTCGTCTGGTGGTAGACCGCAATGGAAACAGCATAGGAAGGATATCCATGTACGAAATTGGTTGTTCCATCCAGAGGATCGATGATCCATAGATAATCGGAATTATTGCAGGTCTGTCCGCTTTCCTCAGCCAGAATCCGGTGGTCGGGAAAACTGGACCTGATTACATTTTTGATTGTTTCCTCGGATTTACGGTCGGTCGCAGTTACCAGGTCCGTCGCACCCTTGAAATCAACTGTTTTAGGCTGTCCGGCTGCCTGAATGATAATTGCTGCCGCTTTCCTGGCAGCTGTCAGGGCAACCTGTTGCAGATGTTCAACCTCAATCAGCTGATCATTTTTCTCCATGGGTTTTCCGAATATAAGGCTGATGATCCTGTGCGAAATAATTCTTGGTCATTTTCCGAAGGGCACCGGTCAGCAGAATAATGCTGATCAGATTGGGAAAAGTCATGAATCCAAGTGCGGCATCACCAAAGGCCCAGGCCGTTTCAAGGGGTACGATTGCTCCCATGAAAATGAAGAATACAAATATCCAGCGGTAGGGCAGGATTGCTTTTTCACCGAACAGGTATTCGGAGGCACGGTCGCCGTAAAATGACCAGGAAATGGCTGTCGAAATAGCAAACAGCAGAACCGACAGGGTAACGATCTTATCGCCGCCCGGCATCAACCAGCTGAGCCCTTCCTTGAATGCCATCGATGTCAGCAGGCTGCCATTCAGCAGTTCGGTGGTAAAAGTCGGATCGATACGGTTCACATAGAAAGCGGTGTGTTGCCAGGTCCCGGTTGACAGGATAACCAGACCGGTAAGTGTGCAAATCATGATCGTATCGATAAACGGCCCCAGCATGGCCACCGATCCTTCGCGGATAGGATATTTGGTTTTAGCCGTCGAGTGGGCGATTGCAGCGCTGCCCTGACCGGCCTCATTGGAATACAGGCCCCGTTTAATCCCCCAGAGGAGGGTATTCATGAAAACCAGGAAAGTACCACCGGTGACACCGGCGATTTCAGCTGGTGGATTGAAAGCCATGCGGAAGATCAGTGAAAAACTTTCACCGATATTATTGAAATGTGCCAGGATGATCAACATGGTAGCGGAGACATAGATCAGCGCCATGACCGGCGCCAGGATTCCGGTTACATTGCCGATCCGCTTGATTCCCCCAATGATCACCAGGGCGACAATAAATGCCATAGCCAGACCGTTAATCACCTGTTGAATTGAGAGCTCAAAGCCACCGGCCAGCTGATGTTTCAAGGTCAGGAAATGCTCGCTGCCGACAATTTGTACTACTTCGGAATATACCTGATCGGATACGGTAAATGATTGAACCGCATTTCCGGTTGCGAATGAACATATTATCGCGAAGGCCGCGAAGGCAACCGCCAGCCAGCGCCATTTTCGTCCCAGACCATGTTCGATGGTATACATGGGACCACCGGCAGTCTGTCCGTTGGGACGGATCTCACGGTATTTAAGCGAGAGTGAGCATTCGGCGTATTTCAGTGTTGTACCGAAGAAAGCCGTCACCCACATCCAGAAGATCGCTCCCGGCCCGCCATAATAGAGTGCTGTGGCAACACCGGCGATATTTCCAATTCCAACGGTAGCTGAAAGGGCCGTGGTCAGGGCCCGGAAGTGATTCAGATCGCCTTCATCCTCCGGGTTATCATAGATACCCATGGTAACTTTGACACCGTGCCAGAAATGCTTTATCTGTGGAAAACCCAGGCGGACAGTAGTATAAATACCGGTCCCTACCAGAACGATGATCATCAGTGGGATGGCTCCCAATGGCAGGTCGGATGAGGGAAGATTTTTTACAAAGTCAAAATTACCCGGGAAGGACCAAACTGCTTCATAGGGTTTAATCCCAAATACTAGAAGAATCAGAAAAATAATTCCAAAGGCTATTATACCGGCTTTGGTACGACTCATGAATAATCCCTCTCTGGTAGTTTTGAATTGGGGCAAATTAGTTTCCGCAACCAATTGACGCAAACTGGAAAGTTGACTGAATTAAGTAGTTTTTACTTGAAACTTGGGACTAATCTGATAAATTCCATTCATGGGTTTAATCAGTATTTATGCTTTATATAAACGGCGGCCTTTATTCTGGCTGGTGCTGGCCTTGATTACGGGGATTTTGATTGGTCACCTGCCGATTCCATATTTTTTACCGGCGACCGGAATTCTCATCAGTTTCTGTCTACTAATATTTTTCAAGGATGACCACATTGTATTGCCGGGATGGTTATTTCTGATAATGTGCTTTGGATGTTATCAGCAGATAAAACTGACTGCCGCAATCGACCGGCAGGCCGGGATAACATCGTCTTTGCACGAATCTTCAGTGAAATTCAAAGGAGTGGTCGCTGATATCAGTGTAACCCCTGATTTCACAAAATATGAAATGGTAAATATTTATCTGAACAATGACAGTATAAAAAATCGATTTGATATCAAATATCATCTTTATCTGGATAATAGTATAATAGCCGCAGCGACCGGTGATACAGTGAGTGGGCAGGGTGTTTTCTATGAAATCGGTGAGAGAAGGAATCCCGGAGAATTTGACTTTCGAAGCTTTTTCCATCGCAAGGGAATATATGGCCGTGTATTTACAGATCGGGAATACCAAATCTCTGCCAGCATTAGCACTAACTGGACCATTGACAAATCAATAGAGTCCATCCGGGAACAGATAAAAATGACGATTCAAAATTCAGTCCTGGGTCCGCCGGCGGGACTACTGATCGCTTTGATTCTGGGGGACAAGAGTGCTGTCGATCCGGAAGTTAAATCTGATTTCATTGAGACTGGAGTTGTGCATGTCCTGGCTGTATCCGGATTGCATGTCGGTTATGTAGTAATGATACTGATGGCATTGGTGCGAATGTTCCGGGTTCCCTGGGGCTGGGATAAACTCGCGGTAATCATGGGTTTAGTATTCTTTGTGGCATTGACGGGATTCAAGCCCAGTGTGGTTAGAGCAGCTATAATGGCGGGGATTTATATCCTGGCGCCAGTGTTCAATCGCCCATCGGATATCTGGAATATAGTATCACTGGCAGCCTTTGTGATTCTCCTGATCGATCCTGGCTATCTGGGTGACCTTGGTTTTCAGATGAGTTTCCTGGCGGTTATTTCTATTGTCTATTTCTATAATTTATTAGAATCCATTCTGCCGGAAAAACTGAAAGTAGCCAATCAGAAGAATCAAATAATTAAAATATTCTGGGGCTTATTCCTGGTCTCTTTTTCAGCACAAATCGGGACGTTGCCATTAACGGTTTATCATTTTGGCCGGATTCCAATCATTGCCTTAGTGGCCAATATTTTTGTAATCCCATTGATTGGAATTATCGTAGCACTTGGTTTTGCATTAATACTGTTATGCTGGATTCCATTTCTGGCAACTGCACTGGGAAATACAATCTGGCTGATGGGATCACTGATTATTTTACTGACCGAAAACCTGGCTGAAATACCTTATGCGACTGTATCGGTGTCGGCACCAGGGCTGTATGAATTAGTAGTTTACGTTCTTCTTATTACCGCAGGACTGCTCATTTTTCAGAGACGATTTCGCACTAAAGCAATAATTGTCGGACTGATTTTGATAAACCTGGTCATTTGGAAAACCATTTTCCGTCACGATTATCTGGACGTGGTATTCCTTGATGTAGGTCAAGGCGACGCAATTATCATCAAAGTGGATAGGCAGGCTATATTGATTGATGCTGGGGAACGCTTCCGAAAGCGCGATATGGGCGACCGGGTAGTAGTGCCGGTTGCGAGATATTTGGGGATTAATCATTTTGACCTGGTTGTCATGACCCATCCCCATAATGATCATATCGGAGGAATTCTGTCAGTGCTGAAGGGAATTCCCACAGCTCAGATCTGGGATAGTAAAAACGATTATGAATCAGGGATATATGCAGCGATCCATGATGAACTTGGCAATCGTGGCATTAACGCTGATTATCCTCAACGGGGCGAAATAAAACAGGTGAACCAGGTTACGGTCCTGCAGGTACTGGCACCTGATACCTGTCAAATACCAGAATATTCCAATGTGAATAATTCATCGATTGTAATCCGATTAATGCATGGGCGGAACAGTTTCCTGTTTACCGGAGATCTTGAACACGAGGGAGAGGAATTGCTGTATCCCTACGGTGATTATCTGAATGCACAGGTTCTCAAGGTAGCGCACCATGGATCGATTACCAGTACAACATCAAGATTACTGAATGCTGTTAATCCCCATTGGGCTGTAATTTCAGTGGGTCATAAAAATAAATTCAGGCATCCGTCACCGAAAATTATAAACCGATTACAGAAGCAGGTGGAAATTGTGAAACGTACTGATATTGATCGTGCAATCTGGCTGCGATCCGATGGTTACTCTATCAGGGCAGTCAAATGGCAATAATCGCTGGTGTTGACGAAGCAGGAAGGGGACCACTGGCTGGTCCGGTTTGTGCGGCTGCTGTAATTTTACCGGCTGGTCATCAGATTGGAGGGCTGGCCGATTCCAAGAAACTGACGCCGCGCAAACGTGACCTGCTGTACACTGAAATCATGGATCAGGCCCATGCTGTCGGGATTGGCTGGGCGGACCATGAGGAGATTGACCGGATCAATATTCTCCAGGCTACTTATATGGCGATGCAACGAGCTCTGGGGAGTTTGAAAATAAGACCGGAGAAAGCCCTGATTGACGGATATGGATTGCCAACTCAGATCATTTCCAATGAAGGGATTATCGGAGGGGACCGGAAAGTGGATTGTATAAAAGCTGCCTCTATAATTGCCAAGGTAAGCCGTGATCGTCACATGGGCTTAATGGATAATATCTTCCCGGAGTACGGCTTTACCAAACATAAAGGTTATGGAACCAAACAGCATCTGGAAGTATTGGATAGGTTAAAAGCGACGCCGATTCACCGGCGGTCATTTAGTCCGGTAGCGGGACAGTTACCTACAATAAAATGGTTGCGCAACAACCAACGGATCGGCTGGTGGGGTGAACGCTTGGCGGCGTTGAAGCTGGTTGAACCAGGTGTCATGGAAATATCAACCAATATTAAATGCGGATCGCACGGTGAATTGGATTTGATAATTGAAGACCAGACCAATCTTGTATTTGTGGAAGTTAAGACAATAACCAAAGAACAATTGGGGACACCCGAGCAGAAGATCGATCGGCAGAAAATGGAAAAGTTGCAGAATGCCATTGACTACTATATCCAGAATAATGACATTGAAAAAGACATCCGTCTCGATGCGATGACTGTAGTTCTTGGCCGGGGCAGACCGATAATCAGGCATTATCGGGGAATTTCATTAAGTTGAAAATTAAATATTCAGATTAATTACGCGGGGGTAAATTCGCTGCCATGAAAAATAAAGTATTTCGCGAAGTAAAATCGATCGGCATAATAATTTTGATTGCCTTTACTCTGAAAGCAACGATTATTGAAGCCTATATCGTTCCGACCGGCAGTATGGAAAATACAATCATGACCGGTGATTTCCTGATTGGTTCAAAATTCGTTTTTGGCATGCGGACACCAGAATGGGTTGGAATCCCCTACACTGATATTGGAATTAATTTACCTTATATCCAATTCCCGGAATTCAGGGAACCGAAGCCTGGAAATGTAATAATATTTAAATATCCGCGTGATACTTTCCAAAAATACGTTAAGCGCTGTGTAGCCGGACCCGGTGATACGGTTCAGGTCATATCAAAGCAATTATATGTGAATGATGGTGAATTTGAATTACCGCCGCAAGGAAAATTCGTTGCCCTGACCTTGCCGTCAAGTATGAAGCAACCAGGTATTTTCCTGAATAACGGTAATCGTGATTTCTTTGGGAAATTACGAATCCCCAAGCAGGGTGATATAATCGCACTCGATGAATTCACCAATTGGGAACTGCTGGTACAGCTGATGGTTCTGGATGGTCATGAAGTTACCCTAGAAAAGGATGACCTTTTCTATCGTTTTACCATGTTCGAGCCACAGGATGTAATCCGTCGGAAGAAGCGGACTGCGCCGGAGGATATTATAGCCAGGTATTATCCCGATGGCGAATTAGTAACACCATGGTCGGTCCGTTATAATCAGAATGTGATTGAAGCGATTCACCTGGATGGCCGGGAAATCACTGCTTTTGACTCATATAGTGTGGAACAGGATTATTTCTGGATGATGGGGGATAACCGCGATGACAGTGCCGATTCACGTTACTGGGGATTTGTTCCACGGAATCATATTCTAGGTGAAGCGCTGTTCTCTTATATGTCACTTGATTTTAATACCTGGCTGCCGCGCTTGAACCGGATTGGCCGGATAATACGGTAAATTATTTGGACTTGCGAATAGTAATCATCTGATGTATTTTGGCCTATTGAGAGGTGAGGGTAAACCCATCCATTCAGTTTGGAAACAGGAGCAACCGGAATGAGAATTCTACTGGGATTAATTTTAATCTGTGCCACAATTGGTTTTGGACAGATCACTGGTATCGACACAGTTGCAACGGATACTGTCGTTGACACATCCGCAACAATTATCGACGATACCAGTATGGTTGCCGAACCAGAGATTGCTGTTGTGGATACCATGGCAGTTAATACTATCATCGAAGCTGATACTGCCATGGCAGCCGACACGGTGGTTGTTGAAGAAATGGTTGATGTACCGGTAGAAACCGAAACAGAAACCCCGGACAGTGCTGTAATCGACGAGGTAATGGTTGAGGAAACACTGCTGGAGGAAGAAATGGTCGACGAAAATGCGCCTGTTCTGGCCAGCGAACCGTTTGAATCACTCCCGATGGAAATGAGTTATGGTTATAAAGGATTCCAGTGGGGCAGTACGCCGGGGGTGATTCCACGCCTGTCGGCAGTAGATTCGATTATTTATTATAACGAGAATATCGTGAAGTTGAATGCCCGGTTGGGGTTGGATGAAGTCATTTTAAGTTATCATTTTGCTGACAGTGGATTCTGGAAAGTGGAAGTCGATTTCCATCTTGATACACAGGATATTGATTCCCAGGTTGATATGTTTCTGAGAATAGAGAAAGGGATGACTGAAATCTATGGCCCACCAGAAAAAACCAACCAGATATTCAGTGGTCCTTCACCATCGTATTATAAACCCCTGGATGTGAATTTTTCGCGGGCTTTCTATCGTTCAAGCTGGGCTACAGTACCGGTTCGGATTGAACTGCTGCTCAATTCGGCTATGCAACACAGTGGTTTTGCCCTGCCGGTATTCAGTGGGACATTGAGCACGATGAAACTGGTTTACTACAATCCGGACTACATGTTTTACCAGCCGCTTTCGGAACGTATGGAGCCAGTTCCCAGTATTTTTGATATTTATTAAGAAATGATCCATTTCCGATTTGCCGCCGCGGCAATTCTGGCTATTCAATTGTCATCCTGCCCGGAACCGCCCCGCATGGCTTGGGAGTTCGAATATGATCAACCAACTGACCAGATCCTGGAAGAGTGCAAGAATCTGCTGGAAAACACCGGATATGAGATTGAAGTCTATGCCCCCGAAAGCAATATTGTGGTGTCAGAGGTGTCAGAAATCAAATATTTGCTGCGACGATATGATTACCAGGTGATAATCATGGTATCGGACCGGATTCAAGTGTTTTTATCGGCGACAAAATTTGTTTATAAGCGTGGTTCGGAATTATCCCTTTTTGGGAAGCAAATGGTGGATTATGACGTTGAGGATCGCCTGCCCTTGAAAGCACAGGAGAAAATAATGCAGCCACTGAACGTCGAATTGCAGCGACTGGGATATATTCAGAGCCATTTACGCGATGCCTGATCAGCAGGGAAAATTGTAATGTGGAAAATGTGTGTGTGTTTTTTGATTGTCAATTAACTAATTTCGATTTCAATTTTGACCATATCGTAGGTAAACTCGAGGGTAATTATGGCAATAGATTTTCAAAAAGAAGAAGGCCGCAAGAATTATCTCACTGAGAAATTGGACGATTTGCTGACCGGTATCAATGATACCTATGGCAAAGCGTTAATGAATGAATTGGTGTCCAGGTTGGAGAATACTGTCAAGGATTTCAATGATGAAGTCGGCGAATTGATGCTGCAGTTGAAGGACAACCTGGAAGAAAAAATGAAGATGCTCCAGAATATCAAAACTGGTAATTCCGAACCTGAAAAACCTTCTCCTGCCGAACCGGCTGCTTTAGACCCTGAAGCGAGCGATTGGGAAAAACGGCTGGAGAAATTGGGATAAAAATCACAGATAGGGGATACTATGAGCGTTAAGGATAAAATCATATTTGGGTTAATAATTATTTTACTTGTCGGAGGTGGCTATATCCAGTATACCTATACTCAATTATTGGATGTAATGGATGTTCTGGCTTCGCAGGATTTATACTCCCAGGCAACGATGGATAAACCAATTGTTGATACACATGTCGATCAGGTCAATACTGAATTTGATGCGCGTCTGACAAAACTGGAACTGGAATTCATCGGCCGGGCCAAGCATGTAAAAGCCAATCAGCTGGGGATCATTGCCAATACCGAGTTGATCGATAAGAATACAGATTCACTGGCCGTTATGATTAATGATGTTCAGTACAATCTGGACGAATTCAAGCGCGACACGGAGAAAAGTCTGGCTGAACTGGAGAACGACCTCCAGGACCAGCAGGATGCCTTTGACTCCTATCGTCGGCGCCTTACCCGCCAGTTGTCTGATATTGAACAGTCCGTGGCCACAATTCAGAATGATGTTAACAAGCTGAATGATGAAGTATTTAAGGAAGAGGAAGAGGAAAAACGCCGATAAGCGTTGACTCAATCGACAAATTATGGGCCGGCAATCGTCGGCCCTTTTTTTTGCCTTCGCAGAATACAACAGGTTTGCCGATGGATGAATGCGTGTGTGATAGTGCTGCGGTGTGATATTGCCCAAAAACTAGGACGGATACCCATGGTATAGCCAAAGGCGAATATGGGTAACTTAATGGAACCACGGATTTACCAGTAGGGTTCCATTTCTTTCAACAGACCGGCAGTAAGATTGGTTGATTATAGTAATCTATCGATTCTTTATTACAAATAGCAGTTCTGTAACATGCTATTAAATCAGTTATTTAATAGTCTGGTATTTCAATTTACTTCTATCGTATAGAAAAATATGTTTCGATAAAATAAGTTTTGTTTAAATTAAAAATATAGGCTTTTATATAACGCTTTTTACCTGGAGCGGTATTGTATCAGTCTTTTTGTTTACTGACGGTAATTCCGATATTGATACAATTATTAAATCGTATCTAATCCAACATTGAATATGGATATAATACAAAAAAGGATGAAAGTAGTGAAGGAAATTAGGATTATTAAAATATTAATATTATTCACAGTTATTTGCTTTACCGTAGCCAAAGCAGCAGTACTAAGTGATTCAGTACTGATTGAAACTTCATTTGAGAATGAGGGCATGAAACCATACCAGGTTGGGAGTATTAATAGCCAGAACGGCTGGGTTGTTACTAACGGCTCAGGTGTAATTGCCAGTGATTCAGGTTTGGTTTTCAGTGGTACTCAAAGCCTCGTAGTGGAAGCCTCAAACCAGACACTGAGCATTAAAAACACCTTTTTTGATGGTTATGAGGAAGGCTTGAGCGGAATTGTATATCTGGATTTCCGGGTAATAGTACAATCTGCTTCAGGCCAGGAATTAACAATTAATGCCTATGATTTATTCGGTAACAGTCTGAAGAGGACTTTTGTTGTCGAATTCGGAGAACCGAATGGTGGTAGTGGTACCGTCTACATTTATGATGGTGGAAGTAAAGTCGTCTTGGGGAATTATTCTCTAGGAGAGTGGACCCGTATTACGGCTTTAATAAATTATTTATCGTCGACTTGTGTTGTCTTATTAAACAATTCCAATGAAACTGCCGTCAGTTTCAGGGAGAGTTATACTCCCAAGGCATTTGGCACCAGGCCAGCCGATATCAAAGAATTCCATGAATTACTTTTTAATTTTGGATATAACTCAGCTGCGGGTACTATCGAAGCTGGTATCGACAGCCTGTATATCGGGTCGCAACAGCCGGATGATGTTAATTTCAGTGAATATGATATTTACTGGGAAATAGACGTAGAGCAACCGGATTATGGTGAAATTACCCTCGATCCGGATCTCAATGAATACCTTGACAGTACGGTAGTGACTGCCGCCATCAATTTACCCGATGGGTATTTACTGGATCAATGGACCGGCGATTTATCTGGAAATTATAACGCGGTTGAATTTATGGTGCTGTCTGATATGGTGATCGGTGCGGTAGTAGAGGTCGACACCTCAGATCCTCCGCCGACCTATACAATTACCGTACAGCAACCGGATTTTGGAACAATCAGTCTGGATCCGAACCAGACTGAATTCTATTCCCATAGCTGGGTTAATGCCAGCATAGATGTACCCGCCGGATATATTTTATCCGGCTGGACCGGTGATTTAGATGGCACTGCCAGCAGTATTGACTTTCAAATTCTCCGGAATATGACGATTGGTGCTGCCGTTGAACTGGATACCTCTGAACCTGAGATTATCACAGTAGGCAATAGCGATCAGTTCAAAGATGCTGTCGAATCTGCCGGGCCCGGTGATATTATCGAGGTCCTCGATGGATCCTATGACTGCTCATTCACCGTTTATCTGCAAGGTACTGAAAGTAAACCGATAATAATTCGGGCGCAAAATCGTGGGGGTGCCATATTAGCCGGTAATACCAGTTTTGATTTGCGTCGTTGCTCATACCTGACAATTGAGGGATTTCTGTTTACAACATCGTCCTATACTGCCATTAAAATGCGCGCATGTTCATATATTCGGGTGACACGTAATATTTTCCGGTTAAGCGAGGATAGCAATGCTAAATGGATTCTGATTGGTGGAATGTGGGATGATGCCTATGCACCTAGCCACCATAATAGGATTGATCATAATTTGTTCGAGGAAAAACATAATAATGGAAATTTCATTACCATTGACGGACAGGGTGATCCGGTTGACCAAGTCTCTCAGTATGACCTGATCGATCACAATTATTTCAGGAATATCGGTCCCCGCCATGAAAATGAAATGGAGGCTATCAGGATTGGGTATAGTGGAATGTCTCTGTCCAGTGGTTATACTGTTGTAGAGTACAATCTGTTCGAGAACTGCGATGGCGACCCGGAAATTATATCAGTTAAATCCTGTGATAATATTATCCGCTACAATACAATCAGATCATCCCAGGGAACAGTATCTCTGCGATCGGGCAACCGCAACACGATTTGTGGTAATTTCTTCTTTGGCGAAGGTAAGAGCGGTACCGGTGGTGTTCGTATTTATGGCGATGACCATAGGGTGATAAAT
This sequence comes from uncultured bacterium, assembly GCA_964410945.1. GTDB lineage: Bacteria > Fidelibacterota > Marinisomatia > Marinisomatales > TCS56 > CAYPJE01. Next base: position 23,114 of record CAYPJE010000029.1, read on the forward strand.
AATTATTTTCAAGGCTTGCAGGGTGATAAATGGGATGCTGCCATTACACTTACCAACGGTGATTATGAAGGCAGTTCTGGCTTGACCAGCCACTGGCGCATTAAACGGGCATTAATTGCCTTCAACACCTTGGTGGGGAATGTGGCCGATATAGAAATTGGATTTACTAACAATGGGAAGTATTCAAAAGTTCCCCAAGATGTTACTATTACCAATAATCTGGTTTATGGCACGAGCGGTCAATTGGTTAATATTATTTCCCAACCGGATAACATGTCATGGCAGGGGAATATTATGTACGCAGACAGCGGATCAGTGATTGGAATCAATTTGACTGACACGGAAATCCTTGAAACCAATCCACAATTGGTACATTCGGAAGGATTGTGGAAATTGGACATAACCAGTCCCGCCATTAGTTATGCCATGGGCAGTTATCCTGAGATTAGCACCGATTTCGATGGTCAGGTTCGTGATGCCAGTCCCGATGTGGGCGCCGATGAACTTTCCGACGATCCGGTGTTAATACGTCCGCTTACCGCCAGCGATGTGGGACCTGATGCACTGGATAATGATCTTGCGGTCAGTGAATCATCTCCAGAAATAAATACACAGCCGCATATAATTCAACTGGGCACTAACTATCCGAATCCATTTAATGGTCAGACCATTATTCCGTTTATCATTTTCGAAACCACCGATATCAGCCTGGATATCTATGATATCAGGGGTGCGCATGTTGAAAATGTTGTCAATGACCAGTACCAGCCGGGGATGTATCAGCTGGCCTGGGAACCATCCTTTGTCGCTTCGGGAATCTATATTATAGTCCTTTCAGCCGGAGATGAACGACAATTTAAAAGAGCCCTGCTGATTAAATAACTCAATGAGAAAATTAATGTAGAAGCAGTTCGTTAGATACTGTAAGCGTAAAGGAAATGTCCCGAACGGGGATCATTCATTCGGGACATTTGTTAGTTCACTGTTAGGAAAAATCCTTGCCTTGGTAAAATATTTAATATACCTTCTGGATGTAGTACGTAATATGTATTACAAATTTTAAGGGGATTAAAATGGAATCAAATTTCACTGCACTAAGGACAGAAGTAACACTCGCCAAAGAGATTGAAAAGCAAATTGAAGCACTAATCCGAAAGAAAAAAGTGCTTCCAGGTGAGAAACTTCCTACGGAAAAAGAACTGTGTGATAAGTTGGGTGTCAGTCGCACATCCCTGCGTGAAGCGTTGCAAATGCTCAAATCACGCGGACTAATTAAAGTTAAGAAGGGCAGCGGAATTTATGTCAATGACTATAATTCCGATTCTGCGGTCGATTCCTTAAGTCTCTTTTTCGAATTGAATTTCGATAACGAATATATGATGCATGTTATTCATGCTCGTCAGACGATGGAGCCGGAAATAGTAAAAATTGCTGCTCAGAGGCGTACAGAGGACCAGCTGGTAGAAATCTATAATACGATCGTCAAATTGGAAGAGTGCGATCCGAATGATTTTGATACCCAGGGCGATTTGGACCGGAAATTCCATTTGCGTATTGCCGAAGCATCACAAAATCCTGTATTTCCGCTGATTATGGATCCAATTTACCGGCAGATGCCCAAAATGCGGTCAATAGTATATAAAAAAGTTGGGTTGGCACGTAGTTCTGCTGTCCAATACCATAGAAAAATATATGAAGCAATCAAAGAGCAGGATTGTGAAAAGGCTTATGAGATGATGAAGATGCATCTCGAATTTGCCGAAATACATTCAGAAGAAATAACAAAATAGAAATGGTAGTTTTATGAAGATTGATTTGAAAAATAAAGTCGCAATCGTAACTGGTAGCTCGCAGGGTATTGGATTGGCAATTGCCAAGCTGTATGCCGAGGCCGGTGCAACGGTGGTTATTAATGATTACCATGATTCGGATAATCTGGAAACAGCAGCAGCTTCGATCACTCCCACCGGCGGAAAAGTACTTAGCGTAGTAGCCGATGTAACAGATAACGACCAGGTATCCAACCTGGTACAGACGGCTTATGGCGTCAGCCAAAGGATTGATGTTCTGGTCAATAATGCCGGTGGGTTGGTAAAGCGGGTGCCGATCAGTGATTTTAATGAAGACCATTTCCAGACGGTAATAGATATAAATCTTAAATCATCGTTCCTGGTTTCAAGTGCAGTACTACCGTATATGAAGGAAGCAGGAAGTGGAAAGATAATCAACTTGTCCTCCCAAGCCGCCCATGATGGAGGTGGACCAGGAGCAGCTGCCTATTCCGCCTCCAAGGGTGGTGTATGGACCTTTACTAAATCTTTAGCCAAAGAAGTTGGCGGCAATGGAATTAATGTTAATGCGATTTCACCAGGCTTTATTGCCAGTACTGCCTTCCATAATACCTTTACAGCACCAGAAGTCCATGAAAAAGTGACCGGGATGGTTCCTTTAGGCCGTCTTGGCCAAGCGATTGATATAGCCCGGGTGGCATTATTTCTAGGTTCTGAATTATCTGATTACATGACCGGCCAGATTGTTGAAGTCAACGGTGGTCTGTATATGCCATGATGACTTTCTGATTCTAGCATAACCCAACCAAGGAAATCTGATTCGATGAGAAATACCATAGTTGCTACAATCATTACCGGCTTTGTGCTGGCGGGACTATTGTTTGGTGCTGCTGGTACACACCCCAGCCTATTAATTACCGTTGAAGAGGCGAAGGCCATTTCGGCACAGTTAGGGCAAAACAGATTATTGGACCAAACCTTTAACGCTGTTGTTGCTGAAATCGATGTTGTTTTAGCAAACCCTATTGAAGTTCCACAACCAGGTGAGGCTGGCGGATATGAGCATGAAAAGCATAAGCAGAATTACCGTGAAATGAAAAAAGCAGGTTTACTGTTTCAGATTACCGGTAATGAGAAATATGCTGAATTTGTTAAGGCAATGTTACTCGAATATGCCACGATGTATCCGGATTTAGGGCCCCATCCGTTATCACATAAACAGAAACCTGGAAAATTATTTCATCAGATGCTGAATGAGGCTGTCTGGTTGGTGAATGTCAGTCAAGCCTATGATTGCGTATATAATTGGCTGTCTAAGAAAGACCGTAAAATGATCGAAAAAAATATTTTCGATCTAATGGTGGAATGGTTTACCGTTGAAAATGCCCATGAGTTTGACCGAATCCATAATCATGGTACTTGGTCAGCTGCATCGGTAGGAATGATCGGTTATGTGCTGGGGAACCAGGATTGGATAAACATGGCGTTGTATGGTACAAACGGTAAAGGTGAAGGTGGATTCATCAAACAACTGGATCTATTGTTCGCACCGGATGGCTATTATATGGAAGGGCCATATTATGTCCGGTATGCACTGCGGCCGTTTTTACTGTTTGCCGAAGTCATTGAACGTAACCAGCCGGAATTGCAGATCTATGAATATCGTAATCAGATAATTAAGAAAGCCTTTTACTCGGCTATTCATACCAGTTACCCCAATGGTGTATTTCCACCAATTAATGATGCATCCCGTACCATGAATATGAAGGCCCCGGGCCTGGTTATGGGTACCAGCCTGATTTACAGCCGGTATGATTCTGATCCAAGCCTACTGAGTCTGGCTAAATACCAGCAGCAGGTCATGCTGAATGGGAATGGTTTGAAATTAGCCGGCGATTACACTAAGGCCGAAAATATTGCTGATTTTACCTGGACCAGTGTGGAATTTCTGGATGGTTACGATGGGAATCAGGGTGGCTTAGGAATCCTGCGTAGCGGATCAGGAAGGGACCAGACCGTTTTGTTGATGAAATATGGTGTCCATGGTCTGGGGCATGGACATTTCGATAAGTTGCATTTTATTTACTATGACCAGGAACGTGAGGTTATTCCTGATTATGGTTTTGTCCGCTGGGTCAATATAGAACCCAAATTCGGAGGACGGTACCTGTCAGAGAATACAACTTATGGTAAGCAGACAATCGCCCACAATACAGTTGTGGTGGACCAAACATCCCAAAATAATTTTAATCGGAAAGAAGCCGATAAAGTGTCTGGAAAACGCCATTTCTTCGATGCCGATAATCCACAGATTCAGGTGATGAGTGCCCGTGCCGATGTCTATTATCCTGGGGTAGAAATGCAGCGGACCATGTTTTTAATCACCCCCAAGGGTTATGAATATCCCCTGGTTGTTGATCTATATCGACTTGAGAGTGATACCAGACATGAGTATGACTACCCCTTACACTACAATGGTCAATTAATATCGGTGGATATGGAATATAAAGCATTCACCAGTAAGCAGAAGACAATAGGTGACAACTACGGCTATCAGCATCTGTGGCTGGAGGCCGAGGGGAAAATTGACGATGGATTGAAATTTACCTGGTTAGACGGAAGCCGTTACTATTCAATCGTGACCAGTGGCAACACAGGAAGTCAGGTATTATTCGGACGGATCGGAGCAAACGATCCCAATTTTAATTTACGACCGGAACCGGTAGTAATAATGCGCAGGGAAGCCAGCGATCACCTGTTTGCTTCAGTTATCCACCCCCATGGATTTTTCAGTGAGGCCGGGGAAATATCCCGTCAAGCCAATACTTTTATTGAATCAGTAAATGTTATTGGTCATTCTGCTGATGGATCAGTGATCGAGATTCATGGCGATAACGATCTGTACTGGCGAATTATGGTTAATAATTCCGAACCGTCCGACGATGGACAACACAAGTTGACTTTTAATGGAAAAGATTATGAGTGGACTGGTAATTATTATGTCGATTTGGATGCAAAGTAGAATTTGAGAAGAATTGTGAATAGAGAAATTGATAAGGAGATGGGTTGGTGAAGAAAATTAAAGGTTTGAGATGGTGGATCGTAACGTTGGTTGGCCTGGCAACAGTCATCAATTATATCGATCGCAGTGCATTGGCAATTATGTGGCCCAGTATCAGCGAAGATCTGGGATTAGTTAAGGATCAATATGCAACCATTGCTATATTTTTCACTATTGCTTATGCCATAAGCCAAAGTCTGTCAGGTCGACTTTATGATTGGGTTGGCACACGTGTGGGATTCGTCATTTCAATTGTTGTCTGGTCGTTATCTGCTGCTGCTCATGGATTTGCCCGGGGGTTGGCCAGCTTCAGCATATTTAGATTTTTACTTGGTTTGGGTGAGGCCGGTAACTGGCCCGGTGCAACCAAATCCAATGCCGAATGGTTTCCAATTAAAGAAAGAGCCCTGGCCCAAGGGATTTTCAATTCAGGCGCTTCTCTGGGATCAGTAATATCACCACCGTTAATTGCCATGCTGTACCTGGTCTTTGGCTGGCAGTTGACATTTGTTATTTTAGGTATTCTGGGGATGCTTTGGATTATCCCTTGGCTCTTTCTTAATAAAGCCCTACCGGAAAAACATCCCTGGTTGACCGAAGAAGAAAAGGAATATATCCTTTCTGGTCAAAAGGAAGAGGGCGAAGAAGCAATAACTGAAGAATGGGTGCCAACATGGGGACAACTGCTCAAGTACAAGCAAACCTGGGCCGTTCTGGCTTCCCGTTTCTTCATCGATCCTATCTGGTGGTTGTTTGTCTTCTGGCTGCCGATCTATCTGGCTGACCAGTTTGGATTCGATATCAAACAGATCGGTTTATTTGGCTGGGTTCCCTATGTTGGTGCTGCCGCTGGTAGTATCTTTGGTGGTTGGCTGTCGGGCCTGTTTATTTCCCGTGGATGGAGTACCAATAAAGCCCGCAAATGGACAATAACCTTTGGTGGGATTGTCATGCTTATTTCATTATTGCTTACATCATCAGCCAGCATACCTCTCGCAGCTGTGATATTGATTGCCCTGATATTGTTTGGTTTCCAGACCGCTATGGGAAATATACAAACCCTGGCCAGTGATTTTTATACCGGTTCCAGTGTGGGAACCGTTGCCGGTATGGGTGGAACAACCGCCGCTATTGGTGTAATTATTACTACAAAATTAGTCCCGGTGATTACAACTACCAGTTATGTACCATTCTTCTTGCTGGGGGCTATTCTTGTTCCTATCGGTATCCTGTCGGTATTTGTATTCAGTGGTACTATCAAACGTGTAGCAGTTAAGAAATAATTCCGGGAGCATGCCAGTAATGAAAACAATAGTAAAAAAATCAGATGTCCCAATAGAGAATGTCATCGAAGGAATTAACCGCCGAATTATGGGTTATGATGAAAGTCTGATGGTAGTCTGGGTGAAATTCGACGAAGGTACGGTCGCGCCCAGACATAGCCATCCCCATCAGCAGGTGACCTATATCGAAAGGGGAACCTTTCGGGTGGAAATTGAAGGTGTATGGACCGAACTGCAGGCGGGGGATACTTTTGTCATTCCAAGTAATGCAATGCATCACGGGAAAGCTGTTACCGAATGTATCCTGATTGATACGTTTTCCCCAAAAAGGGAAGATTTCCTGAGTCAGTAAATAAAATTCCGGAGATTGAAAATATGCGCAACAGAATAGAAGTACTGAAAAAGATTGAAGAGACCGGAATTATCGCGGTAATTCGTTTATCAGATGATAAGAAGCTTGGACACCTTGTGGACGCTTTAGCTGCCGGTGGTGTAAACCTGATCGAAATTACATTCACAATCCCCAATGCCATTGAGGTTATTAGGAAATTAACAAATAAGGTTGATGATGGTATAATAGTCGGTGCCGGTTCTGTGCTTGATACCGAAACCGCCCGTGCTGCCATTCTGGCTGGCGCGGAATTTATTGTCAGCCCGATTATGAACACCGACGTTATTAGAATGGCTCATCGCTATGATAAGGTATGTATCCCCGGTGGTTTTTCGCCCACTGAAATCACTACCGCCTGGGAAAATGGAGCTGATGTTGTGAAAGTTTTTCCGGCCACAGCAATGGGTCCCCAATTCTTTAAAGATATTCATGGACCACTACCACATATCAAGCTGACGCCAACCGGTGGAGTATGCTTGGACAACGCGGCTGATTTCATTAAGGCCGGGGCATGCTGTATCGGAGTTGGGACTGCCTTGCTTGATAAACAGATGGTGGCAGATTCCGATTGGGCGGGAATTACACGTAGAGCCAGCCAATTCATACAGGCTGTCGTAGAGGGTCGCAAATAATAATTAGTATTGAGTAGTTATATGAGTCAGGAAAAAAGCATCAGGAAATCGGTTGTTACATTTGGCGAAATAATGCTTCGCCTGGCACCAAATAATTTTGAACGGATCAGCCAGGCTCAGCAGTTTCAAGCTCTGTATGGCGGCGGTGAGGCCAATGTAGCTGCTTCACTTGCGATGCTTGGTGATGATACATATTTTGTGTCCCGGATACCCGACAATATGATAGGAGATGCAGCCGTTAATAAGCTTCGTAGTCTGGGTGTTAATACTAATTATATATTGCGCGAAGGTGATCGGCTGGGTATCTATTTTCTTGAACATGGTGCATCGATCCGGCCATCAAGGGTTATTTATGACAGAGCCGGTTCCGCCATATCTCAGGTAAAACCGGGCTCAATCGATTGGAATTCCATTTTTACTGACAAAGACTGGTTTCATATCACCGGAATAACACCTGCTCTTTCACCATCGGCCGCCAAGACCAGTATTGAAGCCACGAAAAAGGCCCAGGAGGCCGGAGTAACCACCAGCTGTGATTTGAATTATCGGAAAAAATTATGGTCACGGGCAGAGGCGCGCGAGACAATGACAGAACTTATCAAATATATTGATGTTATCATTGCCAATGAAGAGGATGCCAGTGATGTTTTCGGGATAGCTGCTGATGGGAGTGATATCAACACCGGAACGCTATCAATGGATGGATATGCATCGGTTGCCAGACAATTGATGGAAATGTCTAGTGCCAGGAAAGTGGCGATAACACTCCGGGAAAGCATATCGGCCTCCGATAATGGCTGGTCGGCGATTCTGTTTGAAAATGATCATGTTTATACCAGCCGTAAATATTCCATACATCTGATTGATCGTGTGGGAGGAGGAGATTCTTTTGGCGCTGGTTTGATCCATGGATTGATTAATGGCTGGGATAATCAAAAGAGCCTGGAATTCGCCGTGGCAGCCTCAGCGCTGAAGCAGACGATTCCCGGAGATATCAATTTGGTTAGCGAAGCTGAAGTTAATGCCGTAGTAAATGGGGATCTCTCCGGGAGGGTGCAGCGATGACCGTAAAGGTCAATTATATACCACGGGTTGTTATCAGGATACTGGTGGTTACCTCATTTCTTTTCGGAGCCTCACAGACTGGTAAACTGGCCGGTATTGTCCTTGATGAAACAACCGGTGAGCCACTGATCGGTACCAATATAATTATCACGGCCGAATGGATCAGTGGAGAGGAGGTGCCGCTACGTGAACTTATGGGAGTAGCCACCGATTTCAGCGGTGAATACTTCATAATTAATGTCCGTCCCGGTGATTATACGGTTAAAGCCAGTCATATTGCATACCAGGAAGAAGCAATAACCCAGGTGCGGGTTACTATCGATAAGACCACGCGGCTGGATTTTGATTTAAACCCCAAAGCACTCGAGGGCCAGGAAATTGTTGTGACAGCCTATCGTGAAGCGAAAGTTGAACTCGATGTTACCGCCACCAAAAGTACCTATTCGGTTGCCGATGTGGAAAATATCGCCGGAGTGGATGATATCTCCGATATCCTTGAACTCCAAGCTGATGTAGTTGACGATCATTTCCGCGGTGGTCGGCTGGGAGAATCGACTTATATCCTTGGCGGTGCGGCAATTATAAATCCAATAAATAATCAGCGGGCTTTCAAGCCGATTGTAACAGGTATTGAGCAAATCGAAGTTTACACCAGTGGATTCTCAGCTGAATATGGTAATGCCCAGTCAGGGGTTGTCAATATGGTCACCAAAGAGGGTAAAGGTAAATGGGAAACCCGGTTTGAGGTTGCTGCCACACCACCTTATTATAAAACCTGGGGTGGCAGTATTTATGATCCGGACCAATTATATTTTTATTCACTGCTGACTGATCAGGAAGAGTGGTTGAAAGAGAATCCTACTCAACCGGGACGGGCTCTGTTTGATCCGGGTTATGGCTTTGGCTCGCAGTATTTGGTCGAGGAAATAACCTGGCCGCCTGATCCCCTGACCCATGAAGATTCATTGAAGGTCGGACGTTTAGGACAAATCCAATGGCTGCAGTCAGTGCGCGATATTGGATTAGAGTATGATAATACAATTGATTATCGGGTGGATTTCTCAACCGGGGGTCCATTGTCTGAAAGGTCAACAATCTTTATTGCTGTTCGGAATGATGAGGAACAGCCCTTGATACCCACTCCTAATCCCGATCGATCCATTCAGCTAATCTCCAATTTGGTCTACCGGCCGAATTCAAAGGATAAACTGAAATTCAGTATCATGTATGACAAAGTAACCAAGAATGAGATTGGCAGCAACTGGTTGCGGTGGATGTTTGACAGGACGCTCAGCGTATCACAAACCAGGCAGCAAACCAAACAGTTCGGAATTGACTGGACACGTGTTATCAGCAAGGCTACCTTTTTGGATATGCAGTTGAAAATGCTGGACCTGGTGAGTCAGGAACGGATCGAGCTAGTTCAGGGTGATGAATATATTGTAACCTATGCCTCGAACAGTAATTGGGTAGATTATACCGGCCCATCGGCCCACCGGGTAGGGCGGCCGGAAGATGACCGGGGCGATGAATTTTCCAAGACATTTACCTTCACTACCAGCCTTACCAGTCAGATTGATAAATACAATTTATTAAAGACCGGCCTGCAGTTCTATTATTACGACCTGGAAGTGGATAAAGACGAAAATGCCTATAATGAAGCTAATATCCGTAGCCTGAAGTATCATAAATATCCTTTTGAAGGTGCTTTATATTTTCAAGATAAAATGGAATTTGAGGGAATGATCGCCAATCTGGGATTAAGATTCGATTATTACAACCTAAATACCGAATATTACAGCGATCTATATTCGCCAACTCGCAATCCGTACTACGATGAAACATTACCTTATTCCGAGCGGGGACAATACTATGATGCTGATCTTGCACTAACTGAGCAATCAGAACCTTATTATCGTCTTCAGCCGAGGCTGGGGATTTCATTTCCCATTTCTGAACTGTCGGTGCTACATCTCAACTACGGCACCTTCACTCAGCGGCCTAACTTTACCCAATTGCTAGGTATGAGATATTATGATAATTATATCTTGTACGGGAATCCAAGGTTGAAGCACGAATACACCAGTGCCTATGATTTTGGGATTGTACAGGGTTTGCCGGGTAATTTTCGGATGGATGTCAGCGCGTATTACAAGGATGTGAAAGACCTGATTGAAAGTGCCTTTTACTGGGATGAACAACAATCAGTTTATGTTACTTATATAAATCGTGATTACGCTGATATAAAAGGGTTCCATATCAGTCTGGAGCGCTACCGTGGTAAACTGCGCGGTTATCTCAGATATAATTATGAGTCCGCTACCGGAAAAAGCAGTAATGATCTGGATGTTCCTATTTCCTATTTTGAAGTTCCAGATCCTGAATACGGTCTAGTTGACATGCCTGATGCTGAAGATGTTTACCTGGATTATGACCGGACACATAAAATGGTTTTTAATATCCGCTACAAGACAGACTCAAAAGCCGGATTTGGAATGGGTTCCTTTTATCCCCTGGGAGGTATCAGTCTCAGTGCCACACTTCGGTACAGTACCGGACGTCCATATACCTGGGATGATACGGGGCAAGGCTTGAAATACAACAAGCGAACCCCTGATGAACGCGAACTGAAATTCAGGGCCGAGAAAAAAATTAAATTTTCCAATTCGGTACTTACCTTTTATGCTGAAGGTTTTAATCTGCTGAATGAAGCAATCTATAACTATTCACGCAATTTTGACCATGACCGGAATACACAGTTATATGAGTATTTCGCAAATGACTATAATGATGATTTGCAGGCCTGGCTTGATGCAGGAGTTTCCAAAGATGAAATATCCTGGCCATATGAACCATATGAGTATGAAACCTACAACGAATATCTGCCTTATGTAACTAACCAGTCGGTCTATATCTATTCCAATCAACCGCGCCATTTTAGATTTGGCATTATTCTCGGATTATAGGTGGACGGATGAATTTTGAGAAAAATGTAAAATCTGGTTTGCCAAATTATTTTTTGCTGGCAATCTTATTAATTCCAATTCTGCTGACAGGGCAGATTCGCGAGTATCGGATTCATGATCGTGGTATGCTCCATGAAACCATTTATAATACAGGTGATATCGGGCGTCCCTGGCAGACCGGCAGTGCCGGAGATGTTACCACAACACCGTTGATGGAATGGCCGTCAAACTCGGCTACAGTCGTGAATAATATTTCCTATAGCGGACAACATAATTTAATTGGTGGCGGTGTATATGTCGGTGTGAATATTGATTCATTGCCAGGAGAAGAAAATCGTATTTTTGCTCTCTGTGGCGGCGTTGGATCAAGCACTCCGGAGACTGTATATGGAGTCTGGTCTTTTCCTTTGTTTATGGAAGAGATTGAAAACTTCCCGGTTCTCGATGATGGCAGCCTGAATCCTGATTATAATCCCGATGAAGCCGAGGAAATCATCAGTGCCGGATGGTCAACACCGACGGGAATAACCATAACCCGCACCTCACGGGCCTGGAGCTATCCGGACTATGACGATATGATCATTTATGAATATACCTGTGAGTACACTGGTGATACAGATGGCGACATGACGACAATCGAAATGGATGCCACCCTGCATGACGTAATGTTTTTATTCCAGTATGGATTCGCACCTTCGATGTATGGATACCAGCGCCATTACCAGGAATGGAAATATACGGGAGGGATATACCGGGGCGACCAGAATAATTTCTGGGATTTGGACTATTGGTTATCCTTCAACATGAATCTGAGAACCAATATTACTGACACTGACTTGTTTGCCAAACCGGAACCGGACCAGTATCTTTTTGAAAAGTATGCCTTAACCGGAGAAAACGGTGGTGGATTATGCAGTCCCCAGGCTCCTGGTTATTGTGTACTACACTACGATACCACTCATCTGGCTATTGTTGTACCGGAAACGATTGACAGTCTCAATCGTAATGAATCGGAATCCCAGGCCGTTTTACGATCTACTACCACCTTAGAATTGACCGATGATATGGATTATTATCGGGTAAATGATAATGGTACCTATACCTGGTACTATGAAATCGATGAGCATGCCCATATTAAGCAACCCTGGTCGAATAAGGTAAGTACGGGGAATACCAACAGTCTCAAGATGATGTATGAAAAGGATTCCTTTAATCCTAACTATCGTTGGAGTGGTGTTTACAATCCCGGAAGTACTACCTGGCCGAATACCGAACCGTCCTGGTATGGCCGGGCTGCATATCCGTATCGGCAAAGTGCCGATGCAGGAATGAAACATCATGTTTTTGGTCCCTATACAATGGAGCCAGGGGATAAACTGGAGTTTGCCATTGCCGAAGTGGTTGGTTATGGGGCCGAGGCTGGTAAATTTGTGGAAGGCGGACAAACAAGCATCCAATGGGCAAGAATACCGAGCTGGGACCAACCGGTAATATTTGACGGTGATACTGTAACCCATCATTATCTAACTGACTATGGCTACCCGGATTATGTTAATTCGGATTCAATTATTACAGTAACCGATGTGGCGCGCCAGGCCTTCAAGGCTTACCTGGGTTATGAACCGACAGTACCGGTTTGGCCGGAAGATTATCCAAAGGACGGTGACTACCGTATACCGATTCCGGTGCCAGCTCCTGCTATCGTGATAGAAAATACTGATGATGGCTTAGTAAGAATTATGTGGGCACGGGATATCGAAGAATTTGATCATCCCCGTCTAATGGGTGCCCTGCAGAATTTCAACGTTTATCGCAGCAGCAGTGGTATGGGACCCTGGGAGAGAATCAACTTAGTTCCGGTTGGACAGGTGACGGTCGAGGATATATACCAGGTTATCGATACCGATACAAATTTCGTTGTTGGTGACTCCCGCTATTATGCCGTGACATCGGAAGATGTAAATGGAAACGAAAGCGGAAAAACCAATATAATCAGTTTCCAGAAGAATATCGGTGCCGTTGACAAAATGAGTAAGGTCTACGCTGTTCCAAATCCATACCGCTACCAATCCGGCTTTGATAAAACAGAATATGCGGGCAAGATCGGCTTCTATGGTTTACCCAGTGAATGTACGATTAGAATATTTTCCTATGCCGGACAACTGGTTCAGACAATAGAACATAATAAAGCTGTTTATTCTACGGAGGAAGAGTGGCTGCAGGTGACCCGTAATGGGCAGGATCTGGCCTCAGGAGTTTACTTCTTTGTTGTAACCACGCCCGGAAATGAGGTCAGTAAGGGCAAATTTGTGGTGTTGAAGTAAGCCATGAACAAGGAAAAATATATGTTATCACAATCTAGACTGCTGATTTTATTTTTAGCCGGTCTAATTTTTCAAAGTACGGGACTGGCTTTTGAAAAAGTAGGTACGACAAGTTTTCAGTTCTTGAAGGTAATGAATGATGCACGCGGTACTGCAATGGGAGAGGCCTACACCGCAGTTGTAAATAATTCAGATGCAGTATACTATAATCCTGGTGCATTGACAGATATTTCAGGTAATTATGATTTTTCTGCCTCCCATACCAAATGGTTTATGGATTCCAAGCATTTTGCTTTTTCAATGGCCCATAAAACCCGGCGATGGGGTACACTGGGGTTGATGGGCTTAATAGTTGATATGGGCTATATTGAAGAGACCCGGGTAAGTCATCTGGGTTTTGATAGTGAAATGAATTATAACCCTGGCTTGACAGGAGAAAAATTGTATATTGGTGCTTTTGGTCTGGGCGTAGCCTATGCCAAAAATCTTACTAATAAATTTTCCTTTGGCGGCGTCATGAAATTCGTTAAGGAGGATTTGCATTACGGCGATGCCTCGAGTATCATATTTGATATTGGTATGCTTTATAGAACCGGTTACAGGTCAATCAATATTTCGACAGTGGTTCGCAATTTCGGTCCTGAAGTAGCTTTTACACAGGTCAGGGATACAACACTGGTACCATATTCTCCTGATGACAGCTCAGATACTATTACAGGTGAAGGTTATCCATTGCCACAGACCTTTAATATCGGAATATCCGCCTATCTGATTGGGAAAGGGGAGAGTTTAATGGTCAGCAATATGAATCACAGTCTTCTGGTTAGTTTTGACCTGATTCATCCCCGCGATTATGATCAGCAATATGGGTTTGGCCTTGAGTATGGTTTCCATGATATTTTGTTTGTTCGCAGTGGTTATAAGCTGAATTATGATGAGGAAGGATTGTGCTTCGGTATGGGATTTAAGGTGGGTAGTTATCGGCTTGATTATTCTTACAATGATTACGGCGAATTCCTTGGTGCAGTTAACCGTTTCAGTATTGGAATCTTAATTCCTTAGGTTAGGTCTGGAGTGATTAAAATAATGAAACATACGCTGATGATTCTTAAACAATTTGTAATACGTATCCTAAGTCTATTATTAATATCTACAATAATTCTGGGACAACACCGAGGCGATTTTCTGGAATTCCAGGGAATTTCGAATTTCTTATCAACTCATTCCGGATATGGTGATAATAGCGTATTCGGTACCAGTAGTAATAATTTAAAATCAATCTATATTAATCCGGGCGGATTAGGTACTATTGAACAATTACAGATGAGCCTTGCAGTAAAAAACAGTTCGGTCATCTGGCGAGAAAATCAGGAATATCGGCCTAATCGCCTGTTTGTAACTCTACCGTTTTATCTGGAAGGTCTATATATCCCTGATCCAGCAAATAATGGAGTTATGGATTATGACCTGGCCCTGGATTCCAGTTATGTTGTTTCGTCACCTGAATTAGGACAGGGAGAATTCAGTGAGGAAGCTGCCGAATGGCAAATTGAGAAAGACCTGCCTGCAGAATTCAATCTGGCGTTAGCACTACCGCTAAATTTTAGTAAACATAAACTTACCCTGGCGGTAGCCTATTCTATTAGATCCTATGAAGAATATGACCGGAATCATACCTACCTGGATCCTCATATGGGATATAGTGACTATAATGACCTGACCAGATTGGAAGCCGATGATTCGGTTAGAGTCAACTGGTACGATTTTATAAGATATCGTAGTGGCGAATCAAACCTGATGACATTTGGTGTAGGTTATCAGGTTAACAAGCAACTGTCGTTTGGGCTCAGTCTTCAGTCATTCTCGGCAAATACAGATGATAATCAACAGCTAGATAAAGTCGGATATTTTATTCTTGCCGATGAGAATGAATTCAGTTTTTCATACGATACATTGTTTAGTTTAGTATCAGGAACATCCGAATTTCAATCAACACGGATTACACTGGGTGGTTTATTTCAACATGAAGTATTTAAAATGGGGCTATCTTTGACCTTACCGGGTACAATTGAACGTACCTGGGATTATGATTTTCAAGTATCAACAAATGATACAATCATTACTTACCGGACAGAGTTAGGTGCCCAATCCGATAAATTGCACTTACCAGCGATATGGAATTTCGGTTTTGGTATTGCACCTCATAATAACATCAATTTTTATTTTGACCTGGAATATGGAGCATTCAGTTTGGCTGAACTTGATCTGTATTCGAGTAACAATGATACTTTAATTATTAATCCCGCTGATAGCAGCATTTATGTACCATGGGCTGACACAACCAGTCGTGACTGGGTAGACAGGGCAGTAATAAGAACTGGCCTTGATTACACCCCGTTTTCTTTGC
>CAYPJE010000030.1:0-38564 GCA_964410945.1 uncultured bacterium
CTGAAAAACACCGTAAGATCTGTGTGGTGGGCGATGATGACCAGTCGATCTATGGCTGGCGCGGTGCCGATATATCCAATATTCTGGATTTCGAAAAAGTATTCTCTGATTGCCAGGTATTCAAGCTTGAAAAAAATTACCGTTCCACCCAGAGTATATTGTCGGCAGCCACAGCTATGGTGGAAAATAATGACTATCGCGCCCCCAAAGAATTGGTTTCGGTTAAGGGCAAGGGGAATCGTCTGGGACTGATCGCCACCCAGGATGAGATGGAAGAAGCTGATGCTGTTGTCAATGCGATTGAAAAGGAAATCAAGCTTAATAAACGCAAGTTTGGCGATTTTGCTGTTTTATACCGGACCAATGCCCAGTCGCGGGCGCTGGAAGACAGCCTGATGCGCATGGGTATTCCCTATGAGATTGTCGGTGGTATCCGATTCTATGAGCGGAAAGAAGTCAAAGATTTCCTGAGCTATCTCCATCTGATCCTCAACCTGGACGACACGATTGCGCTTCGGCGGGTAATTAATTTCCCGCCCCGGGGAATCGGATCGAAGACGATCGATAAATGTGTCAAGCAGGCTGAAAAATCCCATCAGCGCCTGTTCGATGTCCTGGCTGATCCATCGGTGATGGAAATAAGGGGGAAACAGGCCGATTCATTGACTAATTTTTACCAGATAATCGCCAAATACCATGATCTGGTTGGTAAATTGAGTGCCTATGAGCTGGCTTCCACCCTGATAAATGATACCGGGTTTGTTGAGTACTATAAATCACAGGATACCCAGGAAGACCGCGACCGTGTTGATAATGTGGAAGAACTACTGAAAGGAATCCAGGTTTTTACCGAGCTTAATCCCGACTCTGATTTGCGTCAGTATCTGGAAGAAGTTTCCCTGATGACCGATGTCGATTCCTGGAAAGAGCAATCCAATCGAATCACGCTGATGACAGTACATTCATCCAAAGGTCTCGAATTTCCGGTTGTTTTCGTCACCGGGATGGAAGATGGTTTATTACCTCATTATAACTCATTGAACAAGGATGAGAGTATTGAGGAGGAACGGCGTCTGTTTTACGTAGCCATGACCCGGGCTCAGCACCGGGTGTACCTGATGTATGCCAACAACCGCCGTCGGATGGGCTCTGATACGATGGTTGGAATGGTTTCACGGTTTATACATGAGATTCCCAGTAAATATCTGGAGAAGATACCGTTCCAGTCCGCCCTGACCAGAAAAGTCGTTTCGATCGACTCGGGGAAGACCGAGACTACGGTCCAGCGCACAGTGACGACCTTTGATGATTTTCGGGTTGGTGATTTTATTGAACATGCGATTTTTGGAATTGGCCAGATTAAAGCCCTCAGTGGCAGTGGTGAAAATCAGCGGGTCGGTATTGTTTTCAAAGACGGACAGAAAAGGAAGCTGGTGGTGAAATTTGCCAAGCTGAAGAAAGTCCGCAACCCCAACTCTCATTAAATCGACGGTAAATCCAAAAGAATCTTACACTTTTCAATCTTTGTGTGTAAATTAGATGAGATTCATTTTCAATAGGAAGAATAATGAGCAACACAAATATTGATCTGAAAGCAATCATTCACCGTGAGGGATTACGCTATACACAGCAACGTGAAGAGGTCTGGCAGGAAATTCTATCCTCAGAGCATCATCGCGATGCGGAGGATATCTATTTCAACCTGTGTCAACGGGGTATCAATATTTCCCGGGCCACTGTTTACCGGACAATTGATGTTCTGGTAAAGAATAACCTGGTCCGTAAATTGGATCTGGGGGACGGGCGCAGCCGGTTTGAGCATAAGAATGATCCTTCCCATCATGATCATCTAGTCTGCACGGCCTGTGGCAAAATTGTTGAGTTCGTCAGCCCGGAAATTGAAGAACTGCAAAATGAGATCGCTCAAAAATACGGTTTTAAACTGACAAACCATATTCATCAGTTGTTTGGTCTGTGTCCCGATTGTTTAAGCGAAGATAAACAATGAATATATCCGGTTTAGACTGGCAGTTATTGCTGACCGGGATAATTGTTATTCTGGCGGTGGCGGTCATGTTCCGCAAAATATCCAATCAGGTGTCAACCAGGAAGGTCACGGCTTGTGATGGTTGTCCCGTCGATTGTAGTCAACGGGATATATCAGGTCAGATAAACTGATATTACGGAATTGTCATCAGTTCCTTTTCCATCCGGATATGCGGTTTATTTTTTTCCTTAACCTCAGTATAACCAAGTTCTGAATAAAGATTATAGGCCGGCTGGTTGCCGTGATTTACATATAGGCTGATTGTTCTATAATCCTTTTCCACTGCAGCCTGTTCCACTTTCTCAACCAATAACCTGGCATAACCTTTACGGCGCTGGTCGGGTGCCACGATCAGGTGCAGAATATGTGCCCGTCGGCTTTCCTGGTAGTAACGTAAACCGATATGGGCGATAATCCAGTTATCGTCAAGCAGGATGAATGAATCGGCCGGGGAATAGGATCTGAAATTATTAACCCATTGATTGTATCTGAACGGGTAGGACATCTGTGGTGCCGTCAGATTCAGATCCTTGGGATTACTGAACCAGGCGCTTAAACAGGCTTTGAGGGCGGGAGCCTGTCTGGGATTGGAATAGTCAGCTATCTTGAATTTCAACATAATAAAACTCAGGGCAAAAACTAGCCACTAATTTGATTGCTGCCAAGTATTAGACCGCTTGACATTGTGCATAGAACTTGGAAAATTCACCCCGTATGAAAACTATAACTCCAATTGATATGTTTGCTGAGGGGGCCAAGGTTCAGGGGTTTTATCTATGTGTTGAAAAACATTTACGGAATACCCGCAGTGGTGATTTGTATCTGGATTTGGTTTTACGCGATCAAACCGGACAGATAAATGCTAAAATCTGGGATAAGGTTGATGTTTACACCGATAAATTCATGAAAGCCGATCCGGTAGTCATTTCAGGGGTAGTCGAATCTTTTCAGGATCGGTTGCAGCTGATAGTTAAAAAAATAAACCGGGCCACCGTTCAACATTATGCCCGCTATGGATATGATCCGGCTCTGATCGTACCGGCAGCGGAGCGCGATCCGCAGGATTTATGGCATGATACAGTGCAATTGATCGGGACTATTACCAATCGAAAGCTACGCCGGCTGGTCAGTACCCTGTATAAGGAACATAAAGAACAATTATTAATTCTTCCGGCCTCGGTATCTATCCACCATAATCATCGTTCCGGTTTCCTTGAACATACCCTGTCAATGGCGGTAATCGGTGATTTTCTTGGAAAGCATTATCAGGTTGATCGGGATCTGCTGCTGGCGGGAATTTTCCTGCACGATATCGGTAAAGTCAGGGAATTATCAGGTGAATTTGAGTTGACCTACAGTGATGAGGGGAACTTTCTGGGCCACATTGTGATTGGAACGGAAATGGTAACAGAGGCGATTGCCCGTATTAATGAATTCCCGGTTGATCTGGCCCTGAAAATCAAGCATATGCTGGTAGCACATCAGGGTACCCATGAATGGGGTAGCCCGCGCCGACCGGCTAACAAGGAAGCCCTGCTGTTACATATGATCGATAATCTGGATGCGAAATTGAATCTGATGGAAAAAATAATATCTGACAGCCAGGAAGAGGGTAACTGGACCGATTTACGGAATTATTTCCGGCTGCCGCTATTCAAGGGTAACAATGCCTCCGACAAAACTGGTTAAAGCTTCTATTTTTACGGCATTGGCAATTGGTGCCGGTTACGCTCTGTTAATGGTTCCCAATGTCGAGCTGATTACTGCAATCGTTTTTATTAGTGGTGTCTGGCTGGGGGTAGGCTGGGGAATGATTATCGGGATGACCGCCGAACTGGTTTTTTCAGTACTCCATCCCCTGGGATCAGGTCTGGCTGTTCCTCCGCTGCTGTTAGCGCAGGTAGTCAGTATGGGAATCACTGGTTTGGCTGGCGGTTTGAGTGCACCATTGATCATTCGCTGGGGCGATTCAATCCTGATTAAAATATTTTTACTGTTCAACAGCATATTATTAACATTCATTTTTGATTCATTAACGACTTTAAGTTTTCCCGTCAGTGCCGGTTTCGATTGGCCACAAACCAAGGCAATATTTCTAACAGGAATTGGATTCACCATTCTTCATCAATTTTCCAATGCTTTTATTTTTGTGATCGGCATACCGTATGTTTTGAATTCTTCTTCATTCAGATCGGAATTAAAGGTGAAACAGGTTTGAAGTCCAAGTTTATTGGTATTGTTTTATTAATTACATCCGGGCTGGCTGAAGATTTTACATTATTGCCTTTTGATTTATCCGGACAATATGGAATTGGAACGGCAGACGGTTATTCTTTATGGCATCAGGACTGGCAATGGGGGGCACTGGTTTTTGATGGTTCGGTCCAGCCCAATCCGTTCCGGTTGCACCCGGATATCAACTGGCTGCGATCAACAAAACAGGTGATTCAATCGGCTTCCTCGGACAGTGCGGGACAGAAACGGTTAATGACCAGTGCTTTTAACTACCAGCGTGGTGATTACAACCTGAGTACATTGGGCGTGGAACTGAATTTTCCGGAGACAAAACGTGACCTTTCACTGGTTGCCTATAAGCGAAGTTATCCCGGTGGCCGTGGTGAATTCATTCATCCTGACGGGCAGGGGGCACCCATTCAACAGACATATTATCTTGATTATTTATCGCACCCGGATGACAAACGGAATCTGGAAATATCGATCGGACATTTCATTACCCATTCCGGTCTTCCCACTGATTTATACAACGCCCGACATAACCAGTATGATACCCAGGCCGGCATGAATTACAGCTTTGAATCTGAGTATCTATTTTGGAAAGCAGAAATCGCCAGTGGATTACACCGCCGAAAGGTCCAAAGCTCTACCGATAGTCTGGATTTCAGCCGGAAAGTAGTTAATAATCAGGCTGAATTCCGGATGGGGTTAATTACTGAAAACAAGGCCCGTTTCTATTGTGTCACGGAAGTTGAATCCCGTGCCAAAGGTAATGCGCAGGCCACATCTTCGGCCTTTTTCGGTGGTTATAAACGCGGAATACTTATGGCTGAAATTGGTATGTCGGAAGCCGCCGGTACCATCTACCCGTTCTTTGCCTCCGGTATCTCGGCCCGGCGCCCGAAGTTCAACCTTCAGGCCGGATTAAGTCATCGAACTCATCTGCTCCCGGCCAGTATGCTGGCAGAGAAAGGTAATGTCCCGGTTGAATGGTCAGTTCTTTCGGCGAATTATGAACGTTTTTCGAAATATTTTAATTTTGAATTATCGACGGATTATCGAAGGGCAGCGCGGTATTATGAGTGGTATGCCAATTCTGACACCTCCGCGCTGCAGCTGCGAGCCGCTGAGGCTGGTTATTTTTGTTTTAACACCCAGGTTAAAATGAAAATTAATCCGAACTGGAGCATGACAGGTGAATATAGCCATGTTGCTACCTCCAGTCCGACTTTGAGCAAGGGAATTGGAGATGCGTTCCAAATTATGATGGAAGGGCGGATTAAGTTTCTGTTCAGGGGTGCCCTTGATTTGTATGCCCGGCTGGATGTGCAAGGCTGGTTGAACAGGGATGAACAATTCGGTTATGATCCCTATTACGAGCTTCCGTACGTAAAAACCGGGAACAATGTTCATTTGCAGAATGTTTTTCCTATCGGATTCGAACTGCATGCTGATGTTTCATCAGTGACAATAACCTACCGGGTAGATAATTTAGGTTACCTGGGCGGGCGGATATTTAATAAATCTACAGCTTCCGACGGGACAGGTCTCTGGGATATAAATACCAACACATATTTTTATGATCTGGGGAAGATAGTTTGGTTCAGTGTGGAATGGCATTTTAATGAATAAATGGGAAGCGTTTCTTTCCATTCCTGTTTGACTAATATCACAGCCTTTTTCCCGAACAAATACTAATTTGACGAGTAATATCAAGAATTATTTCCCCGTAGTACTTTTAAAAAATAAATAAATAGGAATTAGAATGAAGAGTATCCATGTCTACCCTGTAATTCTGGTAGCAGTAATCATATTGGGCGGTTGTTCTATAATGGACTTCCAGGATGCTAAACTGCCATCCTGGTCGGTCCAGCTGGAGGTTCCGCTGACTGAACAGGTGGTCGAGCTTGAATCCCTGTTGGATGATTCGCTGATCAGTACAATCCCCGTCGATGGTAATGGTGATTCAATCTTTGTTTTTCAAGATGTTTTTCCCATCGACACTGTTGAAGTCGGAGATCAGCTGAATATTGACGATATTAATAAATCGTTTTCCCAATCGGTTGATAACGTAACAATCGATGACAATGAAATCTCTCAGGGGATTGGCTTCGATGAGGTTGGGGTTGATCCAATCAACAAGGAAATCAATTCCCAGATCGGTCTGATCGAACTGGCCAATATCGAACCCACAGCGACCGATCCGTTTCAACTTGACCAGATCTATCCCGATATTGCCGGTCAACCGGATGGCCCGGTGGACAGCATTCCCGGTTTTACTCTTAATCCGGTGGTTAATCCATTTACGTTCGATGATTTTGAGCAGGCCGTCTTTGCCGGTGGTACTTTGGAGATAGAAATCGTCAACGATATGGTTATTACACTTGGTATACCAATCGAGATTCAGCTTCAACAACAGTCTGGTGTAGACACAGTCGATATTCCCGGTGCTCTGGCTTCGTTCAATAGCCCAATAGTCACTGGTGATTCGGCCACTGCATCAATTGATTTAACCGGCATGACCCTGCCGGGTAATATCTTTGTAAAAGTATCTGGGGATTCCCGTGGTTCTGAACAGCAGCCGGTCGATGTGAATGCCACTACCAAGGCTTCCAGTTTTGTAATCAAAATCAGTGCCCGCGATTTACAGGTAAATTCGGCAACAGCTGTAGTACCAGCCCAGACTATCGATGAAATCGGATTCATTATCCTGGCCGAAGACTCCAATAAAGTTCAACGGGCTGAAATCGCCAGTGGCACCCTGCAGATTACCGTGGACAATGGCCTGGCTGTGGACGGCGATCTGGTGATCACAATAGCCTCGTTGGAGGATCCGTTGGGAACAGCATTCAGCGAAACAGTACCTTTGGTATCCAATAGCACTACCAATCCTTCCTGGTCAATCGATGGTTACGCCCTGGTTATGGATGTTAATGACCAGCAGGTTGAATACAGTTACCAGGTTATTACCGAAGACAGCAGTCCCGGCATGGCAACTTTGAATGAGACCGATGCCGTCACGGTGAATATTGACATGTTTGGCGCCCAGTCCGGAGAACAACTGGTGTTTTCCCAGTTTGAAGGCATTATAACGCCCCAGGAGGAATCGATTACCGGTACCATGGATATGGATTCCGAATCAGAAATCCTGGAAGCCCGGTTGTCCGCCGGAGCGCTTTCGATTGATATAGCTAATAATTTTAATTTAACCGTAGCCGGTGCACCGGAAATAACTATCGTTCTGGAAGAATTATTCAATACCAGCGGCGATACCCTGGTTATTGGTCCACAGACCTTGAATCCCGGTTTGAATAACATACCGGTTGATTTATCGGACCATGTTCTGAAAATGGAACGAAATTCACAGAGCCTGAATTACCGGGCTCTGGTGACGACCGAATATGGTGCAGTGAGCAGCTACGCCCTGGAAGATTCAATTCTGGTTGATATAGGCATCAACGGATTGACCTTTGAGCAGATCACCGGTTACTTCACCCAGGATGCCATGGTCGATTCAAATACTATAGCTCTGGATGCGGCCACCAAAGTTCAGCAGGCTGAAATCAATGCCGGCCAGCTGATGCTGACAATGGTTAACCACATTGGGGTGGAAGCCGATATTAATTTCATCATTGAGGAATTTTACCGCAGTGGCGCATCCCTTGATACGAATCTGGCCTTGAGCGCTGTAACAGCTCCGCAGTCTCATATAATTCCGCTGTCCGGCTACACTTTGGAGTTGCCGTTGACTGAACAGAACATTAATTATGTGTCACGGATATCCATTCCCAGCACAACTGAAATGACCCTGTCGTTTAACGATTCGATTGCCATAGCGGTTGACATCACCAGTCTGGCTTTCCAGTCAGTGACCGGTATTATCGATCCGGTGACGGTTGATATCGATACGATCAACCAGGAAATAACCGCCTTACCGGAAGAATTTGACGGAATCGATTTTGCCGATGTGAGTATGATTATGGATTTCGAGACCAATATCGGTGTTCCTGTCTTCCTGGATTTGAATATTACCGCCAGTAATTCCGATGGTGAACAGGTAACCTCCGGTATTGCCGGTTGGAATATCACCGACAGCAGTGCGGTCCGCATACCAAATGCTGCTGACCTGATCAATGTCAAACCGGAAAGCATTGTAGCCGCCGGTCAGGCAACTGTTGGTGGCGGTGTCACACCAGGCACGGTAGCTTCTGATCAATATATCCAGGGTGAATTCGTGATCGATGCCCCATTGGAGCTGATTCTCACCGATGACGCCCAGTTGGAAATGGATCCGGATTCTGTGGATACTGAAAGTTTTCCTCAGGAACTTGAGAAATTGGTCCTGTATGCTAAATATGACAGCGAATTTGATTTCGGAACCATGATCGAGGTTCTGGCAGCCCCGGATACCAATCATTTCAAACCTGGTTCACCGACTGCTCCCACAACCTTGTTTGTCCTGGAGGTACTCCCGAACGTGACCGCTGGTTATGATTCGGTTCTGCTGGATGAAGATGAGTTGGAACTGTTTGATGAGGATAAGGATTTATATGTCAAAACTATTGTCGATCTGGTAGGTGAGCAGGATAATATGGGGAATGATATTCCGGCCCGTTTCCTGTCTACGGATACGCTGAAATTACTCTTATATGGATCGGTCCAGTATCTGGTTGATCCGGAAGATGAAGGGGAGGAGGAATAAGATGCGTAGATTCACACTTATCACGACCCTGTCAATTATTTTTATTTCATCAGCCTTTTCACAGGTTAATGTTAATCCCCGCTCGGTAGCAACGGCCGGATCATTTGCAACACAGGCCCGCGGTGATGAGGTTTTTGGTTGGAATCCGGCCAACCTGGGTCTGGAAGATAACCCCGGTTTTGGGATGTCGTTTGGTTTATTGCCTTTCATTCCGTATCCGACCTTACAGATGAATAACGATCTGGTTACCGTCAACTGGTTCCGGGACTGGTTTACCAAGGGTAATTACCTGGATGCCGGTGATAAAGCCGATCTGTTGAACACATTCCCGACTGATGGAGTCCAAATCAGTCCATTGGTCAGTGCCAAACTGATTGGAATGAGTTTCGGTTCCTTTGCCTGGTCGATCACTCCCGAAGTGCAGACCCATGTGGTTCTGCCCAAAGGTTTATTTGAATTTGTCCTGGAAGGGAACGAATTCGGGAAACCGGTGAGCCTGAGAGATCTGGCGGTTGATGTGCAAGCAATAGTACCGGTCTCATTTGCCTACGGCCGGCAGATTACTATTCCTGGTCTGGCACAGTTTGTCCAGGCTACCTATGTTGGAATGGCAGCCAAATTCCTGATCGGTGCCGCCAATATGACCACAGAAGAATTCAATATGGAACTCACCACCTTTGAAGACCGGATTTTTGCCGAAGGCGAAGTGACCGGAAAATATGCCTTTGGCGGGTTTGGTACGGCCTTCGATATTGGTGCCGTGGTAGATATTACCGGTAAAATGCGGGCCAATGTGGCTTTGAATAACGCTATCGGATTCATCAACTGGTCGGACGCAGCCGCTGAGGAATTCCAGGTAAGCTTCAATGGCGAGGTTCTTTCATCTGAATTTGAAGACCTGGGTGATTACACCGATGAACAGATGGATTCGGTCTTCAATGTAATTGATACGACCTTTGCCACCGAGCCCTTCGGATCAAACTATCCGCCTTATTTGCTCTTTGGTTTTGAATACCGTGATATTATTCCGGCCTTGGACGTATATGTCAATTATCGCCAGGATTTGAGCGATGACTATTATTTTGACTATACTCCACGGCTGTCTGCCGGTATTCAATACGCTCCCCTGAAGTGGTTGCCATTACGCAGCGGAATAGCCCTGGGTGGATATGAAGCCTTTCAGTGGGGAATCGGGTTAGGATTGAACTTCAGTCATTATGCCCTGGATATCGGTTTTTCCCAGAACGGTGGATTGTTCAATTCCGCCAGTGGATTCTCGATTTCCATTGGACAACGCCTGTATTTCTAGAACCAGGCATCAAGTTAATGAAACGGCTATCATTTGATAGCCGTTTTTTTATTAATACACCTGAGCGCTTATCCCTTGCCACTGAGAAGCGGGAAAGGATAAATTCCACCTCAATTTTTACTGGTCTGGTTTGGCCGGTGTAATCAGTGCGATAGACTGGTTTTGATAATGTCAAAACCGGTGATAAGGAGTCTGAGTTCGTTAGTTTTGTTAAAACGGTATTTCAACAATTCAGCCATCTGGTAATAAACTATCCTGACTGGGTTCGGGTGCGACGATGAATTCTATCATACCACCCAATGGCAATCCTCTAAATCGTGTTGTTTTAATTTTAAATACCAACTACGCTCCATTGGATATCTGTAATACCAGGCGGGCTGTATGCCTTTGGTATTTACAGAAGGTTGATGTGGTTGAATCGTATGCCGAATGGATTCATTCTCCCAGTTTCAAGATCCAGGCCCCCAGTGTGATTAAATTGCGGGATTATGTTCGTTTCCGGAGTCTGGATGTGGTGCTGACCAGAAAAAATTTATTGATCCGGGATAAGTATAACTGCCAGTATTGTGGGACACATACCGGCCCGATGACGATTGATCATGTGACCCCCCGGGAACGTGGCGGGCGTGACAGTTGGGACAATCTGGTGGTGGCCTGTATCCGCTGCAATCTGAATAAGGGCAATCGAACACCGGATGAAGCTGGAATGAAACTGAGGGCCCGTCCTCGAAAACCGAATCGAATTCATCATTTTCAAAACTATGTACGCGAACCTCAGATTTCCTGGCGCCCATACCTGTTTATGGAAACGGCCGGGCAGTATTTAGATTAAGTTGGAGAAGCAGGGATAATAATGAAACGTGTGTTAAGTGGCATTCAGCCTTCCGGACAGTTGCATCTCGGTAATTATTTTGGAATGATGTCCCGAATGATCAGGTACCAGGAATCCAATGATCTGTTTGCGTTTATCGCTAATTATCATGCCCTCACTACTATTCAGGACCGGCAACTTGTGGAACAATATACATTCGAGGCAGTATCGGATTTTCTCGCCTTGGGATTGGATCCGCAGAAAACAACATTCTGGATTCAATCTGATGTTCCGCAGGTATTTGAATTGACCTGGCTTCTGTCCAATGTAACTGCCGTAGGCCTGATGGAACGATCAACTTCCTACAAGGATAAGATTGCCAAGGGAATCGCCCCCAATATGGGCCTTTTTTCCTATCCTGTCCTGATGGCGGCCGACATCCTGTTATTCGGCAGCGATGTCGTTCCGGTGGGAAAAGACCAGAAACAGCACCTGGAGATTGCCCGCGATATTGCCATTCGGTTTAATAATATATTTGGTGACGTATTTGTCGTCCCTGAGCCGGATATCAGCAAGCAGGTCATGCAGGTTCCTGGTATCGACGGCCAGAAAATGAGTAAATCCTACCGGAATACCATTCCGTTGTTTGCCGACGAAAAAATAATTCGCAAGCAAGTCATGTCGATCGTCACCGATTCAACACCGATTGAGGAACCGAAAAGCATCGCTACCCCGCTGTATGAAATATTCAGCCTGTTTTTATCTAAATCGGAACAGCGGGAACTGGCAGAACGTTTCAAGACACCCGGCCTGCGTTATGGCGATGTGAAAAAAGAATTATTTGAACAGATTATGAATCGTTTTGAGCCGTTCCGTGAAAGACGGAAATACCTGGATTCACATCCGGAGTATATCCGGGATGTTCTAAAGGAAGGAGCCATCAAAGCCAGTGTGGTGGCCGATCGCTACCTTACTCGTGCCCGGACAGCCGTTGGTGTAAATTACTGATCATTTTATGTATCGCGTCCAGTTAGAGAATTTTCAGGGACCAATGGACCTGTTGTTGTATTTCATTCGCCGTGATGAAATTGATATCTATGATATACCGATTTCCGAAATCACCAGGGAGTTTCTGGATACCCTGGATCTAATGCGCAGCATGAACATATCAGTTGCTGGTGAATTCATCAATATGGCTGCTACGCTGATGCAGATTAAATCGCGAATGATGCTGCCACGCCAGCAGCTTAATGACGAAGGCGAGATTGAAGATCCCCGCACCAATCTGGTGCGCCAGTTACTGGAGTACCAGCAGTTCAAGGAAATGGCCGGGAACTTCCGGGAACTTGAACAGGAACGCTCCCGGTATTTTCCCCGCCAGACTGAGATGCGTATACCTGCCGTGGATGAGGATCCCGGCGTCTACCTGCGGGAAGTCAGTCTGTTTGATATTGCCAAGTATTTCAAGGCTGCCATGGATGCCAAACCGGTTATCAGCAGCTATGACCTGGCGCGTGAACCGGTCCATCTGGACAATCAGAAGATATTGATTTTGAAATCATTTGATGGTGAGGGACGACTGAGTTTTGATACATTGATCAGTAACCTGCATACCAAACTTGAAGTTGTCGTCACGTTCATGGCGATTCTTGATCTGGTCCGGCTGGAACAGGTTAAAATTTATCAGAATAAAATATTTGGTGACTTGGAATTAAGGTTGATAACTGAAGCTTAGCTATGACAGACAACGAAATCGAATATATCATTGAAACATTGCTTTTTGCCACACCGGAACCATTGAACCAGGCCAGGTTGAATCTGGTCTTTGAGGACGATCCACCTGATCTGGGGGCGGCGGTAAGCGGTTTGCAGGAACGCTATGTCCGTGAAGGGCATGGCTTCCTGATATCCCAGGTTGGCGGGGGTTATCAGCTGGTTACCCGTCCCGATTATGATATCTATGTTAAACGGTTACTCAATAAGACCGGTCGTCTGATGTTATCACCGGCAGCGCTGGAGACGGTTGCTATCATCGCCTATAAACAGCCGATTAACCGATATGATATTGAAGCCATTCGTGGGGTGGACTGCAAAGGGGTGCTAAAAACGCTCCTGTCCAGGAAACTGGTGAAAGTTAAAGGGCGCGATGAGGGAACGGGCCGGCCATTACTTTATGCCACTACCGAAAAATTCCTGGAGTATTTTGGATTGAGCCGCTTGGCGGATATGCCCCGCCTGCAGGAAATTGAAGAACTGACATCTTCCGAAGAAGATCTGGACCAGGTCGATGCGTTTGAATAAATACCTGGCGCAGAGCGGTGTCGCCTCAAGACGGAAAGCGGATGAATTAATTCGAGCCGCTACGACAACCGTAAACGGTAAGCTGATTATCGATCCGGCATATCAGGTTGCCGATGGCGATGAAGTATTTTTTGATGGACGTCGCCTGGAACTCAACCGGGAAACAAAGCTGCTGGTGCTGAATAAACCGGCTGGTATTATTACCAGCGCCCGGGATGAAAAAGGCCGCAAGACCGTATTGGACTTGATTCCTGGCAAAGAACGTCTCTTTCCTGTTGGGCGCCTTGATAAAGACACGACCGGCCTGCTGCTGCTTACCAATGATGGCGAACTGGCGAATCGTCTGGCACACCCGCGCTGGGGAATCGAGCGGATATATGAAGTCGTTGTTGATCGTCCGCTGGATACTGATGAGTGCCGGAAGATGGAGCGGGGGATTTATATCGGTGAGGATGAATTTGGCCGGGCCAAGGTTGTTGAGCAGTCGACGGATAAAACCCGGACCACGGTGATTTTGAGTCTGAAGCGTGGTAAGAAACGTGAAATCAGGCGTCTGTTCTATCGTTTGAACCGGAAAATATTTTCATTAAGAAGAACAGAATTTGGACCACTTAAACTGGGAGACCTGCCTTTGGGGCGCTGGCGCCAATTGAATCCGAAGGAAATTAAACAGTTGAAAGGAAGTTTGAATGGATATCAAGGGTAAAACTGTAATGATATTGGGTGGCTGGGGCCTGGTTGGCCGCGCCATCTCATTTGCTGTCCTGGAGAAACAACCAACCAAACTGGTGCTGACATCACTACGCGCCGATGAGGCGCGCGAGATTGAAGAAGAATTGCAGGACCACTCCACCAATTCCGGTACCGAAATCGTGTCTGAATGGGGAGATATTTTTGTACGGGAGGAATACCGTTATATACCCCGGGCCGATGTCCATGCTGATCCTGAAATGCGAAAAAACCTCATCGCCGATTTATTCGATGAGTTTAAACCGGATCTGCTGCAATCCACAGCCATCTACAACCTGTTTACGGCCCATAATCCGGAAATAATTATCGATTGTATCAATACTGCTACGGCGGTAGCCTATCAGAATCCCTATGATAAGATTGCCAAGGTCCGTAATGCCATCAAGGATGATCAGATTAATGAAGATTTTGTATATAATGTCGAAGAGACCATCCTTTCCCAGGAGGTGCCCCAGTTGATTCGTCATATGCAGATTATGATTGAATCGATGAAAACTGCCAGGACCCGTTTTTACCTGAAAATCGGGACATCGGGAACCGGGGGGATGGGATTTAATATTCCCTACACACATTCAGAAGTGAAACCATCACGATTGCTGCTGGGAAAATCATCAATTGCCGGCGCCCATACCATGATGCTGTTCCTGCTGGGCCGTACACCAGACTCGCCGATTATCAAGGAAATCAAACCATCGGCCGCGATTGCCTGGAAGGAAGTGGGATTCGGAAAAATCAAGCGTCGGGGACGTTTCATTCCTCTCTATGATGCTGATCCCAATAATCCCAATGAATTGAAGGGCGAATTGACTCCCGGTGGTGACGGAAACTGGAAACGAGATGGCGACGAAGTGTTGGAGTCGGTTTATATTGATGCTGGGGAAAACGGCTATTTTTCCATGGGCGAATTTGCAGTGATTACTTCAGAAGGTCAGATGGAATTCGTGACTCCGGAAGAGATCGCTGACCGGGCAATAATGGAAATTCAGGGTGGTAACACCGGCAGCGATATTGTCACAGCCCTGGATGCTGCCGTACTGGGGCCCACCTACCGGGCGGCCCTGATTCGACAGAATGCTCTTAACCGGATGCTTGAGCTTCAGGAAAGACATTCCACCGAATCCGTTGGTTTCGAATTGCTTGGCCCGCCACGCCTCACAAAGCTGCTGTACGAGGGGTATCTCATCCATCGTATTTGCGGTAAATTAGAGAATATTCACGACTACAGTGATGATGTTCTGAGCCGGATGGCTCTGGATGTTATTGAAGATGACGAGTGTTTGAGAAAGACTATTCTGTCAATAGGGACGCCAATTTTATTACCGGATGGAAAAAATTATCTGCGCGGGCCGGAAATCTCCGAACCGAATTTCGAGGGGGTGGATTCAATCACGATCACGCCGGAGATGATAGAGGAATGGGCCGATAAAGCCTGGGTCGACCTGCGGGCCGGTTGCTTTTCCAAATGGAAGGAGCGGGTCCACGGACTGGCTGATGCCATGGATGAGATCAAGGAGCGCGATTATTCCTCATATTATTACCGCAAGCGTAAATTCTCCCTGCAGGGCGATGTGCTGGATATCTCCCGGGCGGTAAGCTGGGTATTTGAAACTGAAGATGAAGGCTATCGCATTAAGTAGCGTTTGTACTTCCGGCCAAATCAGGCCGCATAAAATATTAATAATATTGGTAGTGTTGGGAGGCAGTTTTAAATTCCCCAGCTAATATGGAATTGATATAGATGATTATAGCAATTGACGGTCCGGCAGCCTCCGGAAAAAGCACCACCGCTCGCCTGGTAGCAGACCGGCTGGGAGTTACCTATCTGGATACCGGTGCCATGTACCGGGCGGTAACTTTGGCCGTCCTGGAAAATCAGGTGGCCTTTGACGATGAGTCTGGAATAAATGAATTGTTGACCGGTCTTGAACTTGATTTATCAACCAATGATGATCAGACGCAAATTCTGCTATCCGGAACCGATGTATCGGAAGCAATCAGGAGCCTGAAAGTCACTGAAAATGTGAGTGCCGTCAGTGCCTTGCCGGCCGTACGTGATGCAATGGTAACAATCCAGCGTACGATCGGTAGTCGGCAGGACTGTGTTATCGAAGGCCGTGATATCGGAACAGTTGTGTTCCCGAAGGCCGAGTTCAAATTCTATATTATTGCTGATTATGAAGCCCGTGCCAAACGCCGTTTGCTGGACCTGGAAAAACTGGGCGAAGAACGGCCATTGGATGAGCTGATTGAAGATCTGAAGTTGCGTGACCATAAGGATTCCACACGGGATCATTCACCACTTCAGCAGGCGGAAGATGCGATTGTGATCGATACTTCCGATCTGACGATAGAAAAACAAGTAACCCTGATAGTTGACCAGGTTAAGAGTCAGCTGAACAAGGAAAAAATGATGACTGAAAATAAACACCCCCAACAGGTAGCTGAAGAGACAACCCCGGAGGCAGCTCCGGAAGTCAGCGTAGAAACCCCGGATGTTTCTGCTCCTGAAGTTGATCAGGAAGATACAGCCGAGACTGCGCCTGCTGTCGAACCGGAAAAACCGGTAATCGATTATCTTAATCCGGATATTTTTGAAAATATTAAAGTGATCTCCAAGCGTGAGCTGGAAGAGCAAATGGTGGAAGAAGGTGTCCCTCAGGATATCCAGCAGAAATATTTTAACACGATATCTGAAATATCTGAAAACCAGGTTATTTCCGGACGTATAATCGGCGTAAATGAAAAAGAAGTACTGGTTGATATCGGTTTTAAATCCGAAGGTATTATCAATCGGACTGAATTCGGTGACGAGACACCTAAAATCGGTGAGAAAATGGAGGTTTTCCTCGAGCATCTGGAAGACAGAAGCGGGAAGACAGTCCTTTCCAAAGAGAAAGCCGATTTCATGCGTCGCTGGAGAGAAATCAAAGACTTATTTACATCTGAAGAGATTGTCAAGGGACGAATTGTCCGCCGAATCAAAGGTGGTATGGTTGTCGATCTTAAAGGCGTACAGGCCTTCCTGCCTGGCTCACAGATTGATGTTCGTCCGGTCCAGGATTTCGATCGTTATCTGGATCAGGAAATCGATCTCAGGATTGTCAAATTGAATGAAACCAGGAAAAATATTGTCGTTTCCCATAAAGTCATTCTGGAAGAAAGCCTTAAGGAGCAGCGTGCTGCCTTGTTCGATAAGATCGAAGCCGGACAGGTTCTGGAAGGCCGGGTCAAGAATATTACCGACTTCGGTGTATTTATCGACTTGGGCGGTATTGATGGTTTACTCCATATTACCGATCTTTCCTGGGGTCGTGTGAATCATCCATCTGAAATCGTGAAAATGGATGATACACTTACGGTGAAGGTTATTGACTATGACCAGGAGAAGAAACGTGTTTCCCTGGGCCTGAAACAATTATCACCGCACCCATGGGAGAACGTGGAAGAGAAATACCCGATCGAATCCAAGATTCAGGGTAAAGTTGTCAGTATGACAAACTACGGTGTTTTCGTGGAGATTGAGCCCGGTGTAGAAGGCCTGATCCACGTTTCAGAAATGTCATGGACCCGTCATGTTCGTAACCCATCTGAAATCTATTCAATGGGTGATGAAGTCGAGGCAACTGTCCTTTCGATTGATTCGGAAGAACGTAAAATCAGCCTGGGTGCCAAACAGCTTCAGCCCGATCCATGGGATGAAATCGAAGACCGCTTCATGGTTGGTACTGTGCAGAATGGCAAAGTCATTAACCTGACCCAGTTCGGCGCTTTTGTTGAATTGGCCGAAGGCATCGATGGCTTGATCCATGTCTCCGACCTTTCGTGGACCAAAGTAATTCGCCACCCGAAAGAGATCCTGGAGAAAAATCAGGAAGTTGAAGTGCGGGTACTGGAAGTATCGCGCGAAAGCCGACGGATATCCCTGGGACTCAAGCAGGTCAGTGACGATCCATGGCCGGAGATAATCCAGAAATTCGCCGGTGGTATCACTGTCGAAGGTGAAATTATCCGCGTTCTCGATAAGGGTATTATCGTTCAGCTGGAGATGGATGTGGAAGGTATCATACCGATCACCAAATTTTCCAAACGCGATCGTAAGAATATTGCCCGGAAATTCAAGACCGGGGAAACTATCGAGGCCGTTGTCATGGAAGTCAAACCGGACGACAAGAAAGTCATCCTGTTTGCCGACGATCTTGGTGTAGAAGAAAAGAGCACTAAGAAAGATGACGTAGCCGAGTTCCTGGATAACCAGGAAGCGCCGGCTGGAGAAAAAATCGAACTTCCCGAAGGCCTTTCCCTGGAGACAGAGGAAGAATCTTCAGAGGATGAAAAACCCAAGGATACCGAATCCAAGGATAGTGAATAAAGCTATTTGAGGTAATTTACCTTGGGATTTAAACTATTCCCAACACGCCAGCAGTTTGGATACCTTAGCGGGGCCTTCCTGCTGGCGTTTCTATTGTGGCTGTTTGTTACCAGTCATAAAAATTTCAGTATTACGATGGAAGTTCCGATTGAGGTCAGGAACATCCAGGCTAAAAAGACGTTACGGCAGGAGATTCCCCACATGGCTCAGGTTCGCTTCAATGGGACAGGGGGAGCTCTTCTGGAAGCATACCTGTTTAAGAATTTCTTTGATTTGAAACTGGTACTCGATCTGGAAAGAATGCAAACAGAATATGATTTTGTGTTGAATGAGTATTTTGATAATTATCCTCAAAAAATTTATATTCCAAATTCATTCAATATCGAATATGTTGAGGTCATATATCCAGATTCACTTCATATCGCACTGGATGATATAATGGTCAAAGAAGTCCCGGTAATTAATAATTTTCATGTGACTGCCGCTCCGGGATATCTGATAATGGGCCGCCCTGTATTGAATCCCAGACAGATTGAGATTTCCGGTCCTAAAGAACTGGTCCGCGATATAAGTGAACTGGATTTGGTAGCCGATACTCTGATCGGAGCAGAAAATCCGATCCGCGAATCTGTCAGGATTGAGGGATTGGATCGACTGATTAATGTATCTCAGCCAACCGTTGAATATCGACTGGATGTTCAGGCAATTGGCGAACGAATAATTTCGGAAATCCCGGTAACCGTGACAAATATATTACCTAACCTGCGTGTTTTTGTAAATCCGCGCACAGTTTCCCTGACAATTACCGGTGGTTTGAATCAAATAGCCAGCGTTGATCCGGAAGACATTGAGGTTACGATAGATTTTGGAGCTCAGTGGAATCCCCGTCAGCAGTTTTATGAACCATCTGTGAGGGTTCCGTCCGGTTTGATCAGGTGGAGTGATTTATCGCCGAAAAACCTGGAATTGGTGGTTACCAGGGAAATCAATTGATTGTACTGGGGATAGAATCGTCCTGCGATGAGACAGCGGCGGCGGTGTGTGTGGACGGTCAAATTCTGTCAAGCATTGTCAACTCACAGGAAATACATCGGCGTTTCGGTGGGGTTGTACCTGAACTGGCCTCACGTGAACATGAACGATTTCTTAACCGGATTGTAGAGCAAGCCCTGCGAGAAGCAGGAATCAGCACTTCCGAACTGGACGGCATTGCTGTTACTCAGGGGCCTGGACTGGCCGGCACCTTATTAACCGGCGTGTGTTTTGCCAAGGGACTGGCTCTCAGTCTTGATATTCCGATAGTTGGCGTAAATCACCTGGAAGCCCACATCTTTGCCAATTTTCTTGCAGAGCCTGATTTAAAATTTCCTTTTGTCTGTTTACTGGTATCCGGTGGGCATACCCAGTTATGGTATGTTGGTGGTTTAGGTAATTACAGGCTTTTGGGGGAAAGCCGCGACGATGCGGCCGGAGAGGCATTTGATAAAGGCGCCCGCGTTCTTGGTCTGAATTATCCCGGGGGGCCGGCCATAGAGAAACTGGCGCAAAATGGTGATCCGAAGGCAGTTGATTTCCCGCGGGCTTTCATCAAAACAAATATTCTTGAATTCAGCTTTAGCGGTTTGAAGACTGCCCTGCTGTATTTCATGGATGGATTTTCACCGGAAGAGGGAATGTCCTTGTCCGACGTAGCGGCCAGTTACCAGGCGGCGATTATTGACGTGCTGGTATACAAGCTGAATCAGGCCGTCAGGCAGACAGGTGTCAGAACCTGTGTGATTGCCGGGGGTGTCGCAGCCAACAAACTCCTGAGGTCATCAGTGGCTGATGTTCTCGGGCAAGATATTAAGGTGTTGTTTCCGGATATAGCCCTGTGTACCGATAATGCAGCAATGGTAGGCTATCTGGGGGAAAAGTATTTGAATGATGGACAAAATTCAAAAATATCATTTCCCATCAAACCAAATTTCAGCCTGATTTCGGAACGATGATTAATTTTGATTTTATAAGATCGATGGACATCGAATACTGGTTGCTGCTGGCGGTGGCCGGGATTATACTGATATACAGTTACTGGCATTTTCGTAAACAGCGGTTTGTTAAAATATTATTTTTTATTCGGTTAATGATTATTGCCAGTGTATTAACACTATTGTTGCAGCCCGAATTGGAAATCAAACGATCGCTGAATCTTCCCCGGGCCTGGTATCTGTTCTATGATAATTCATTGAGCATGGGATATCATCAGAATAATTCTCTCGCTGCTTTGAATAATGGCCTGAATGAGCTACATGCAAATATCCTGAAACGTGATATTTTCCTGAAAGTGTTTTCATTCTCTCAGGACATACAGGAGCGCTATTCCGAGCCGGAGATTATTGCCGATGGTACCTCAACTGATATGGGTAAAGTAATCAGTCAGATTTCACACCTCAATCCAAGTTTTTCCGCGGGAGCCATTATTGTCAGTGATGGACAACCGACGCAGGGTATCGACCCGACCCAGGCCACTGAAAATATCAATATTCCAATATTCACGATCGGTGTTGGTGATACAACGCCGATGATTGATGTATCCATTCATTCGGTAGATGTACCTACGGTGGCAGTCAAAGGTGAGGATCTGACTTTATCCATAATAATTACCTCCACCGGGGATGTTAACCAGCGTGGAAATGTAATTCTCCTGGATGGCGATAAACCAATCGGCTCAAAAATTATTTCGATCCGCGGTCAGGGCAGCCGACAGGAAGTAAGATTCCAGTTTCAACCCCAGAAGCTGGGTGTGAACACCTATGATGTAATTACCTCATCCCTGAAAGATGAAATCAATGTACAGAATAATCGCCACCGGTTTGATGTAACCATTCTGAAAGATAAATATCAGGTGGCATTGATAACAGGAAGGCCAAATTATAATACGGCTGTAATCAAGAACATCATTGGTAAACAGGGTCGGATTGCTTTAACCCATTTTATTCAGGTAAACGATGATTTCAGGCCTGATATTAAACAGTTCTGGGAAACGAAATTCGATCTGATAATATTTGATAACTTTCCGGTGACTCCGATAAGTGCCCAGTGGCAGAGGGTCTTTGGACGAAAGCTGATTGCCCATCAATCCTCATTGGCCTGGATCGTGGGCCCTGATATTACCCAAGGCAGTGGCCAAAGCCTGTACCCGTTTTTTCATTTGAAACCATACGGTGAGGTTTTTGACAAACAAAAATATTACTCCTGGTATTTCAGCAATGATTTCCATAGTTCGTCCATAGGTGTGAATATATCACCTGGGAATATTCCCCCGGAGAACCAGTTGCCACCATTGCATCCTGGACTGCAGGTTGAAGGCAATGATCCGGCCATAAACAGTCAGTTGTTTTTATCAGGACCGGTTACAATCCCGTTGGTGTTATACGGTGAAATTGAAGGATTACGTTCCTGGGTCTGGACCTCCAATGGTTTGAGCCGTCTGTATTATAATTTGACGGGGAGTAAATACCGGTCTTTTGCCGAACAATACCTGACCAGCAATATCAGCTGGCTATTAAGGATGGTAGGTACTGAGCAGCTGTTTTTCCGCTTGAATAAGGATATATTTCAGCAGGGTGAGGCAATAATCGTAACCGGGAATATGGTTGGAGGAACCGGTAAATTAACCCCTTCCAAAGCATTTATCCGTGTTTACCGTGATACCAAGCGGGTATCTTCAGCCGAATTGGTATATAATTCTGATAATCAACGCTGGGAAGGAGAATTGTGGGCGGCCCAACCTGGTCACTACAATTATGAGATAACTGTGGAGGCTGAAACCAATTCAGCCGTTCAGTCAGGTAGTTTCCGGGTTTCAGAAGGACAAATTGAGCTGAACCGGGTTTTTGTAAATCGATCGGGAATGGAAGGGATAGCAGCAAACACCAATGGTGAATACTATCCCTGGAATCAACGTTTTAATCTGATGGAGCATTTGAATCCGGAGGAAACAATCACTATTAAACGGTATTTAATCAGATTTGGAGAGCAATACCTGGTGTTGATCCTCATTCTGGGTTTATTAACTGCGGAGTGGTTAATTCGCCGCCGATACGGATTGCAATAATTTAGTTTCGGGTTTTGTGATATAACCCGGGCAGTGTAGTTTTACAACCTTAATTTGGATACTATATGAAAAGAATTACAGTAATTGGGACAGGATATGTCGGTTTGGTGAGTGGAGCGGGATTATCCGACTTTGGACACCAGGTAATCTGTTGTGATGTTGACCGGCAGAAAATCGATCTGTTGCG
The DNA here is from genome assembly GCA_964410945.1 of uncultured bacterium. GTDB lineage: Bacteria > Fidelibacterota > Marinisomatia > Marinisomatales > TCS56 > CAYPJE01. The sequence goes on from CAYPJE010000030.1 coordinate 22,811, forward strand.
TCAGGGAGAAATTCCGATTTATGAACCCGGGCTAGCGGAAGTTGTTGCCCGGAATGTTAATGCCGGCCGATTGAGTTTTTCTACTGATCTGGATCAGGCCATTATCGATGCTGATGTAATTTTTATTGCAGTCGGAACTCCCCAGGGGGTAGATGGTGCGGCAGATTTATCGGCAGTGATGGCGGTTAGCCGGCAGATTGCTGAAAATCTTGACAGTTACAAAGTCATTTGTACGAAAAGCACGGTTCCGATCGGTACCGGCCCAAAGATTATTGAAATAATAAGCCAAAATGGAAAACAGGACAATTTGTTTGACTACGTGTCCAATCCGGAATTTTTACGCGAAGGAGCCGCTGTAAAAGATTTTTTGTGGCCCGACCGGGTAGTGATCGGGTCTGAATCAGAGAAAGCCTTCGAGATAATGCGCGATGTCTACCGGCCACTGTATCTGAATGAGACACCCATTGTGCATACCAGCGTGGCAACCGCTGAAACAATTAAATATTCCAGTAACGCTTTTCTGGCATTGAAGATCAGTTATATTAACGAAATCGCCAACCTTTGCGAAGCTATTGATGCCGATGTTCATCAAGTGGCGAAAACAATGGGGCTTGACGGACGGATAAGTTCAAAATTCCTGCATCCCGGTCCAGGATTTGGTGGATCATGCTTTCCAAAAGATACGAATGCCCTGGTATCGATGGCTGATCAGGCGGGAGTGGAAATCAGCACTATTAAGGCCGCCATAGCAGCCAACGATAACCAGAAAAAGCGTATGGTCAATAAGTTGAAGCACTTATTAGGAAATGAGCTGAAGGGTAAAAAGATTGCCGTATTTGGTCTCAGTTTTAAGCCCCAAACCGACGATATCCGTGATTCGGCAGCCATCGTGATGCTGGATGAATTGCTGGATGAACAGGCTCAGGTATTTGCCTATGATCCAATTGCTCATGAGAATATGAAACGGAAGTTTCCAGCAGTTCGTTATTGTCAATCATGGGTTGAAGCCGCTGACGAGGCTGATGCAGTGGTGATAATGACTGAATGGAATGAGTTCAGAGGATTGGATCTGGTACAACTGAAGGCGCTGATGAAGACTCCGGTGATTCTGGATACTAGGAATATTCTACCGATCGGTAAATTATCAGATCTTGGATATAAATATGACACAGTGGGACGGAAATCGAATGCACGCTGAAAATGCTACTTATCTGGTAACCGGAGGAGCCGGGTTTATCGGTTCGAATTTTATTCATTATTTATATGATAACGGATTAGCCGGGACGATTGTTAATCTGGATAAGCTGACCTATGCCGGTAACCTGGCGAACCTGAAGAAATACGATGGATATGAGAATTATCATTTTATTCAGGGTGATATCTGTGACAAGCGCATTGTCGATTATGTATTTTCAAAATTCAAACCTGATTATGTGATTAATTTTGCTGCCGAGAGCCATGTGGACCGTTCAATTGGTGCCCCTGACGATTTCATCAAGACCGACATATTCGGGGCATTTACGCTGCTCGAGGCCGCCCGGAAGTATCAACCGAAGCGGTTTATTCAAATCAGTACGGATGAGGTCTACGGAAGCATCGATGATGGCAGCTTCCGGGAAACTGATCAGTTGATGCCCACCAATCCCTACTCGGCCAGCAAGGCTGGCGCCGATCGACTTGCATATTCCTATTATACAACCTATGAGTTACCCGTAATCATCACCCGGGCCAGTAACAATTTTGGTCCCTATCAGTTCCCGGAGAAATTGGTCCCGCTGTTTGTGACCAATGCTCTGGAGGATGAATTCCTGCCGCTGTACGGTGACGGAAAGAATATCCGGGATTGGTTATATGTAACCGATCATTGTGCTGCGATTCAGTTCATTATTGAGAATGGTAACTTGGGTGAAGTATATAATATTGGTGGCGGTAACGAGCGGATGAATATCGAGATTACATCAGAAATTCTGCGGGTGCTCGATAAGCCTGATACCCTCATAAAACCCGTCAAAGATCGTCCTGGGCATGACCGGCGCTACTCGCTTGATGGTGGCAAACTGGAACAATTGGGCTGGAAACCGGATACAAAATTCAGTATGGCGATGGAGGATACAATCCACTGGTATGCTGATAATGAGGAATGGTGGCAGCCATTGAAATCAGGTGAGTATAAGAAATTCTACCAGAAACAATATAAACTGGGGTAGGAATAGTGGATCGACTACATAATTTATCACGTATTAAATCGGGTATTCTGTTTATTCTGATACTGATCGCACCAATCGTTGTTTTTAGTCAGCAGTACGGGCAGTATCAGTATGGGGACAAAGAGGAGAAAAGTACTGATATTTTCTATACCGTTGGCGAGGATGAGGTGATATTCGCCCAGGAAGATGTTATTGATCCAGAAACTTATATTCTTGGTCCCGGTGACAAACTGGTATTGAATATATTGACAGTTGAGAATATCAATATGACCTTATTGGTCAATCCGACCGGTGAAATATTAATTCCGGCTGTTGGGGTATTCAATGTTGCCGGGAAATCACTGTCTACCGCTGTCAGAGAGGTTGAGCAATTCATATTAAGGGAAGCATTTCCTAATGCCAAGATCAATCTCTCCTTATTGGCCTTGCGGAATTTTAATATTCAGGTTATCGGTGCCGTTCATGAGCCTGGTTTCTTTACGGTCTCTCCAATTACGCGTCTGCATGATATAATTTCCTTCGCCGACGGATTTCATCAATTCGCCCGCGAATATGAAATTTTAATTGAACATCAGGATGGATCATCGGAATCGATCGATTTCTTCCAGTACTGGATATCTGGGGACCTGAAGAATAATCCCACTTTTTTAGAAGGTGATATAATAACGGTTCCTTTTGGGAATATTGAAACCGAGGGAATTGCCATCCGCGGTTCGGTTGATAACCGGGGCTATGATATTATTAAAACCGGGGAAACATTACTGGACTACCTGCAGCGACAGACTCAGTTCAAATCCAATGCCGATCTGGACAATGTGATTGTAACCAGAGATAACGGCAGGGGACAGGAATTCATCACTGTTACACCAACTCAATTTGATGATTTCCAACTGGAGGCCGGCGATATTGTTGACATCTTGAGTGAACGTGGTGTAATGGTAAACGGTTTTGTCCAGGCACCGGGTGGATACACTTACAATTCGGGATTTACCGTGGCCGATTATATCAGCATGGCCGGTGGAAATACTATTGAAGGCGATCCGGATAAAGCGACTGTAAGACATGCCGATGGCAGCACAGAAAAAGGCCAGACTGTACCGGTCCGGCGCGGTGATGTGATCATAGTCCCACGGACAATGAATAATGTATTGTTCGGGGAGTTGAGTATTCTACAGATCGCCGCATCGGTCACTACCATTGTTTTAACTTACATAGCAGCAACCAAGTAAATTTATGAAACTGACACCACACGAAGAAAAAGTACTGGAATTGATTCAGAAGTACCCTGAAATCGTCGATGACCCGGCCCGCCGGGAGCAGGTAGCTCAGGAAAACGGTCTGACGGAAAAAACCTTACGCAACCGGATTGGGGATTTGAAGAAGTATGGGGTAATCGGAACCAAGCTCGATCCATCTGTAAATGTTGGTGCTACTAACGATGAGATTGATTTATCTATATTAATATCTACAGTTTGGAAGTGGAAAAAATTAATAATTACCTTTACTGGAATAATATCTATATTGGCAGCTATGATATCATTATTAATGCCAAAATCATTTATTGCATCGTCAGTGATAATGCCCCCTACATCGAATTCAGAATTGAGTATGTTAAATGCACTTTCAAATACAACATATGGAGGATTGTTAGGCCAAACTATAGATGAGACTAATATTTTCATGGCTATTTTGAATAGCCGTACAATTAAAGAGGGTATAATTGATGAGTATAATCTTATTGAAATATATGATGTTGATAATATTGAGGAAGCATTAATTACCTTAAGCGAGTATAGTAGCATTGAAATTGAAGAAATGGGAACGATAAGAATTTCTGTTACTGCAAAAACAAACTGGTTTCCTAATAAGGATGAGGCCAATGAAGCCCGCTTATTATCAGCAAATATTACTGACAGTTATGTTGAGTTATTGGATATAACTAATAAACGATTAAAAACTGAACATGCTGCCCTACAACGGGGTTTTATTGAAAAGAGATATTATCAGAATCTTGATGATCTTGAAAATTCAGAAGAATTGTTCAAGAAATTCCAGGAAAAGAATAATATAGTATCAATTGTTGATCAAACAACAGAAGCGATACAAACTACATCAGATATTCAACGTAGAATCTCTAGTAATAATGTACGCCTACATGTACTAAAGAACATGGTCAATGCAGATAATCCAGAAATTGACCAGTTGCAGAATGAGAATAATGAACTATTAAAGCAGTTAATGCAATTGTACACTGGTAGTTCAATAGAGAGTACAGGTACCGAGCATTTAATACCGGCGTTTACTAAAATTCCTGAATTAGGTATTGAATTTATTCGATTGCAAAGAAATGTAGAAATTCAGAACCAACTCTTTATATTTTTAACAAAACAGTATGAGGAAGCCAAGATTAATGAAGCAAAGGATACTCCAACGTTACAGATCCTTGATCCCGCTGTTATTCCTATAAAAAGGAGCGCACCTAAAAGAACAATAATAGTATTGATAAGTTTTGCTTTAGCAGTATTTATGTCTATTGCCTTGGTTGTTGTTATCGATAATTATAAAATAACCCCCTATTCGTATAAGTGATGATGAGAAATACTGATGATTGCTGAGAGACATTACCCATATATTATTATTGCGGTGGGTACACGACCAGAGGTAATTAAAATGGCTCCTCTATTTCATTGTTTAAGCAATAACTCCTATCATATAGAGTTACTATTAACTGGCCAGCACGGAAGTATGGTTGAACAGAGTCTTGATATTTTTGGATTGAATCCGAGTTACAAACTTAATGTGCTCACTCAAAACCAGTCTCTAGATAGGTTGACATCAAAAATATTAAATGGCTCTTCAAATATTTTTAGCGAACAATCGCCAGATATGGTTTTAGTCCATGGTGATACCACTACAACACTAGCTTGTAGCATGGCTGCATTTTACAACAATATTCCAGTTGGGCACGTTGAAGCTGGATTAAGAACAAATGATAAAAAAGCACCATTTCCAGAGGAAATTAATAGAAGATTAACAGATCAAATAGCAGATCTACACTTTGCTCCAACTGAAAATAATTATTTGACTTTGATTAAGGAAAATATTCCAGCAGATAATATATCGATTACTGGGAATACCGTTATTGATGCGTTATTTTGGATCAGAAATAAAGTCCAAACTTTATCTGATAGTGACGTGATTGATTTTGATTATAAGAATTCAAAATATATTCTGGTAACAGCTCATCGACGAGAAAATCATGGGAAAGGTATTGTGAATATATGTAGAGCCCTGAAACTGATTGCCCAGAGTAATCCGAACGTATCTATTGTGTATCCGGTTCATTTAAATCCCAATATTGATAAAGTTGTGAGAAAAGAATTAGGTGGTATTGATAATATATATCTTATTCAGCCGATGAATTATGAAGATTTTGTATCATTAATGAAGTACTCATGGATTATCCTCACGGATTCAGGAGGAATACAAGAAGAGGCACCTGCATTCAATATACCAGTTCTGGTAATGCGTGACAAAACTGAAAGACAAGAAGCTGTTAAAGCTGGAACAATTAAGCTTGTTGGTACTACAACTGAAAACATTGTGAGAAACTGCGAAGCATTGATGAATAACAATATAGAATATACTAAAATGGCAAATTCAATAAATCCATATGGAGATGGATCAGCCTCTAGAAAAATAATGGATAAACTAAACACATTTTTTAATCTGTAGGTTAAACCCTTTTTTCAGATTTGGCTGAGAATAGTAATCAAATCAAATTTATAATAGGTGCTAAATGGAATAGTGTTTCTACTTTATATCGGCAACTTTGGATTGCTTTTGTTATGATGATTCTTGCTCGAATCCTGGGGCCAGAGGATTTTGGACTTATTGGGATGACAATGGTCCTAGTTCAGTTTTTTAATATATTTATTAGTTTAGGATTCGAGGCAAGTATTGTTCAAGCTGAATCAATATCTCAAATACAATTATCGACGTTGTTATGGATAAATATAATTGCTGGTATAATATTTACGTTAATTGGATTATTGTTTTCTCCTTATGTAGCATTATTCTACTCAAGACCCGAGTTAGAGCACGTATTCTCCTTACTTGCGATTATATTGGTATTCAATAGTTTTGGGCTAGTTCAAAGAGCATTATTATTACGTGAATTACACTTTACCTTATTAGCCAAAATAGAAATACTATCAGCAACGATAGCTGGTTTATGTGCAATTCTTTTTGCGGTCGGTGGATTTGGGTATTGGAGTCTAGTCATTCAGCAGATTTCATTATCTGCTCTTAGTGTTATTGGATATTGGGTATATTCTAAATGGCGACCATCATTAACATTTGATTGGTATCAAATTGTTCATATGTTTAAGTACAGTGTCAATGTATTCTACTTCAACATATTAAATTTTTTCACTCATAATATTGATGTCGTATTTATTGGAAGATTGGTTGGAAGTGAACAGTTGGGTTTATACTTAATGGCACATAATATTATATATAGACCGATTCAACAAATTTTGCTTGTTTTAAGAAAGTCATTATTTCCGATAGTATCAAGATTACAGGATGACTTAGTTGACTTTAGGCGTATCTATACTGATGCCATAAGAAGTCTGTTTATTATCGTATCACCCTTATTATTAATAATTGTGTATCCTTTTTATGCTGGAGTACCGATTATTTTAGGGGTGGAATGGGTTCCTATATTTCCATTTATTTTAATATTATGCATTTCAAGTATGTTAGTTTTAATTGGCTCGCCAGTGGGAGTAATATTTTTAGCCACTGGTAAACCGGAGTATCAATGGAAATTATCTCTGTCTATGGTTCTTCCCATCTCGTTAATTGGGATGGTTATTGGATATTTGATTTTCAACTCTGCACTGGGAATAGTATTTGTACATAATATTTTTAAAGTCATCTTAATAGTACCAGGTATATATATTGCTTTCCGACTGATATCATTAAACCTAGGTGAATTCCTCTTGCCTTTTAAAAATGTGATGCCAGGTATTATTATATTAATAATAATTAACGCAGTTAGTTACTTATTTGAACAGTATTTAGATCAACCTATTATAATTACAATTATACATTGCACTATCAGTATTGTGGTTTATATATATATTATACTTCCTCATATTCCTGCAGGAGTAATGAATAACTTATTATCCGGGTTGGGAATCCGCAAACATAAGTAAATTGAATTTATTAAATCAGAATGGAAATACCTATTAAGAGAATGAAGATTGGATTGATTGGTTTAGCTCTTCCTCCAATAATGGGAGGGGTGGAGACTTATAACTGGGAGCTGGCCCGTCATTTAAGAAAACGCGGTCATGAAGTTTATCTATTTGGTATAAAAAATTATAAAGGTGAAATTAATCCTGAATACGAGTATGTGGATGGTATTCATATATATAGGGTTTCAAAGGCAATTAATATATTAAATTATCGATTTTGGGAATTTGCACAAGTTCAAATAGCAAGCAAAATAATAAAACTACACAAGGAAGGGGCATTTGACTTATTACATGCACAAGCTGTATTCCCACCAGGGTTAGCAGCCTATTTAGCATCCAAGATTGTTAATATTCCCTATTTAATTACATCTCATGGCATTGAAATCATGTTGTGGAGTAAAAACCGTATTTATCAGAAATGGCGAAAATTAATTATTAAAATCATATTTAGGAAGGCTTCCAGAATAATAGCAGTAAGTAATGAATTGAGGGATCTGAGTATTGACAATGGTGCTAATCCAAATAATGTAGTATCTTATTCAAATGCCACCGACTTTGAGAGCTTTTACCCTGAGATAGATGGTAATAGCCTGCGTGAAGAACTTGGTTTTAAACCGAATGAAATAGTGATTTTGAGTTTGAGACGTTTGGTACCTAAAAATGGTGTCCAATACCTTGTTGATATTGCCAAAATCGTATTACAGAATAATATTAATATTCGTTTTCTAATCTGTGGTGACGGACCTTTGTTCGAGTCTATGACAAAACGTGTAATAGATCTAAACCTTGAAAACATGTTCAAAATGGTAGGTAGCATACCTAACAGTAAAATTCCAAAGTACATAGCAGCTTCAAATATTGCTGTTTTTCCTTCTTTAGCAGAAGCTACCAGCATCGCATGTCTTGAGTGTATGGCTCAAGGCAAACCTGTAATTACCAGTAATGTGGGTGGATTACCAGAAATAGTAGAACATGGAAAGAATGGATTACTTGTTGATTTTATTAGAACCAATTCGTCGTTTATAGATTATGGTTTGTCATTTGATATTATTAATAATTTTGCTCAACAAATTTTATTTCTTTCGGAAAACACAGAGTTACAAAATGAATTTGGAGTATACGCTTCAAAGTATGTTCGTGAGAATCATACATGGGATAAGTATATGGATAAAATCACAGTACTGTACAATATAGTCCTTGAACATTAGAAAAATGTTGGCAAGTATCACTAAAATACTAGATAAACAAGCAATTACAGTGATCTTATTACTTGTACTAATTGGAATATCAATAATATCGACCAGTATTTTTAAGTTTCATTGGCTATATACAATTATTGCTTTGATGATGATTGCAGCTTTAGTATTCGGTAAAATGAGGCTTGGTATATACATTTTACTCCTTGTAATGCCAGTCGCACCTAGTCTAGAATTAGGGGAAGTCAATGGTAGATCTCTAGGTATGACTATTGAGTATGCCCTAATAGCATTGTTTATAATTATCTGGGGTTGGGAAAAATTAATAAGAGGGGACTATATAATTAATTTCCCTAGGGAAATTAAAATTTTAGGTGCATTTGTAGTCATAGCCAGTATTTCCCTTGTTGTTGCTAGTATGCGAATAGGTATTAATAGTATTACTACTGGGATAATTCCATATATAGGATTACTAGAACATTTTCTGTTGTTTTTAATCATAGTAAACACAAAGTTTAACCTAAAGCATTTATCAAGAGTATTAAAAGTGATCTTCATTGGTGCGTCAATTGCTATCGTAATTAATCTTGTCTTTTATTTTATAAATTTTGATAGTTCTGTAAGAATGTCATCTGCCATGAGCGTATTAGCAAGGAATGAAGGAGTTATTAACAATCCTAATAGTTATGCTTCATATGTAATGATAGTGATATTCATTGGTATTGCATACTATGGCAAAGTTCTTTTTAAAAATCGCGTAATTATTATTGTAATGATGGTTTTAGGGTTACTTACAATTGTTTTATCTGGATCCAGGTCAGTTTTGTTGGCTGTATTTGCTAGTATAGTTGTTTTTGCCATGATGAATAGAAAAATGATGCCAATTATTATAATCACTTTTACTCTTCCACTAATCTTACTTTCTGATCGGAATTTTAACCGTATACAAAGTATTGGGGAAATTATCTTTTCAGCAGATGTCCATAGAATATTTTCACAGATTGATTATACGACTGTTGACTGGGAACAAATAAAGATTATGGGGTATGAAGGTTACGGTACTGATGTTGTATCTGGTGCATTAAGAATTGTTCATTGGATTGAAGGACTACAAATGGTCAAAAACCGCCCGATGCTTGGGTATGGTTATCATTTGAAAGATAAATTTAGTTTTTCTGCTACTTCTGAGAACTATTTCTTAGATATTTGGATAATGACTGGAATAGGTGGTCTATTAGCTATCATAGTACTTTTTTATCTTTTTTACAAACATGCTCAACTTCTATTGCATTCTACGAATCAGATTGTTAGCAGATATGGACAATTATTTGTAATTTACTTAGTTGCAATAATTGTGGTTTGTTTGACTGGTTCAGTATTGTTTTCATCAAAAGTTGCAACTTATTTCTGGGTACTTTCTGCTTATTTAATTGCTATGTCAAAAGATGAGAAAGATACTATTCATTCTTCATGAAAATAATCTCAATGGGGCACCTAGGTCTCTTTTGAGTATTGCTAAGATTCTTGAGCCTAAATACAATATACAGTTTTTAGTACCTTCAAAAAAAGGTGATCTGATTTATTATTTAGAATCTAATCACTATAAATATTTTGTAATCGAAGATATTTGTCGGCTATATAAAACTAATATTCTACGACGTTTATATATTAATCTTAAGATTACTATAAGTATTATAAGGTTACTTAAGCAGGAGAAAATAAATATAATTCATTTAAATACCTCAGCCACAAGGTTTGGATTATTAGCGGGGATGATTACACGAACTCAAGTTATCTGGTTCATTAGGGAATACTACAATAGTTATTTGATTCAAATGTTTCATACTTTCCTTGCCAGACTTGGAGCAAAAAGAATTATTGCCAATTCCCATTTTACAAGATATAAACTTGGGATACCCAAGGCTAGAGTGATTCATAATTCAGTTAGATTGCCTGATAGTAGTATTGATAAATCAAATAATGCAAATAGTATATTATTTATTGGACGAGTAAGTCAGGAAAAAGGATTTGATGATTTATTAAACGCAATGAGTAAAATTGCTTGTCAAGATATCTACCTGGATGCGATTGGTTATTGTTCTAATCTTCAGTATTATGTTGATAAAATAAATATGTTTGGGCTAGAAAATCAGGTTGAAATTCATGGATTTGTAAATGATGTGAGGAGCTACATCAGACAAGCAAAAGTTGTCGTGTTACCCTCTAAAAGGGAGAGCTTTGGGCGTGTGCTCCTTGAAGCATTTGCTCAGAAGAAACCAGTAATTGCTACTAATATTGGCGGTGTCCCAGAAATTGTGGATGAATCGTGTGGTATATTGATTGAACCGGGCGATATCGATAAATTGACAGAAGCAATCTTATTGATATATAATGATGCAAATAAAGGATTTGAATTGGGAAAAAATGGATTCATTAAACTAAGTAGGAAATTCAATTGGGAAAAGTACAAGAAACAAATCTTGGAAGCTCACAAACTATAATGTGCAATGTATTCATTAGTCATAATATGTTACCAGTAGCCATATATTACTTTTGATAACATAATTAAAACGAGAGTCCAGGTGAGTAGTACATTAGAGCTGTCAATTATTATCGTAAGTTTCAATAATGCTGATGCAATATTGAAATGTATTGACACAATATACGAGTATACTAAAGGTGTTTCCTTTGAAATTATAATGGTGGATAATAATTCATCCGAACGAAATATTGAATTAGTTTCAAAAACATTTCCAAATGTGATTATAATATCTAACAAATATAATGTTGGATACGGCAAGGCTAATAACCAAGGTGTAAAAATAGCAAAAGGATATTATATAGCGATAGTTAATCCTGATATATTATTAGTGTCAAACATATTTAATAAATTAATAGATCAGCACAGATATACATTGGAGGATTCTGTAGTTGGTGTAGGCTATAATAGAATCGATGGTGGATCTATCAGATCATTTTTTAAATTCCCATCACTCATACAAAGATTTCTTATACTGTCCGGTATTAAGAAATTTATTATTAATCGCGGGATGAAAATGGAAAGAGAATCTAATGCATTGATACTATCTGTAGATTATATTGGCGGTGCATTCATGTTAATGAAAAGAGAAATTTTTAATTTGATTGATGGTTTCGATGAAAACTTCTTTATGTATCATGAGGAAATGGATCTTTGTTATCGGCTGCGCAGAACCGGTTTTGAAATAATTTCTGACAGGGGAAATCGAATAATTAAAAATGATAATAATTTTGAGGTGCCTGACAATAAATTTGCTTTTATTGAGCGGAATAGAAGTATATTATATTTTTATAAAAAGCATTTCTCAAAAATGAGATTAATTATGCTTATAATGTTAAACATAATTGCATACAATATTCGTATTCAACTATCATTGAAACGACAACATAATATGTTATACAAGGAAGTTGTAACAATGAATTGGGCTGAACTGAATATTGTGAGGGATATCAGATGTTGAACCCCATTCATTGTATATTAATTTCTTGTGGAAATACTATTTAATGACTTATATCTTAAATCGATTTAATGTTAATTGTAAGAATAAATTTCTGACATATATTATTACGCGATTAATAACTAATATTAAATAGGGGTGCTGCTGTAAGGGTCCTAGAATGCTGTTAAGGAAAGAGAAACAACTATCAACAAGATAATAAAGCGAGTCATATATTAGATGTTATTTATGGTTATGGAAATATTATTCTGGTTCTCCATTTTTGCGATACTCTATTCAGTGGTAATATACCCAATACTTTTAAGTTTGAGAAATGGGTTATTATATACTAAAGACGTGAACTATGAACCAATGGTGTCCTTTATTATTTCAGCCTATAATGAAGAAGATATTATTGAAAAAAAATTAAATAACACACTGGCATTAAAATATCCAAAGCACAAATTGCAGATCATCGTGGCAAATGACGGTTCATGTGATCGCACCAGTGAGATAGTATCCGAATACGGTCAATCTGTTGTACTCCTGAATATGGACCACAACGGGAAAACAGTTGCTCAAAATGAAAGTATAAAATATTCTTCAGGAGATATATTAATTTTTAGTGATGCAAACTCCATGTATAAAGAGAATGCATTGAAAATGCTTGTTAGTAATTTATCGGACGATAGAATAGGGTGTGTTTGTGGTGAATTAATCTATAATAATAATAAAACCGTTGAAGGATCATATTGGTCGCTGGAGAAATTGATTAAACGTCTTGAAGGTAAATCTGGCAGGTTGTTAGGCGTTAATGGAAGTATATACGCCATAAAAAAGGAGCTATATCAAAGACTCGAGAGTGATGCAATAAGCGATTTCATTGAACCTATTTTGATTTATTCAAAAGGTTATTATATAGTTTATGAAGATGGTGCAGTAGCGTTTGAAGATGAACCTAAGGATGTATTAAATAGAAAAACCCGAATTATTTTAAGAAGCCTTGGAAGTTTGAAATACATCATTCATTTATTAAATCCATTCCACCAAAATAATGTTGCGCTCACACTAGTATCCCATAAACTTATACGCTGGGTTTATCCCATTTTTTTTATTATTATATTTATTGCGAGCCTTATTTTATTCAACACAGGTGGAATATATAGAGGTGCTGCCATTGCTCAGTTAATTTTTTATTTCCTCAGTTTGTTTTTTAAACCAATACAATATTTTATCTTAGTAAACTTCGCGACACTTAAAGCAATTGTTTATTGGATAATTGGGAAAAAATTTAATACTTGGAAGGTTGTACGATAGATAAATATTATTTCCTATGTCTTTTTTGTTAATTAGGAGATTTAAAATATACAGTTGGATGTCTCGCTATTTTGTGCCTTGCAACAAGATAGTAATCATTATAAATTGCTGCAGCAAATCGGAGAGTAATGTAAGAAAAAGCGCTACTAGTTAATCGTAATCAATAAAGAGGGACAGTATGACGATTCTAGTAGGTAATTTGGTCTGTAATCCGCCTTGTGACCTGAGACAATCCAAGTAACTTGTATACTGCTTAGAATACCCCATGGCTAATAAAGCAATCCATGCAATACGTACCAAATTAATACTTTGGCTGGCGGCCTGGTGTATCTTATTTCTGGATACTGTTGCCAGTTTTATTGCTTTCAGAATTGCCCTGCAACCTGAATTTGCCGGATGCGCTCTTCTTTTTGATAACCAGATTTTATGTTTTTTTCTATTACAGTTATTTTTATGCTTAATATTTTTTCTAAGTGATCTATATAATGGAGAACCAACGACTTCCAGGGTAATTGAATCCCAGAATTTGTTTAAGATAAGTTTTTCTATTGTGGTATTAGTGGTGTTTTTCAGTGCACTGACCGGATCAACTGTCTCGGTAAGAGCCGGTGCATTGTTTAAGTACTGGTTGTTATTCATCAGTTTAAGTGTTCCATTCCGTTTGTGTTTTAGAACACTGCAAAAATATATGTTGAGAAAAGGCATTGGTCGTCGCCGAACCGTGATCCTGGGTGCTAACCAGCGCGGTATCCGGGCCGAGCAGGAAATAATCAATCATGATCAGCAGGGCTTTAATGTAATAGGTTTTGTACAGGGTGCAGATGATCCGGATATTCAACCACCGGAAGGTATGCGATTGTTGGGAACCGAACGCGAAATCAATGGTCTGATCATGGAACACCAGGTTTCTGATGTTGTCCTGGCACTGGAAAAACCCGAACATTCCCGGGTAATGCAGGCCATCGACCAGATCAACGGTTCACCGGTGGCGATTAAAATCGTTCCGGATATGTATGAAGTTATCAGCGGTCTGGCCCGGACCCAGCAGATTTATGGCTTGCCGTTAATTGATATCAATCCCAATCTGCAAACCTTCTATTACCGTATTTTCAAACGGGTAGTCGATCTGGTAATTGCCCTGGCCGGCATTATTGTCATATCACCGCTCATGGCGATTGCGGGATTGGCAATCAAGTTGGATACTTCGGGACCCGTATTATACAAACAGACCCGGGTGGGCCAGAACAACAAGCATTTCCAAATCTATAAATTCCGTTCGATGGTGAATGACGCTGAACAATCTACCGGGCCGGTCTGGGCCAGAGAAGAGGACACACGGATTACCAGGGTCGGTAAAGTACTTCGACGATTCAGGTTGGATGAGATTCCACAGCTGATCAATATAATCAAAGGTGAAATGAGCTTGATCGGCCCTCGTCCCGAGCGGCCGTTTTTCGTGGACCAGCTGATGCAGCAATTTCCGTTTTATCATCGTCGTCATAAAGTCAAACCGGGAATCTCAGGCTGGTCCCAGATCAAACATCCTTACGATCAGGATATTGAAGATGTACGACAGAAATTGAAATATGATTTCTATTATATCGAAAACCTGAATTTCTCCCTCGATTTTCTTATCATGGTCAGCACGGTATTTGTTGTGTTTTCAGGCGAAGGCCGGTAGACTCGGCAGTTACTGAAATTCATCCTTTCATTCATTGTAATTATTTTCTTTAAAACCTACTTTCACTGATAAAAATTTGAGGAAAATTCTGTGTTACCGATTTCATTTTTCAGAGATAATCCCGACCTTGTAAGAACAGGCCTGGCAGCCAAGGGTGAGGTGGCCGATATCGATCATATCATTGATCAAGATAACCGTTACCGTAATACTCTGACTGAATTAAATGGTCTGCGGGCCGAGCGCAATTCAGCATCAGAAAATATCGCCAAGGCTAAAAGGTCCGGGGAAGATGCCGGCCCGGCAATAGCTGCCATGCGGAAGCTGGGTGAGACGATCAAAGCCTTGGAAGCAGAATCCAATGGTTTGCTGGAATCAATTACCCGTGCCCTGGAATATTTTCCAAATCTACCGCATACCAGTGTTCCAGCGGGAAAATCTGAGGAAGATAATGTTATTATTCGTCATTGGGGCACACCGCGTGAATTTGATTTTAAACCGGTTGATCATCTGGCAATAGGTGATAATCTGAAGTTGTTTGACTTCAATCGGGGCAGCAAGATTTCCGGCAGTGGATTTCCCCTATATACCGGTATCGGTGCCAAGCTGGAACGTG
>CAYPJE010000031.1:0-37943 GCA_964410945.1 uncultured bacterium
AAAGTGGTACACTTTTCACGACCGAAATTGGTACACTTTTAAACGACTCTTGACAGCTGTTTCTATTGATGGCAGGAGTATAGTTTACAGTAAATAAATTTTGTTACTGAGCAATTAAAACCGGCGCTGTTACAATGGAACCATGCTGTTTAAATTCATATATAAGACTGGATAAAATGGTAACTAAATAAGGGATTGCAATGAAACTATATTCCTGGAATGTTAATGGTATCCGCGCTGCAGCGAAGAAAGGTTTTCTGGAATGGCTGACTACTGAAGCACCAGATGTGGTCTGTCTGCAGGAGACCAAGGCCCGGGAAGAACAAGTACCCCAGGAGATCCTGGAACTGGCCGGTTACCATAAATACTGGCACAGTGCACAGCGCCCGGGGTACAGTGGGGTAGCCACTTTCAGCAAGACAGAACCACACTATGTGCAGCACGGCCTGGGAATAAAACGTTTTGATGCCGAGGGGCGGGTACTGATAACCGAATATGATAATTTTTTACTCTATAATATCTATTTCCCCAATGGACAACGGGACCAGGAACGTCTCGATTATAAACTGGATTTTTACCGTGACCTGCTGGAAATCCTCGATGAACAGGTTGCCTCCGGTGTGAATGTGGTGGTGACCGGTGACTGGAATACGGCCCACACCGAGATCGACCTGGCTAATCCAAAAGCTAATGCCAAAACATCGGGCTTTATGCCCATCGAACGGGAATGGATCGATAAGTATATCGATCATGGGTATGTGGATACCTTTCGTCTGTTTCATACCGAACCGGAACGCTATTCCTGGTGGACCTATCGTTTCGGTGCCCGCGAAAGAAACGTGGGTTGGAGGATCGATTATTTCTTCGTTAATGAGGGTTTTGCCGATCAGGTTATCGATGCCGATATCCACGACCAGGTATTGGGCTCAGATCATTGTCCGGTTTCACTGGAGATCAAATGACCGGATCGGAGTACGGCCAGCAGAAATGGGCAGCCATGTGGAACCAGCGCTATAACCAGCCCGATTTCGTGTTCGGAGAAGAACCAAACGAATTCCTGCGTGCCAATATTGATCAAATCCCGGCCGGTAAAGTACTGTGTGCCGGGGATGGCGAAGGGCGAAACGGTGTCTGGCTGGCCCGGCATGGTTATTCCGTCACGGCAGTGGATTATTCACAGGTTGGGCTTGAAAAAGCCCGCTGGTATGCTGAACAATCAGCGGTTGAAATAGAATTCATCTGTGCCGATCTGGTTACCATGAATTATAAACCGGAGACGTATGCGGCGGTTGTACATATTTTTGTTCATATGGATGAAAAATTACTACCCCGGCTCCACGAAAATTATCGGCAGACCCTGAAACCGGGTGGGATTTTTATGGCTGAAGTATATTCAAAACGGCAGTTGAATTATTCCTCTGGTGGCCCACAGGTCGCAGAAGCACTGTATGAATGCGACTATTACCACCGCGATTTCAATCACTGGGAAATATTATATTTGAACGAGGAAATAGTCACTCTGGAGGAAGGTGCCAGCCATCAGGGCCCGGCCAGCGTTATCAGAGTGATAGCCCGGAAACCACAGAACTAGGAAGCTGAATCCATGGTTGATAAAAATGAGATAGCCTACAACTGGTTACGCCGTTATACCGGCACCGATCCCAAGGCAATGGGGAAACATATTCTGTTAACCAATTTCCAGAACTATGTGGACAAATTTGCCGATCGATTCAATGTGGACGTGACTGGCCGTGGCGGCCCGATGACGGCTGCAACTAATGGAGATGGATTAAGTATCATCAATTTCGGATTCGGCAGTGCCAACGCCGCGACGATCATGGACCTGTTATCGGCAGTAAAACCCAAAGGAGTGCTATTCCTTGGGAAATGTGGCGGTCTGCGGCAGTCAACCGATATTGGTCATTTCATTTTACCGATAGCCGCTATCCGTGGCGATGGAACCAGCGATGATTATTTCCCTGGTGAGGTACCCGCCCTGCCTTCGTTCAAGCTACATAAATATGTATCACAAATCCTGGTTGAAAGGGACCTGGAATATCGCACTGGAGTGGTTTATACCACCAACCGCCGGCTGTGGGAACACGATGAAGAGTTCAAGGCTTATCTGGAGGATATCAGAGTATTGGGTATCGATATGGAGACCGCCACCCTGTTTACCGTAGGTTTTGCCAATGGTATCAACCGGGGGGCTTTACTGCTGGTTTCGGATACTCCCATGCTGCCGGAAGGTATCAAGACCGAGGAATCAGATAATCAGGTGACCCGTAAATATGTTGATTTACACCTGGAAATTGGAATTCAGGCCATGAGCCGGATCGAGGGGGAAGGCGAACCGATCAAGCATTTTCTGTATTGAGCCTATTTGCGCGGCGAAGTAGTGATCGTCTCGTAGGCATCCTCAATTTCATCCATGGCCAACTGGTTGGTCAGGCGGATTGAATCATGGACGCGCATTTCCATATCCTCTAATTCGGGCTGTTCCAGCAGGATCGGAATAATAATATCACACTGGTCCTCGAAGATATTACAGACCTCTTCACAACTGAAACCCTCCCGGCTGCGGATACTGGCCAGGAAACGGGCATACTGAACCAGGGCCATCCGGTCACCGGTTCTTACGGCTGAGATCAACAGGTTGTAGTATATCCCGATATACCATTTTAGATTCTGCTCATCCAGCTTACGGTAGTTCATAAAGCGTTCGCCAAATTCCGGGTTTACGATATGGCGATAGATCTTTTCGATCAGATCATCATGCAGGGATTGCAATACGCCGCTGATTACCAGGTTAGGCCGTTCGGTTACCAGTTTCAACGACAGGGAATTCCGATAGTGCCATTCCGTTGGATTACTCTTGAAATGCTCCACCAGATAGATAAGCCTTCGCAGGATCGCTCGCCGCGACCGTGGTTCCCAGTTTAAGATTTGACGTGTGTAAGAGGAATCAGTGTTCAATTTAAGGTCAACGTATTTGATCATCCAGGGGCGCTCAAAGGGGCGCCGGTTGATCAACCGTCCCAGAATATCGCGGGCATAGACCCCCATTAAGGCGATTATTTTTGGCATCAGGATCGGTCGCGTGGGAGTGCCGAAAAAGAGTCTTGTGGAGAGGTTGAATAATTCGTTATGGGTCACACAACCATCGGGGCTGGCAATATAGGTATCGACAGCAGGCAATTCAGCGGATTTATCGATAATGATATTCACCAGATTGATCAGATCCTTGATATGGATGAACGGTATAGCCGATTCTCCATGTCCACCCAATACTTTTGAATTCCAACTGCGGGAGCACCAGGTTTGCAGGAACATGTACAGGACTCCATATTCACACCAGTCGCTGAATACGGCGGCGAAGCGAATGATCGAGCAGGGGAATTCCCGGGAGAATTCGTGGACCATTTTTTCACCTTCCCGCTTGCTCCAGGCATAGGGATAATCGGCATCCACTGGTGTTTTTTCATCGATTACTTCACCATCCACGGGAAAGTCACAGGCGGCTACCGAACTGGCAAATATGAAGCGTTTGGGATTCAGATCACGACATAATTCAAGAATATTCCTGGTGCCATCTATATTGGTCCGTTTATACTCCGGATTGGGTTCATTGCCGAAATCATAATAGCCGGCCAGGTGAAAGACAAAATCCACCCCACCCTCATTTTGAATATCCTCAAAGATATCGGTAAGAAGATCACGGTCAGCTATATCGACCAAATACCATTTTATGTTCGGATGGAGGGCAACGCCAACTTCCTGCTGTGTCCGGCGGGCCAGGGCGAAAATTTTAAAATCTTCTTTAGCTGATTCGACAAAATGCCGACCGACAAAACCGGAAGCTCCGGTTACCAGTATGGCTGGTAATCTATCCTGGGTCATACCTGGGCCTGCCGGGTTTTGCGATTAAGGAAAAATACTGTTACTGCCATCAGGAAATCGCCAATCCCTGATAGCAGGATTACCAGCACCGGGTCGACAGCCAGGTAATAGATGACCAGGAAAACTGTCGCGATTGACTTGGCCAACACGGTCAGGGTGATTAGTTGTGTTCCGCGGTCTATATCGTTGGCCGCCATTCCATAGCAGATTGCCATAACGATGTGGAAAACACCACCCTGGGTTACAAAAAAGCGTGCAGGGTGGAAAGAGAAATCGAAGAATGATAACAGAGCCGATGGTGCCAGGATCAACCCCAGGCCTACCGCCAGTGAATGCAACATTATCAGCCACAGAACAATGCTGAACCATTGTTGTACGGTTTTTCCGGCAAACCGATTTGATTTACTCATTTTTATTAAACCGAACCAGATTCGGTTATCTTAGTTATTGGTCTATGAATATGACCGGCGGAATACCCCCGCTCGATCCTGATCGGAAATTTTAGTGGCCGCAATTCCCCATTGATTCAATCGGAATAATACAGCTTCAATCACGCGTGGCACAACATTAATAACCGTTTCCGTCAATTCAAGATTCTGGTCCATGCTTTCCGGCTGGACTCCCACTAACACAATTTCCGGTGGAAACTGATCTGTCAGCTTGGCAGCGCTGAGCACATCAGCCAGGCCAAGGTGATGGATCGAAAGTTTGGTCTGGATTTTTGCCAGGATGTTATCATTCTCAATCAGGCCGATATAGCCCGGTTCTTCATTGAAATCAACAGCATCGACAATAATAACCTGCTGGCGATCCTCCAGATCGGGAAGCAGATCCAATCCCGCCGTCCCGCCATCGAGGATATCTACGGCAGGTTCAAAGCGGTACTGGTCCTGAATCCGGTTAATGATTTGGACGCCCAGACCCTCATCCTGGAGCAGGACATTGCCCAGCCCCAGGATCAGGGTATCTGATTTATAATCACCAGGTACTGACACGAACGATATCTTCCCTTCCGTTGTTATGCAGGTGAATGGCGCAGGCCAGACAGGGATCAAAGGAGTGGATGGTTCGCAGCACCTCCAAAGGCTGTTCCGGATCGGCAATCGGATTACCCTCCAAAGAGGCTTCGTAGGGGCCCGGTTTATCATCCTGGTTGCGCGGTCCGGCATTCCAGGTGGATGGTACCACCGCCTGATAGTTTTTGATCTTTCCGTCCTTTACAACAATCCAGTGCGATAATGTGCCACGGGGAGCCTCATGAAAACCGAAGCCGGACTGTTCACCTTTCGGGAAAACCGGCGGGTTGAAGGTAGTCATATCGCCGCCGGCAATATTGGCGACCAGGGCGTTATAATTATCCTTCAGCACATCGAACAATACGTTGGCACGGATACAGCGGGCGGCATGGCGTCCCAGGGTTGAATGCAGGGCGCCCAGGCCAACTTCTGTCTTGGCGATCGCTCCGATTTTTTCCAGTGCCAGGTGGGCATATTTTTTGGTTGGTTCGTGTCCGGCGGCATACATGGCCAGCACATTGGCCAGCGGCCCGACCTGGGCCGGTTCATCGGCAAAGGTCGGTGATTTCACCCATGAATATTTGCCGTCCCGATCGAAATCGGTGTAGTTGGGAACCGTATCTTCCTTGTACGGATGACGGGTCCAGTCTCCATCGTACCAGGAGTGTTTGATACTTTCTTTGACATTGTCCTCAAAGAAGGGATCATCGAAGCTGGTTATGGAACGGAATTTACCGATATCGGCGCCGGGGATATATCCACCGGGAGTGCCAAACACCGTACCTTTGCTATCCATGGGGAAATCGGGTACACTGAGGTAGTTGGTAACACCGGCACCGTAGGGCAGCCAGTCGGCATAGAGCGCTCCCACCGCTGCCAGGTCGACCAGGTAGACATTCCGGATGAAACTCTCGACTTCATCAATCAATGTTTTAACATAGGCCAGC
Organism: uncultured bacterium; assembly: GCA_964410945.1. Classification (GTDB taxonomy): domain Bacteria; phylum Fidelibacterota; class Marinisomatia; order Marinisomatales; family TCS56; genus CAYPJE01. The sequence continues at coordinate 5,864 of CAYPJE010000031.1, forward strand.
CGCTCCATATTAAGGGTGGATTGGTTGTCCGGATTGATGGCATTGGAAACACCGCCGACAGCCAGGTTCTGGATATGGGGTGTTTTATTACCCAGGATCGAAACGATCTGATTGGCTTTCCGCTGGTACTCGAAGGCTTCCAGGTAATGGGCCGCCGCTATCAGGTTGACTTCCGGGGGCAGTTTCATGGCCGGGTGGCCCCAGTAGCCATTGGCGAAAATGCCTAACTGCCCGGAAGCAACAAATCCACTCAGTTTTTCCTGTACGGCCTTGAATTCCTGAACGCCATTATTGGGCCAGGGTGACAGGCTCTGGGCCAGCTTGGAGGCTGCCACCGGATCGGCGGACAGGGCCGAGACCACATCAACCCAATCCAGAGCCGATAGATGGTAAAAATGAACGATATGGTCGTGGACACCATGGGCGGCAATAATCATATTGCGGATATACTGGGCGTTAACCGGTATTTCCATTTCGAGGGCGTTTTCCACTGCGCGAACCGATGCAATTGCATGTACGGTTGTGCAAACACCACAGAAGCGTTGGGTGAACATCCAGGCGTCCCTGGGATCGCGTCCCTGCAAAATGGTTTCGATACCCCGCCACATCTGGCCCGAGGACCAGGCTTTGGATATGTGTCCGTTATCAACATCGCAGTCGATTCGTAAATGACCCTCGATACGGGTTACCGGGTCAACTGTAATTGTTCTTGCCATAAATCTTAACTCCTCTTTTTACGCCTTTTCCAGTGAATGAAAAACTGGTATACGTTTAACAAAAATCAGGTATGCCATGATCTCAACCGAGATTATACCTACAGTTACCATGATCTCGGAAGCCGATGGGAAATAATGCCAGCCGGGACCCGGATCGAATCCAACGATATAAGCATTGAAGCGATACAATGCTCCCGCCAGGACTATTGCCGCTCCGGTCCAGAGTAATACCGTATTCTTGGATCGATAGCGCTGAATTGACAGTAATATCGTTGGTACAATGAACAGCAGCGATTCCAGGATAAAGATATTTCCGTTGAGATCTCCGGCAAAGGCCAGTCCCAGAGCACCACGGTTAATCAGGTCGGCGAACCGTACCACCAGATATGCCCCCAACAGGATGGGAACAAAGCGTGCCAGCTTGGTCAGCATCGGTGTTTCAAATGGTTGCTTCAAACCGGATGATGCCAGCAGCGATTCCAGGATAACAATTCCATAACCCATCGTTATGGCTGAGATGAGGTAGGTCACCGGCAACCATCCTGACTGCCACAGGGGCGACAGTTTTTCACCGGCAATCACCATCAGGGTTCCCAGCGATGACTGGTGCATGGTGGGCAGCAGTACCCCCAGGGCGATGAAGATAAACAGGATTCGGTTGGCGATTTTTTCACCTTTGGCCAGCTTCCATTTTTCCAGAAAGGCCGGAGAGAATTCGATCCATAATACAATGACGTATGATGCCACACAGAAGGCGATCTCGAACATGATGGAATTCAAATTCACATGCCAGGGCAGGAAAATGTTGTACAGCTGCCAGTAGCGGCCAACATCAATCACGATCGATACAGCCGCCAATGTGTAACCGAACATGCTGGTCATTAAAGCCGGCCGGACCAGGGGATGGTACTGCCCGCGGTTGAAAACATAGACCAGCAGGGCCATGGCATAACCACCACAGGCAATGGCCGTTCCGGTGAGGACGTCATAAACAATCCACAATCCCCACGGGTAACCATCTGACAGGTTGGTAACGGCACCCAGACCCAGAACGAAGCGTTTGATTATCAGCACACCGGCAATTGCGGCCAGGATCATCATGACAATGAAGGGCTTGGTCAGTATTTTACCGCCGATTGGTTTGTAGCTGCTCATTGTTCACCCCTTTCTTCTGTGGAATGATATTGAGCATTGCTGCGGTGGGCGGCAAACAGCAGACCTCCCAGTACTGCAATCGGAGCTATCAGTCCCTTGTATATTGAATGCTGGAGTGTTTCCGATTTTGAAGCGGCGGAGCGGTATGCCAGTTTCGGCAGCCCCAGCTTTTCGAACGGAACTGCGGACAGCAGCAGGTATTGAGTCCCGCCGGTCTCATATTCACCATAGATATAATCAACATAGGTTGCCGCCGGCCGGACTGTCACTTCGCCGCCGTTCAAGGATGAAACGGGGTAGGTGTATTCTTCACCTGGTTTCAGTTTAAGCCGTCGTTTTGCTTCTTGCAGTAATTCCTCGACCGGGCCGAACAATGAAGCTCCGGTAGGACAGAACTCGCAGCAACCGGGAATCCCGCCTTCAGCCAACACATGTGAACACATCTCGCATTTGACGATCTCCGGGAAGGCTTCATCAAATTCGAATTTAGGGATGTTGAAAGGACAGGCCACCTGACAGTATCGGCAACCGATACAGGCATCTTTGTCATATGCTACGATGCCCGTATTGGAATCCTTGGTCAGGGCTGTAACAGGACAGGCCGAAACACAATCGGGATCGACACAGTGCATGCAGGCCCGTTTAACAAAGCTGAAACCGTTATCCGGATTATTACGCGTCATACCGGTTCCGTTGCGGTAGGCTTTAATTTTATTTAGGGTTTTTGAATTCAGATCAGTGCCCGAATCCCAGATACCGCTCACACCCAGATTACTTTCGACCTCCGTGTGTTCCATGGGCATGTTATTAACCTTTTTACACCCTACTTCGCAGGCTTTGCAGCCTATGCATAATGTGGCATCATAAAGGATTCCCATGGCGTTTGGTGGCAGCGATTTCTGAGTGCGGGCCAGGGCGGTGCTCAGTCCCCCGGCCGCGACGGCACCGGCGGACAGCACCTTGAAAAACCCTCTGCGTTCGATATTCATGGTTACCTCCTAAGCGCCGGTTTGTTCTGAAGTGCTTTCCTGATCTTCCTGGTTGAGCTTTTTAGTCAGCATGACACCGGCCCCGGTAGCTGCACCGGCGATGGCACCGGCAATTGCTGCCGCACCAGGGGTAATGCCTCCTGATTTCTCCTCGCTGATCCCTGGGAAGCTTTCCGGTGGAGTGATCGATAGTACACTGGACTGTTCAAATTGCGGTTTGGTGAAGGCAACACCTTCTTCCGTGCAACCATAGCAGGGATGGCCGCCATTTACCGGCCAGCTGCCGGTGTCACCAAAATGGATGGATGGACAATTGGCATAGGTTTCCGGTCCTTTACAGCCCAATTTGTACAGGCAGTAACCCAGCCGATGGCCTTCATCTCCAAACTGGTCGGCGAAACGGCCAGCGTCAAAATGGGGACGCCGTTCACAATTATCGTGGATCAGGCGTCCGTAGGCAAACTTCGGCCGGCCCTTGCTGTCAAGTTCGGGTAGTTTACTTAAAGTCAGATAGTATAATACAGTTGATAACAGGTTATAGGGACTGGCCGGGCAACCGGGAATATTGATTACCGGTTTATCAGTGACAATCTTTTGTACACCGACTGCTCCAGTGGGATTTGGATCGGATGACTGGACGCCGCCCCAGGAAGCGCAGGAGCCGATGGCTACCACCGCTGCAGCTTTGGGAGCGATCTTGTTTAGGATATCCAGGGCCGTATGGCCGCCAACCTGGCAGTATATCCCGCCATCCTTGGTTGGTATTGATCCTTCCACTACCAGAATGAATTTACCTTCGTTGGCTGCTATCGATGCATCACGGGCGGCTTCGGCCTGGTGCCCTGCTCCAACCATCAAGGTTTCTGAATAGTCCAGAGATATCATATTAAGGACCAGGTCTTCAACTTTTGGATGGGTAGCCCGCAGTAGTGTTTCGGTACAGCCGGTACATTCCTGGAAATGCAGCCAGATGATCGGTGCCCGCTGTGGGTTGGTTATGGTCTTAGCTACTTTGGCAGACAGGCTGTATGGTAATCCCATGGCAGCGGTAATAGCCGTACAGAACTTAACGAAATCACGCCTGGTGTATCCATGTAGTTCCAGAGTGTCGTCTCGAAGCTGTGTTAAATCGCTGTCCCTTTCCTCATTGAGTCGCTCGGACATATTGCGTCTCCTTATATTGATCGTTAATTCCCCTGATTTAATGATAAGCGGTTCGGTTTATCCTGATTATCATAATTATTGAATGGCTGCTGTTCCGTTTTCCGTTATCCTATTTAAGTTGTTTTCTGCTGGCGGTTTTCCAAATGACAGAAATGTTTGTGCTGCTGAATCTTGCAGTATTCTTCGAAACGTCCTTCACAATTCAGGCATAGAACATCCAGGTTGTCAACATTATCCAGGCAGAGATCAATGAATTTTTCCAGACCGCGATTGAAGGTTTCCCGGTCCTCATAAGAAAAATAGTTGAGGATATTGGCATGGCGGGCCAGGACATATTCCTCATAATTGGAGATTATATCTTTACCTTGCTCGGTCAATTTTATATTTACGGCCCGGCGATCATTGGGGTCGGTGTGGCGGGTTACCAGTTTTAATGAGCATAGTTTGTCTATTTGTTGAGTTATGGCCGGCCGACTGAGATGGAGGATGGATGAAAGATCGCTGGCTGACTTGCCAGTTGATATCAATAATGTTTTCAATATATGTAATTGTGTTTTTGAGATCGGCAGGGGGCAGACATCACGTAAAAATATTTGAACGCAAATATCATTCATTATTTCCGCAAACAGCTGAATGTTGCTGGAAATATGTGGAATTCTTGGGTACTTGCTTAACATACTTAACTATTAAGTACCTTAATAATAAAGCTATTTAATTTATATGGCAAGTATTTTTAAGAGTTGTAAGGAGGTGATTTACAACTATTTAATGCGAACGATTGTCAATAAGTAGAAATCAAGGAAGCGTGAATACTGTCAACAGACTGTCGTAGGCATGCTGAAAATCATCATCGGCTATAATACAGCAAATCGAGGAAATTGAAGTTGAAATACCCAGGATATTAATGTTGTTTTTACCCAAGGCGTAGCACATCCGGCCGCAAATGGCTGGTTTCTCGCGGAAATGGGGGCCGTAGATGGTCAACAGGGATACGAAGGGTCGGCTTTTAATGATTGAAGCATAGTGATCCTTCTTGTGATTATTGATTATATCCAGTGCTTCCTGGTTACGGTCGGGATTGATACAGATTGTTATATTGGCCATCCCCTCAGAATCTTCACCTTCGGCAATAAAATGCAGGTTTACTTCCGCGTCGCCCAGCAAGGTTAGTATCTGTCCGGCATATCCCGGTTTATTCGGTAGTCCAAGGACCTCCAGCATGGTCAATCCACGGACTTCCAGAATTCCACCGATTGCAATTTTATCCATTGATGGGGATCCTAACGGTTACACGGGTTCCAGAATTAATTTGACTTTCAAATGTTATCTCACCGCCCATTTGATCGACCATTTTCTTGACTATATTCAGACCCAGTCCGGTTCCGATAGAAGCAAACTGTTTGGCGTTTTCTGCCCGGTAGAATTCATCGAAAATACGATTTTGATCGACTTCTGACATACCGATTCCGGTATCGGTTATATTAAAAGACCAGAATTTATTATCCAATTCTGTTTCAATGGTAACCGTACCACCTTCAGGAGTATATCTGATTGCGTTTGATAGAAGGTTTGAAAATATCTTTTCAAGAATAAAGCGGTCGATTTTCAGGTCGCCCCGTTCCGCACATATATTATGGACTATCCGAATGTTTTTTTCATCAGCCCGTGGTTTTTCATTTTCGATAAAATTATATAGATAATCGCAGGGTGTAACCAGTTCGCGCTGATCGGTTGAAATCGGCCGGTCATAACTTAAATCAACCAGATCCTTCAAAATTTCCAGCATCTGGTTGGTCCGGCCGCGGGCACGGTTTAACATTTCCCGCACCTTATCCTGCAAGTCGGCTCCCAGTACGTCCAGAACTACATTGATTGAACTCTGAACTGCCACGATCGGGGATTTGAGTTCATGTGAAACAAACCGGAAGAATTTCATTTTCTCTTCAGTCGCCTTTTCCAGTTCCTGGTTCTGCTCGTAGATTAGATTTTTTACTTTCCTGTGACGGTTCATCAGCGTAACACCGATATATGAACTGACAAAAATGGTTACATAGAAACCGAGCAGGGCCAGAACCATATGGATCAGTGTGAAGCAATTCTGATTGATCTGGTAATGATGGATGAGACCGGTGTGTTCGGCAATAGCGAGAAAGGTAAATAGTACGACTGCCACACCGGCCACCAGGAACGGTTGCCGGGGCTTATCAAAAATTGTGGCGGAAATAATTATGTGAAATATGTAGAAAAAATAGAACGGATTCTCCAAACCGCCGGAATAATGTATCACGAAAGTCAACAGAATCAGATCAAGGATGATCTGGATCAGAACAAATTTCTCTTCACCTCCCAGGGTTTTAGGCGGGATTGCTTTTATATAGCGATAGTAGACGAAATTGGTCCCGGCCAGGGCGGTTACAACGCATAATAGGTTACCCAGCGGGATTACGTCGGGCAGCAGGAGTTTGGCTAGAAAGGCAAAAACAGTGGCTGCTCCGGTGGAAATCCACCGGAGGTTAATCAGCCATTTGTTTTTTCGTCGTAGTGAATCGGGAGTGTAAAAGGAATATTGGATGTCCTCGGAGATTTGTCCTCTTGAGGAATTATCCAATGGGCAGATTCCGTTTTACGGTGTCCAGCAGAGCCTGCGGGTTGACCGGTTTTTCCAGGAATTCATCTACGGGAAGGAAATTCTCGTCTTTATTCGGATCAAAGGCAAAGCCGGTTTGGGCACCGACAGCTGTGACCATTACAATCGGAATATCTTTAGTGGCTTCTTCGTTGCGAATCTGGTAGGCCAGATGGAATCCTTCGTCTTGGGTCCCCATCATTACGTCCAGGATCAGAAGCGCCGGTTGCTGTTCCTTGAGCATCTCAAATCCCTTATTGCCTTCCTGGGCATCTATTACTTCATAGCCACCCGCTTCTAAGGTGATTCGCATAGCTTCAACGAGATCAATATCGTCATCGATGATCATGATTTTCTTGGGCATAATTCCCTCGAATTAAACGGTTGTTGATTGTTGTATTTCTAAAATTTTTGATACGGCTACTGGAACAGCCTGAGCTACTGCCGGACTCAAACCGGATGCGATATTCAACTGCTCCGGTTCAATTCCTATGATCGTAATTTTTGGTGGTAATGCTTCCGCCATTCGTGCGATCTCAAATGTTTCCGCCAGGCTGATTCCGTGCAGGGAAAGATGATCATTCTTTATCATCATGTCAACCTGATCGAAACCGAAGACCTGAACTGTTCCCGGCTTGGTATCCATGTAAGCAGCATCAATTATTATGACATGACTGGTGTCAGTGAAATAGTCTATCAGACCTAACGCATCGGTGGCTCCGTCAATCAAGTCTACCGACTCCATTTCGGGTAAATCCGATAAAGCATTCAAGACTGCCTCGCCGACACCATCATCGCCATATAAACTGTTGCCTACCGCAATAATTTTCATTTTTGCAGTGGAATTATCGGTGATCGGTTCTGATTTAACCTTCTGAATCATCGATGAATTCTACGTTCAATAAATGAACTGAGCAAGAGATACAAGGATCGTAAGCCCGGACCAGCATCTCCAGATGTTTGGTGATGTCTTCTTTAGGCTTTTCGATTATCTCCGGTACCAGTTTTTTCATATCGTCGTCGATATTCGCCAGGTTCTGCCCGGTCGGAATGATGCAGTTGGCGGCAACGATTTCACCCTTGCGGTCATATTCATATTCATGGAACAGAATACCGCGTGGTACTTCCGTTGTACCGGCACCGACACCAAATTTGGTCGGGGTCTGGTTTGGTTTTTCATCCTTAAGACCCATTTCCAGCAGACGGTCAATTATCTTGATCGAATCCTCGACACAGTGGGCACATTCCACAACCTGGGCAACATTATTCATATACGGATTGTAACAGTCCGCTTTCAGGCCCAGTTCTTCAGCTGCATTCAGTGAAATCTCGGTCAACTGTGAATTGTTGTTGTTCCAGCGGGCCAGGGCACCGACCATGTAGCTGCTGCGATTATTCTTGGCATGCTTGCTGGTGGAATGGCTGACCACAAATTCATTGGTAATGCTGCGGTAGTCATGAACATCGGCATAACCGGTATCGGAGGAATAAATATCTCCTTCATAGAGGGCATATTCATTCTTATCCTTCACGGAAATATACTCGGTTTCGCGCACGAAATCCGGTATACCGCCGGCGAGGGCCTTGACTGTTTCCACGGTAGCGTTGAAATCCGGAATTGCTTCCTCGACCAGGCGGCGACGGATTTCCTTCAATTCACCAACGGTGGGAATTCGGGTGAAACCACCGGGTACCGGTGTGATCGGATGGACAGCCCGTCCACTGACGATATCACCGATATCGTTGGCCAGACGCTTCATCCGCAGGGCCCGCAGGATTACTTCCTTGTGGGTCGGGATCAGCGGAAAAACGCTGGGTGCATTCAGCAGGTCGGGTGCCACAAGGAAATAGACATGCAGCACGTTGGATTGCAGGGTAGCGCCATGAACCAGCAGTTTGCGAAGCAGAAGGGTCTGTTCGGAAATCTCCAGTCCCAGGGCATCTTCTGTGGCTTTCAGTGAGGTCATCTGGTGGCCCAGGGAACAGATTCCGCAGATACGGGAGGTGATGATTGCTGCTTCGTGGAAGCTGCGGCCTTTCAGCATCGCTTCAAAATAGCGTGGCGCCTCTACGATTTGCAACTCAGCCTTCTCTAACCGCCCCTCATTCATATTGACAACAATATTCCCGTGTCCTTCGACGCGGGTCAGATGATGTACATTAATATCTAAGTTCTTACTCATTGTTATTCCTTTTAAGTATTCCGGCCTACAACCTGTTATTTAAAGCTCGATTGTTTCGAATAGCTGTTGAACAGGAGCAGCCGTTTTTCCGCTTCCTTTAAAGAAAGCCCGTGGGAGGTCAGGATTTCCAGCATGGCGTTTTTATTGGGGTTGGGAACGAGTCCGCGACAACCGGTGCAGAATTGTCCGAAACTGGGACAGACCGCATCACATCCGGCGCGGGTAATGGGACCCAGGCAAACCATACCGCGATCAAACAGACATTCGTTCTCGCGCAGTTTACATTCCACACAAACCGGATAGTCTGGTTTTTCCGGCAGCTTACCCATAACCAGGGCTTTAAATACTACCAGAAATTCCGGAATACTCATTGGACAGCCATGGATTTCGTAATCGACTTTTACGATGGCCGAAACCGGCATGGCCGGCAGGGTGGGGAACAGGTATTTATCTTCCCCATAGACCGATTCTCTGACATCTTCAATCGGCTGGAGGTTTTTCATGGCATTGACACCACCGATCGAAGCACAGGAGCCCAGGGCTACCAGCACCTTCGTGCGCCGGCGGATGTCGTGAATCCTTGATACGCAGGACGGAGTAGAAATAGAACCTTCGATAAAGGCGACATCATATTCATCGGCCTTATCGTCCATCGCTTCACGAAACTCAACAATGTCCACATGCTCCAGCAGGTCCAGGATATGGTTTTCCAGATCCAGTTTATTTAATTGGCAACCTTCGCAACTAGTAAAATCGAAAAACGCAACTTTCGGTTTTGTCTTGGGTGCAGTCGGGGTACTCATCAGATTGCCTCCGGCAAATTTTTAATATCTGAATAATGGTAAACAGGACCATCCATACAAACATAAGTTTCATTGATCTGGCAATGTCCGCATTTACCCACACCACATTTCATCCGCCGTTCGAGGGACATATAAATATTTTCCTCGGGCAGGCGTTTTGTTTTAAGGGACATGAGAACAAATTTGTACATGACCGGCGGGCCAACAACGGCTGCGATCGTGTTATCCAGATCCAGGTCGAGGGATGGAATCAAGGTTGTGATCACCCCGGTGTTGCCTTTCCAGTCCGGTGTTCCCTGATCTACGGTAACGTGATATTCGATCTGGGGATCTTTGGACCACTGTTCCAGCTCATCGCGGAATAGCAGATCTTCCGGTGTTTTGGCACCGTACAGGATAATCAGGCGTCCGTAGTCATCACGGTTATCGATAACATGGTTGATCAATGAGCGCAGGGGAACCAGTCCGATTCCACCACCGATCACCAGAATGTCTTTGCCTTTGAAATCATCTACCGGGAAACCATTCCCGAACGGTCCGCGAACGCCGATACGTTCACCGATTTCCATTTCATGCAGTTTGGCTGTGAGCATTCCAACCTTGCGGACACATATTTCAAATTTGTCCGGATTGGTCGGGGCGGAACAGATTGATATGGCCGCTTCGCCAATTCCAAACAGGGAAAAGAGTGCAAACTGGCCGGCGCTGTGTCCTAACGACTTACCTTCCGGTAATTGGATCTCAAACCATTTCTCATATTCAGTGAATTGTTTGATGGCCGTTATTTTAGCCATCTCAGGGTAGTACAATTCGCGCGGCTGTTGTTTCGGAGTAGCTAGCGTAGTCATGCGGTCACCCCTTGCGTGGTCAGCTCACTGGGAGCATTCGTTTTTTTAAGTAGTTTTTGCTCGAATTCATCGCTCAACTGATTGACGATATTAACGATACTGATACCGGCCGTACAGTAGGCGGTGCAGCGTCCACAGCCAACACACCAGGGTTCGCCGGTTTTATCGGTAATATACTTGAACTTGCGGTAGATACGATGGCGCTGGCGTTCGGCCAGGCGGTGCCGGAAGTTTTCACCACCGGCAACAGCGGCGAAACTATGCAGCATGCAGCCATCCCAATGACGGTCACGGCTACCTTCTTCCAGTGATAATTCAACATTGTCCACTACGTTGAAACAGTAGCAGGTCGGGCAGACCAGGTTGCAGGTTCCGCAACCGACACATTTTTCAGAAACTTTATCCCAGACTTTAGAATCCCAGGCGGTTTCCATGACTTCAGGCAGGCGGTTGTAGTTGAATTTAATTTTATTCTTAAACTGTCGATTAGCAGTTGATTCTTCAATAGGATCTTCCAGTTTGGCAAATCCTTTGATCAGTTCCTCGCCACGTTCGGTCAGCACCGAAACAGTATAGCCATTTTCATGCTTGTTAAGGAAAAGGTCAAAACCTTCGGTTTCTTCCACAGTGATCCCGACAGAACGGCAGAAATGATATTCGTCCGGTTCAAAAGATACACCGATGAAACTGCAGTTTTCGCGCCGGATAAGGTAATTCGCCTCCGGTGTACGATGACTGAAATTGAAGTCAAGTTTGAGGACTGCTTTCATATCGTAGGAATGAACCCCGAAAAAGATACGCGATGGATTATTGATATCAATTTTTTCGTAGGTATTATCAATCAGTGAATACTTCAGCATTTTCTCGTTTGGCGGCAGGAAAAACTTCCGGATCGATTGAAGGGTCCGGTTGTAGTCCAGCACTACCTGTTCGGGATCGCTGACAGTATTAAAACTGAATGAATTATCACCCTTTTTATGGGGAGCAATGACCTCACTGTGCTTCTGTAAATGCGTGACAAAATCAGAAATATTTTGTAACTGTAGGTTGTATTTGTTCATTATTAGCACCAGTTGAAAGGATTATTTAGTAGGTTGAAAGGTTGGTTTGTATAGTAAAAAATATTCGTTTCTCCATTGCCTTTTGGCAGTCCTGGAGTTCTGGATTTTACTGTATGTTCCACAAAGTTGCCGGAAATATTAGAGAACCGAATGATTATAACAAGACCTTCTTATCCTGATTTTAAAAGTGGACTGATATACCAAGCAAGCGAAACAGGCTTGTTAGGGTTATAAATACCCTGTGATAAAAGGCTCCGGTTAGCACTAAATTCCAGCATTATTGCCGGAGGCTTCACGTGTTTAAAAATAAAATATTTAGTTTAATTTTTCCAATATTGGTTTTTATGGTGCCCGGGGAGGGACAATGGAATTATCCTCCTACCCGTGTCAGTACGGTGATTGATGAATTGCACGGTCTTAGAATCTCCGATGATTACCGTTGGCTGGAGGATCGTAGTAATCTGGCTACAGTTGACTGGATTGAGGTGCAGAATACCTTTACACACACCATAATCGACACTCTGTCGCAACGTACAAAAATTGAAGCCATTGTAACCGATATTTATGCTATGCCCGAGATGTCAATTCCCAAACTGTATGGCGACCGGTATTTTTACTTCAAGCGCAGTTCCGGACAAAATCAGAGTGTGCTGTATTTTAGTGATTCCTTCCCGGGATCGAACGAATTGATTGCTCTCGATCCGAATACCTGGAGTGGGGATGGTACGATTGGCATTGATTGGCAGTATCCGTCGCCCAGCGGTAAATATTTAGCCTACGGATATTCACCAGGTGGATCGGAGGTGAGTACGCTGAATATTAAGAATATTAATGAAGGAACGGATGTACCTCTGGAGATTCCATATACCAGGGCCAGCCCGGTGGTCTGGTTGTCGGACGAATCCGGTTTTTATTACGTCCGCTATCCTGTTCCCGGCTCGGTTAAAGCAGGCGATGAGCATTATTTCAGGCGACTGTATTTCCATGATCTGGCTGATTCGACCTGGGAGAATGATCCACTGATTTTTGGTGATCAGCTGGGTCGTGAGGACTGGGTTTCGGCCTATGCAACTTCCGATGGCAATTACATGCTGATCCGCAGTTCCCTTAATTGGGCGGTTAATGATTTGTATCTGATGCCCCTGGAGCGGGATGCCAAGTTGATTCCGTTAGCGGTTGGCTTGGATGGCTATTTCGAGGCCGATATCTACGATCAGAAAATTTTTCTGCGGACCAATTTTGAAGCACCCCGATTCAGATTATTGGTTACTCCGGTTGATCAACCCGAAATCGACAACTGGCGGGAATTGATTCCCGAATCTCGGGCGAGACTGGAATCATTTGTTTTAGCCGACGGACAGATTGCAGCAGTGACACGCGATGATGTTGTTTCACATCTCTGGATGTATTCCATGGATGGTAAGAGAAAATGGGAGATTCCGTTACCAATGATGGGAACGATTGAAAAATTGTATGGCGATCCCCATTCCTATGATCTGTTCTTTGACTTTGAATCAATGGTTTATCCACCATCAATATTCCATTTTGATTTATTCAGTGACCAGTTGAATCAAATCCACCGGCCGGATTTCCGGCACGATTTATCAAATATGGTTATCAAGCAGGTGTTTTACCCATCTCAGGATGGAACTATGATACCGATGTTTATCGTTCACAATGATACCTTAAAAATGTCCGGTGATAACCCGACCCTGATTTATGGTTACGGTGGATTCGATGTTTCCAAAACCCCTGTTTTCAGTGCGACGGCCGTACCATGGATTTTAAATGGTGGGGTTTTTGCGCTGGCCAATATCCGCGGTGGGGGTGAATACGGCCGGGAGTGGCATGAGGCGGCCCGTCTGGAACGGAAACAAAACAGCTTTGATGATTTTATTGCAGCCGGTGAATGGTTGATTGAAAATAGATACACTAATTCAAAGAGACTGGCGATCCGTGGGGGGAGCAACGGGGGGCTGCTGGTGGGGGCGGTGATTACACAGCGACCGGACCTGTTTCAGGCTGCCATTTGCGGTGTTCCTCTACTGGATATGATCAGGTACCATAAGTTTTCGATTGCCAGTTTGTGGATTCCGGAATATGGTTCGGCCGATGATCCGGATCAGTTTCAATTCATTTATACCTATTCACCTTATCATAATGTGCGTTCGCATACTGACTATCCGGCCACTATGTTTACCACCAGTGAATTCGATACCCGGGTCGATCCTTTACATGCCTGCAAAATGACTGCCCTGTTGCAGAAAAAAAGTGCCGGCATCCGTCCGATACTGTTACGATATGAACGCAGTGCCGGACACAGCAAAGGCAAACCGGTCGCCAAGCGCATAGCAACCCGCAGCGATGAACTGGCCTTCCTGATGTGGCAGGTTGGATTGAATCCCTGATAATCCGTAGGCAGCATTGTTGATATTGGATTTATTTCCGGAATGTTATCTTGTGGTTGCTAGTTGATTATTTTATTTAATATTCAAATAGTCGAAACTTTTGTAATATTATCGCATTATTAAACCATAATGCTGAAACAAACCACATCCCTGTTAATCATTCTGTTACTGGTTGGTGTAAACGGACTGCCGTTGCTGTCCTTCGGACAATGCGAAATGTCCTGCTGCCAGACCCAGGTTTCCTGTTGCAGCGATGGTTCGATGTCAGGTTGTGGCGGCAGCATGGTGGCCTGTGAACACCCTTTGATGATTCCCCTGGTGGTTGCACCGATAGTCAAGGTTGAGCAGCAGGTTGAACGATCCATCACTGACCTAAGTGTAATTGCATCTACGTTTCCAGCTGATCAAGATTTCCAGATTGACGACCTCGACAAGAATCTGGCCGCCGAACCACCCCCGGCATATTTGCCTCCCCTTCTGATTTAGACTACCTTTATTATCTAGCGACGATGTCGACGAAACTGCTGTCTATGGACACGACAGGTTGTCTGCGTTTATTAACACTCAATAAAGGGGAGTCTCTCATTGAAAAAGATAAATTTAAATACTACTTCGAAAACTGTATTGTCAGGTTTAATCCTGATATCATGTTTCATTCTCGGGTATCTGCTGGCGCCTGATACCCGGTCTGTCGGACAAGCCGGTACCGGATACAATCAACGGACTGCTGATGCTACCTGGACCTGTTCAATGCATCCGCAGATAAAATTACCTGAGCCGGGGCAATGTCCTATCTGTTTCATGGATCTGATTCCTTTGGATGACAACGGTAGCGGTGAAGGTCCGATTGAGCTAACATTATCTGAACGGGCGGTGAAACTGGCTGATATTTCTGTGGCACCCGTCCAGCACGGAGTGGCACAGGCCGAGGTACTGTTATCTGGTAAGGTCGACTATGATGAAACACGGGTCAAAACCATCTCCGCCTGGATACCGGGGCGCCTGGAACGTTTGTTCGTGGATTATACCGGTATAACTGTCAATAAAGGTGAGCATTTGTTCGAGATCTACAGCCCTGAACTATATGTGGCCCAGGCCGAGCTGGTGCAGGTAATTAATGATTTGTCCGACCCGCAGACCGGACTGTCTCCGGAAAGTTATTCAGCCACCTACAAAGCTACCCGGCGGAAATTGGCCTACCTGGGAATGACTGAGGAGCAGATTGATGCCCTGGAGGATCGTGGTGGCCCCAGCGATCGTATTACCATCACCAGTCCGCTGGGTGGAGTAGTGATCCACAAAAATGCTGTTGTGGGCCGTTATGTTGATACCGGCTCACCGATTTACACAATTGCCGATCTCAGTCGGGTATGGGTGGTACTGGATGCCTATGAATCGGATTTGCCCTTTCTGAGGTTTGGGCAGAAAGTGCAATTTACCACTGAGGCACTGCCCGGTCAGACGTTCGACGGCCGGATTACCTTTATTGATCCGATTCTGGATACGGGCACACGTACCGTGCAAGTGCGCATCAACCTGCTCAATCACGATCAGCAGCTGAAGCCGGGTATGTTTGTACGTGCCAGTATTGAGGCAATTCTGGATGCTGAGGGTTTAGCAGTCAATCCGCAATTAGCGAACAAATGGATCTGTCCCATGCACCCGGAAATTGTAAAAGAAGAACCGGGGATTTGTGATGTTTGTGAAATGGACCTGGTGCCATCTGAAGATTTGGGGATCGTAAATATGCCGGAGAATGACCGTTTGCCATTGCTGGTTCCTGCTACCGCCGTTTTGAAAACCGGAAAACGGGCTTTGGTGTATATCCGTGATCCAGGTGCTGCTGAGCCAACCTTTGCCAGCCGTGAAGTCCAGTTAGGTCCCCGGGTGGGGGATCATTATATCATCCGCTCCGGCTTGACTGAAGGTGAGCTGGTTGTGGTCAATGGTAATTTCAAGATTGACAGTGCCATGCAACTGGCAGCCAAACCCAGTATGATGAATCCGGCGGGTGGTGTCAGTCCCAGCGGTCATCAGCACTCGACAGATACCCCCGTGGAAGCGCGTTCAGATCCGAAAAGTTTTAACGAACGCATGGTTCCATTCGGAGAAGCGCTGGCCCTGGTGGGATCGGCACTTGAAGATGGACGTCTGGATGACGCCAAAGCAGCTCTGGCTGCGATCAGATTCATGACCGGGAAATTCGATATGGTAGGTCTGAGCGATGGTGAAATGGAACGCTGGCATCAGGCGGCACCGCAGTTGGAAGCGATCCTCGAACATGCCGATCATTGGGTTGATCCAAATGCTGTACAACAGGCCTATGAGCAGGTGAACACTATCCTGGGCGTACTAAGCCCGGTTGACGAGATCAGCGGGGAGCAGGTCGGTCATGATTAGTCATAACCTGTCACCACTGGATCGAATAATCCGGTATTTCCTGGAGAACAGGTTGATCGTTGGCCTACTGCTGCTGGTTGTGGTTGCCTGGGGAATACTGGTGGCCCCTTTTGATTGGCATATTTCCGGAATCGAACGCTCGCCGGTCCCGGTGGATGCCATCCCCGATATTGGTGAAAACCAGCAGATCGTTTTTACCGAATGGATGGGTCGCTCACCACAGGATGTGGAAGACCAGATAACCTATCCTCTGACGGTAGCACTGCTGGGTATCCCGGAAGTGAAAACAATCCGCTCCTACTCCATGTTCGGTTTTTCAACTATCTATGTAATCTTTGAAGAACAGGCCGAGTTTTACTGGAGCCGCAGCCGTATTCTGGAAAAGCTCAGTTCACTGCCGGCCGGTACAGTTCCGGATGATGTGAAACCGGCACTTGGACCCGATGCCACTGCTCTGGGACAGGTATTCTGGTATACCTTGGAAGGCCGTGATGAACAGGGAAATCCAACTGGTGGCTGGGATCTCCATGAACTACGCTCGCTACAGGACTGGTATGTGCGCTATGGTCTGATGTCAGCCGGTGGAGTGTCGGAGGTGGCCTCGGTGGGCGGATTTGTGCAGGAATACCAGATCGACGTGGACCCGGCGGCTCTGCGGCAAAACAATGTCAAACTGGCTGAAGTGTATAATGCGGTGCGCAATGCGAATCTGGATGTGGGTGCCCGAACAGTGGAAGTAAATCGGGTGGAGTATGTTGTCCGGGGATTGGGTTTTATTAAATCCCTGGAGGATATTGAACATACAATGGTCAAATCGGTGGAGAATGTACCGATCTACATTAAGGATGTGGCCCATGTGTCCCTGGGACCGGCGCAACGCCGCGGCGTGCTGGATAAGGAGGGATCCGAAGTGGTTGGTGGTGTAGTAGTGGTCCGGTATGGTGAAAATCCCCTGGCTACAATCGCCAATATCAAAGACAAGATCAGAGAAATCAGCCCCGGCCTGCCTTCCAAAGAATTACCTGATGGACGAATTTCGAAAGTCGCTATTGTCCCATTTTACGATCGCACAGGATTGATCTATGAAACGCTGGGCACACTCAATTCGGCCCTGCGTGATGAAATACTCATTACAATAATTGTGGTGCTGATGATGATTATGCACCTTAAAACAAGTTTGCTGATCTCCGGTCTATTACCGCTGACGGTGTTAATGGTATTCATCGGAATGAAACTGTTCGGCGTGGATGCCAATATCGTCGCTCTGTCAGGGATTGCTATCGCAATTGGTACTATCGTTGATATGGGCATCGTTGTTTCCGAAAATATGTTGCGCCATCTGGAAATGGCCGATGATGGAGCCAAACGGTCGAAGGTTCTGTTTACAGCAGTATCGGAGGTGAGCGGAGCGGTATTGACGGCAGTATCCACTACGGTGGTGAGCTTTCTTCCGGTTTTTACCATGGAAGCAGCGGAAGGAAAGATGTTTCGCCCCCTGGCATATACCAAGACCTTTGCCCTGATAGCGGCGGTTATTGTTGCGCTGACGGTCCTGCCTTCGATAGCCAGTATGTTGTACGGAAGAAGAAAGGGTAAATCGAATACCGGATATTTGATCAACAGTATTACAATCGCCATTGGAATCGGTATATTCATTTTCGCGGCCTGGTGGGCCGGCACATTGGTGATATTGTTAGGTCTGTATCACCTCTCTAAAGCATGGCTGGGAAGGCGATTCGGTAAGCTGCCCGATCCTGGAAATGGAATTGTCATCCTACTGGTAATTTTAATTTTAGCAGGCACCTGGGCACCGCTGGGACTGGAGCGACACGGACTGGTTAATGCATTGTTCGTATTTCTGGTTATTGCGGTGATCATGGGAGGTTTAATGGGCTTTACCCGTATCTATCCCCGTTTGCTGGCCTGGGCACTGGCTCATAAGCCAGTCATACTGTCTTTACCCGGCCTGGTGACGGTTTTTGGTTTAACAGTCTGGCTTGGATTTGGCAACCTGACTGGATTCTTCCCGGACTTTATAAAATCATCGCGGCCGTATAATGCCCTGTTGCATACCTTCCCCGGTTTGGGCAAGGAATTTATGCCGCCACTGGATGAGGGTTCGTTTTTATACATGCCTACGACCATGCCCCATGCGGGCATGGAAGAGGCCACCGATGTGTTGCAGAAGCTTGATATGGCCCTGTATACAGTACCGGAAGTGGAAATGGTGGTTGGCAAGCTGGGACGGGCCGAAACACCTCTGGATCCGGCACCGGTTTCCATGATTGAAGCAATTGTGAATTATAAATCGGAATACATTACCGATTCGGCTGGTCGGCGTTTGACCTTTGCAATGGGCCGGGATGGTACTTTTTTGCGCGATGAACAGGGTAGTCTGATCCCTGATCGACATGGTAAACCATTCCGCCAATGGCGTGACCACATCAAAACGAACGGGGATATCTGGGACGAACTGGTGAAAGCCGCCAAATTACCGGGGACTACCTCAGCACCGTTACTGCAACCGATTTCTGCCCGGATTGTAATGTTACAGTCAGGGATGCGCGCCCCCATGGGGATAAAGGTGAAAGGCCCTGATCTGGCTACTATCGAACAGGTTGGTCTGAAACTGGAGCAGTTGTTAAAGGAGATTCCGGCGGTGAAATCATCGGCTGTGATTGCCGACCGGATCGTTGGCAAACCATACCTGGAGATTGCCATCGACCGCCATGAAATCGCTCGCTATGGTCTTTCTTTGCGTAGTGTTCAGGATGTAATCGAAGTGGCCATTGGTGGCAAGCAAATTTCAACTACCGTAGAAGGACGTGAACGTTACCCGGTACGGGTTCGCTATCTGCGGGAGTTACGCGGCGATATTGAATCACTGGAAGATGTACTGGTACCGGCATCTGATGGTACCCAGATTCCCCTGGGACAATTGGCCGACATCCAATATCAGCGTGGTCCCCAGATGATCAAGAGTGAAGATACTTTTCTGGTGGGCTATGTTTTATTTGATAAAAACGATGGTTGGGCGGAAGTTGATGTGGTGGAACAGGCCCGGGATAATCTGCAGGCCAGGCTGGATAGTGGTGAGCTGGTATTGCCGGCCGGTGTCAGTTACAGCTTTGCAGGGAATTATGAGAATCAGTTACGGGCTACCCAACGGTTGCGGATTATTCTGCCATTGGCACTGTTCATTATTTTCCTGCTCATTTACCTGCAGTTCAAGCAGGTGTCCACCACACTACTCATATTTTCAGGTATCCTGGTGGCCTGGTCCGGGGGGTTCGTACTGATTTGGCTGTATGGCCAGGACTGGTTCCTGAATTTTAATATACTTGGTGCCAATCTGCGCGAATTATTCCAGGTGAGCCCGGTTAATTTGAGTGTTGCGGTGTGGGTCGGTTTCCTGGCACTGTTTGGAATCGCCACCGATGATGGTGTGCTAATCAGTACCTATTTAAAGCAGACTTTTAATGAACGAAAACCAGCCAGTATTACCGAAATAAGAAACGCTGTTGTTCTTGCCGCCGCCCGGCGAATCCGCCCGGCGATGATGACTACCGCAACAACTTTGCTGGCCCTGCTGCCGGTACTTACTTCAACCGGACGCGGATCCGATGTGATGGTACCGATGGCAATCCCATCGTTTGGCGGTATGCTGTTTGCCATCCTTACCGTGTTTGTTGTGCCGGTACTTTATTCTGTAATTGCCGAAGGGAAAATTAAACAAATAGACAAAAGGAGTTAGAAATGAATAAATACCTGATAAGCCTGCTGGTGTTATCAATGGTAATTTTTGCCGGTTGTGGAAAATCCGGAACCGATGTTGCTAAGCAAAATGCGCCTGAAGGCCATAAGATGACCGCTACGGAAGTGAATACTGTCGAAGGTGAGAAATTGATTTATTACACCTGTCCCATGGAATCGCATAAGCATGTACACAGCCATGAATCCGGCACCTGCACAGAATGTGGCATGCCGCTGGTAGCCGGTGTAATCACCAGCGAAGATGACAAGGATTACTATGGTTGTCCGATGCTGGAGCACAGCCATGTCCGCAGTGACCAGCCGGGGACCTGTGCCGATTGTGGAATGAAGCTGAAACCAATGCGGCTGGTTAAAAGTTAAAGTAATCCAATAGCATTGTAAAGAGTGAGCGCAAAGAACAACAAAGTGATCTTTAATCTGTATTAAGATTGCTTCACCCGATTAATCGGGTTCGTAATGACATTATGTGTGAAGTAGGGGCAAGACAGGTCTTGTCCCTACATAAAAAATTATTCAGTCAGATCAGCATATACCTTCTGCAATTCAGCTTCGGTATCGGTGAGAATTTCCTGGATGATTTCATCGATGGTCTGGACCTTGTCAACCAGTCCAACTGATTGGCCGGCCATCAGTGAACCGTAATCCACATCACCGTCCTGCACCGCCTTGCGCAGGGCGCCGATCCAGAATTCTTCCACTTTCAGCTGGGCATCAATCCGGCCGATTTCATTGGCATCCATTTTCTTGAGTAATTCCAACTGCAAACGGTTGAAATCATCATGACCTTTATTTCGCAACGCCCGGACCGCCACCACCGGCAGACGGCTGTCAATTTGGGGTGTTGAGATTGCATCCCGGGCCTTGGATTTAATGAACCGTTCCTTGAATTTCGGATGGGTATTGGCCTCTTTGGCTACCGCGAAGCGGGTGCCCATTTGAATACCGGCGGCACCCATCAGGAAGAGGTGAGCGCACATTTTCCCGGAACCGATTCCACCGGCGACGAATACTGGTACATCGTCTACTTCGAACAAAACCTGTTGCAGCAGGATTGTGAGGGTGACATGTCCCACATGCCCACCGGCTTCCATTCCTTCCAGAATCAGAGCATCGGCTCCGTAGCGGATCATACGGTCGGCAATCGACCTGGTGGAAGCAAAACACATTACTTTGGCCCCACTGTCCTTGGCCATTTTCACTTCCCTTTCACGGGGAAAACTGCCGGCGAAGATCACAAATTCGGGCCTGGTTTCCTGGACCAGCTTTAGATGATCCTGGTAAATCGGTGCCAGAGTGATCAAGTTAATCCCGAATGGTTTATCCGTTAGATCGCGGGTTTCGGCAATCTGATTACGTAGAATATCGACTGGTGTATTACCACCGGCCAGGCTGGCAAAGCCACCGGCATTGGATACTGTCGCCACCAGGGCGGAGTCGCTGACCCAGGTCATGGCACCGCATAAAATGGGATACCTGGTTCCAAGAAATTCACGACCGGGTTTTATAAATTTTTCAATAATAGGTGTATTCAAAATGATTCTCCACTTAAACGAGCTCAATGATTAAAAGTCCCCCCGGACAAGGGCGAATTTAACCTTCCGGCCAGTGGGTAACAATCAGGGAATGAAAACTGGCCGGGCAGGAAAAACCCCAAGCACGGAATCTTTCCTGCCTGATCGACTAGATATTAAAGGTGTGGCTAACCTTAATCATCAACACATTGGTGCCGACGTCATCAAACAATGTTCTTTGATCTCTGGCATAATCAAATTTCCTGAAATACTCGAAATTGGTATAGCCCTGTGACCAGACCAGATACAGGACCGATCCGGTAATATATTCCCAACGCAGGACCAGGTTCGAGCGAAACTGTTTATAATTGAAATCGTTATTTCCGTAAACGGTATAGGGTGTATCACCGGTTCCGACCCGATCGATAGAATAATAGTAATCACCATCACTGTCAGTTTCAATGGTGATCTCATTTTCCGCAAATTTATCGAATCGTTTATTGTATTCATCGTTATTGGGATCGGCCACCTCCATGAAATCGAAGAATTCGCCAGCTGTTATATAGGGTTGGGCATAATATTGCAGCGATAATTTTGTAGAGATAGTAAGATCGGCCCGGAAGGTCATGGAAAGCGTTTTTTGCAGCATGCTGGCCCAGATATAATGCGTTTTATCACCGTCGGAGTCGGAACCGATCCAGGCCCAGGTATCATCCAGTTGGTTATAGCCAATATCAGCGGAAAACTGGAGGTTCTGGCGTGGCCGCCAGGTTACTTCCGGATCGACTGACCAGCCAATGACATTATCCTCGCTGGAAAAATAATGGCCGAAGAATGAAAAAGCCAGATCCTTGCGCTGGTCCGTATTCATGTACGACCAGCCATTGATGGAAGGGCTGACCCGCAATGCCGGTCCGCCCCGGTTGAAATCGGTATCATACCCGCCGAAACTCTTGTTGATTCCATAACCCCACGACCAGCTGTTATTGAAAGTGAAGTGCATGTTGATATTTCCGCCCACATTTGTAATCAAGCCATCAAAGTTACGATTACTCCACTGATTAAAATTGATCCGATATTGGCGGAAAAGTTTACCCGGTTCCCACTGAAAATATTGTAACCAGACAAATTGATTGATATTATCCACGTTTCGCAGAAAGCCGAGATCGTTGATCTCAAGCCCCGGGCTATAGGCCACACTCCCCAGAGCGCCACGTAAATGGCCGGCTTGTTTGGATACCACGGTTTTGATGGAGTAACCCGAAAGTGAGGTGGCAGCGGGATCGTATTCCAGATGGTCGGCATCGACGCGGGAGAAATAGCGTCCGGCCCGGTCCTGGGTATACTGCAGGGCGGTTGTATCACCGGTAACATGGCTGAAGGCAATGGCTCCCTGCAGGTTGTAATTATGATCGAGGAAATCGTGATCTATATCGATGCCGCCGGTATAGGCGCCCGAGTGCAGATAATCGATTCCCGTACCATCCAGTTTGCGGTTGACGGCGGTCAGAATACCACCAACTGTGGTTTCACCCTCGTTGAAATCCTGCTGAAAACGGGTCAGCAGATAGTTGGTGAGTGGTTCGATAACATTACTATCCTCGCTGTCATCGTCATAATAAACTGTGCCGCTTTCTTCGGCGGTCACTGCTTCCATTACGCCTATTGATAATCCTCCGGGTGTTTTACCGGTGATTTTCACGGCACTGATAATATTGGTCAATTCCGGTTCCTCGGTATCGACATCGGTTTTATCATCGTCATAGTCCAGCCAGCCTTGTGGAGCCCGGCCGATCCGGCGGGAATAGAACAGGGAGTTGGATTGCATGTCACCATCGCCGAATCCCAGGGCGAAACGCAGGATGTTGGCGCCCTCCATAAAGAAGGGACGTTTCTCGGAAAAATAGGTTTCAAATTCAGTTAAATTATAATCGGCCGGATCAGCTTCCACCTGCCCGAAGTCCGGGTTGATGGTGCCATTTAAGGTCAATCCGATCGGACTGCTGTACCGAATATCTCCACCAATACGGGAAAACAGGTCGTAATTGTTTTCATGCACCGGAGTAATCAGGTCATCCGAGATATCAGATCGTCCTGCGAAGTATGGTGCCACATAGAGCGGGCGCTGGGTTTTTACATTGTTCAGACCGTTTAAACTACCATACTGGGAAACAAAACCTTCGTCGCCCTGGGACCAGTAACTCCATACTGACAATTCATTGTTGTGGCGTGGCAGTTCGCGGTAAAACTGAAGGCCCCAAATCATTTCTTCGGCACTTGAAAAACGTAACTCACGAAATGGAATCCGCCATTCAGCCGTCCATCCGATGGCATTGATCTCCGCGTTGCCGTCCCAGGCCGCATCCCAGTTCCAGTCTACATTATCGTCATCGAAGCGCCTGATATCGTGCTGCACCCCGGCGGCATTCAATCCAAATTCAAAGGCTGTCCGATTATCGTTATAACTGTCCAGCGAAACATACATCCAGTCGGATTCGGTATAATTGTCCCGACGGGTAAGAATAGCAGATATTTTTTCCGGTTCCGGATCGTGGGCACGGGCCCCGATATAAAGATATTCATCATCGAAAAGAACACAGAATTCTGTCTGATAAGTCTCAGGTTGTCCATCATTGGGATTACGTTGTGTAAGCCCGGTCTGCCACTCTCCGGACTGCCAGGCTGTTTCGGCCAGGGCACCGTTTATTTCCATTTTCTGATCCTGGATGTAGGAAGCCGACAGCTCCCTCAGACGGTTGGAATCAGTCCGGCTAACAGAAGGATTGGTTGCCGATAAAAAGGATAGCATACAGAAAAACAACAACGATCTCAGTAACATAGCGAAGCCCTCAATCTCTATATTAGTTGGATAATATTAGATAGGATCGAAATACAGGAAAAAAGTTGTCAGGAAAATTAGTAGAATTAATTTTTTCAGGTCATTGTATTTGTTTTACACGTGATTATTGCTGCCTGATTATCATCCCCTTCACCATCTCTATGAAACCTTCATGATCGGTAACTGGTTTTGTTACGTAGGCTTCTGCACCGCTGTCCTGAAGATAACGTTCCTTATCACCGGCCATGGTATGGGCGGTAGTAAGTATTACCGGGATATTGCTGATTTCATCATCGCCCTTGATCAATTTGGTAATTTCAATTCCGTCGATGAAACGGCCCTGATAACTGCTTTTATTCAGTGAAATATCCATTACGATCAGGTCTACCGAATCGTTGTGGCAAAGATGGAGGATCGTCTCCGGGTCTTCGGAGTGGGTAACCTTGAATTTACCGCGGCGTTCAAGCAGTTTAGTAAAAATGATAGTATTCAGTTTATCGTCTTCGACTAATAGTACATGTTCCATTTTTAACTCTCACTTTCATTTCTGCTGGATTCCAGCCAGTTCTTCAGATCATCCAAACCGGATTTAATGGGATCCCAATTATTGGCTTTGGCTGCTTCTTCAATGGTTGCGCCGTATTCGGACACTTCAACAAATCCGTATGTTCCACCGGCTCCCCGGATCTTATGTGCAATTTTCCTGGTTTCTTCGATGTTACCGGCCTGGACCTGTTCGTTTAAATCACTTATTCTTTCGTTCATTTCGCTTATGAATAATCCGCGCAGTTCTTTTAATAATTCCTTATCCATGATTCAGACTCCCATCATTCTAATTCAACCATGACATCGGTTTCTTCAATTTCATCAGTATTCAGTGGAATTGTAAAACTCATTGTTGTGCCTTTCCCACGGCCTTCGCTGGACAAGGCGATCTCTCCGCCCATCAATTCAATCAAACTTTTTGTTATGGTCAGTCCCAGGCCGGTACCTCCGTATTTCCGCGAAGTGGAGCCGTCAGCCTGGGTGAATTTCTCAAACACCCGATCCTGTTTGTCCAGGGCGATTCCTACCCCGGTATCGATGACCGCCAACTTGGCATGTTGATTGCCCGGAAGCAATTCCGCTGCTATTTCTATTCCACCAAATGATGTGAATTTGACCGAATTGCCAACCAGATTCAGTAATACCTGTCTTAATTTCTGCTGATCGGCCGTAACAATTATCTGTTCGTCGGGCAGGGTGGTTTTCAGGAATAATTTTTTCTGTTCTGTCTGTACATGGGTCAGGGTATAAATTTCATCAAATAGTTCCTTCACATCGACAGCTTCGGACATCAGTTCCATTTTACCCGCTTCAATTTTGGCAATATCAAGGACATCGTTGATCAGGTTCAATAGCAGGTTGGAGCTCTTAAGGGCATTATCAAGGAATTCTTGTTCTTCATCCGGTGAATCACACAGTCCATCCAATACCAGTTTCAGGAATCCAATGATTGAATTCAGTGGCGTTCGCAGTTCATGTGAGGTATTGGCCAGGAACTCACTTTTCATCCGGTCGGCTTCCTTGGCAGCGTCCAGGGCGAACTGGAGCTCATCGCGGATTTTTTCCAGCTCATGGGTCATATTTTCGGCTCTGACCTTGGCCTCCGCCAGGGCTGCATTGGTGTTTCGCAGTTCGGCATCAGCTTTCTGCCGCGCAGTGATATCCCTCTGTACTACGGTTACTGCTTCCAGATTCCCGTCGGTATTATATTGTCCGGTGGCAACCGTACTGAACCACGATTCATCGCCGTTTTCCTCCAGTGAATACTCAAACTGGTATTTGGTGTTTCCCCATTCCAGGCTTTCGATGGCATGGTTCAAATTCTGAACAACTTTCGATGAAAAAATTCCGCTCAGTGGCTGGTTAACAATCTTGGAAATCAGTTCGGTATTATCTTCGTCTTGGGACGGGTGATAACTCAGAATAGTACCGCTCAGGTCAATGGTAAAAATCAAGTCATCGATCGACTGAATCGTTGAGCGGAATCGTTCTTCACTTTCCCGCAGTTCCCGCTCAACCCTTTTTTGATCTGTGATATCCCGGAGAATGCCGTTAAAACCGATTGTACGCCCGTTTTCATCCCGGCGAACCGCAGCTGTTTCCAGACAGATCATTTCGGTACCGTCTTTTTTCTGCAATTCCAACTCAAAATCACGGACAAATCCAACCAGATCCATTTCCTGGATAAAACGTGATCGGTCATCCGGATTCAAATACAGTTTTTTGACGCTCATATTGAGCATCTCAGCCCTGGTATAACCCAGTAGATCAAGTGCGGTCTGATTGATATCGACAAAGCGCCCTTCGCGGGTACTGATATAAATCGCATCCCGGGACTGTTCAAATATATCGCGGTATTTTTTTTCACTTTCGCGACGATTGGCCTCGGCCTGTTTGGAGCGGTCAAGTTCCTCGTTCAATCTTTGATGTGAGAAATACAATCCCATGACAATCATGACTAAACTGAAAGTCATGAATAATCCTGGTAATATCGATCCGATCAGTTTGGGGGCAACCGTAAATTCATTAAGAAAAGTGATTAGTACCGTATAACCGAATACACTCCAGCCTACTTCCAGCGATGGAATCCTGAGCCGTAGTACAAATACCAGCCCGATTAGCACAGCCAGTAAATAGAATCCGTTGAATATGATGTCTGTATACGGTAAAGGATCCTGCAGGGGGAAAGAAGTGAACCAACTATAGAAAGATGCTATTCCAAGCAGTAACAGAACCCAGCGGAACAATAGAGCCGAGTTGACAACTTCTTTATAGAGGATTGATTTCAGCTTATTATTTTGCATATTATTTGAACAGAATATTATCGTTCAGGACACCTAGTTCGGGATGGGTCGCCAGTACTTTTTGTCTGATTTTCTGACGTTCATAAACAATTTCCACACGCCTGTTCTGGGAGCGGCCCTCCTCTGTAGAATTTGATGCAACCGGTCTGTATTCGGCAAAGCCCTCAGCAGACAATTGGTCGGGAGGTATTCCATTCTCGATGAAAAACCGTACAATTTCGCTGGCACGGCTGGTTGACAGCTCCCAGTTGGATGTGTAGCGCTCACTGTTGATCGGCACACTGTCGGTATGTCCCTCAACCTTGATATGGTAATCAAACTGTTTCAACATGCTTCCGACCTGCAATAAAAGGTCTTCACCGTCGGTATTGAACTGAGCACGAGCCGGTGGAAACAGAACCATATCTGAAATAGTAATTACCGCCCCCCGGCCATCCTCATTTACCTTTACCTGGCCGCCAAGACTGTTCTTCATGATAAATTCATCTACTTCAGAGACGATATCGCTCATTTCCCGTTTTACCAGTCCACCCAGTTCATCAACGGCATCGGTCTGGCTGAGCTGGTTCTGGCGGTCGATCATGACCAGGCCTTCCCTGGTACCTGCCTCCGGTACATTTTGTTTACCGATGGCACTTTTTAACGAAGCAACCAGCTGGGCGAAGTTATCCATCTGGGTTTCACTCATGGCGAACAGCAGGACAAAAAAGCACAACAGCAGGGTCATCATATCACCATAGGTGGCTAACCATCCGCCGCCGTCATCGCCTTCTTCGGCATCCTCGAGCATGGGTTTGACTTCGGAGACGGCTTCCTCAATCTGGTTTTCCTGTTCGACTTCCACTATTTCTTATCCTTTTTCTTATCGGAATCGCCCTTGGAATTTTTGCGCCGTTCCGCACTGGACAGGAATTTGGTCAGTTTCTCTTCCATGAACCGGGGATTATCCCCGACACGGATAGATTTGATTCCCTCGATGGTCACCGACATTGTCAGTGCTTCCTGCTGGCTGCGGCGTTTCAGTTTGATGGCCATTGGTAAATACAGCAGGTTGGCAAATAATGAGCCGTAAAAGGTTGTTATCAGCGCCACTGCCATTTTCGGGCCGATTGATCCTGGATCGGATAAATCAGCCAGCATCTGTACCAAACCGATCAATGTACCGATCATCCCGAAGGCCGGGGAGAAGGCCGCCATATCCTTGAAGAGCTGGTGGCCGACCTGATGCCGTTTCCAGATATTATCCATCTCCAGTTGCATAACATTACTGATCGTCGAGCCCCGGATACCATCAACCACCATCTGCAATCCTTTTTGCAGGTATTCATCCTTGACCTTTGGCAATTCCTTGTCCAATGCCAGGATACCGCTTCTACGGGTCACCGTGCTTATATCAACCAATTCCTTGATCTTGTCGGCCGGCTTGACATTTTTTGAGAAAAACACCTTTTTCAGGATTGCCAGTACACGAAGCACTTCATTCAGCGGATAGGCGATAAAAGTCGCCGCTATCGTACCACCGAACACCACCGCAAAAGATGGAATATTGATGAAGATATCCAGGCCGCTGTTGGAAGTTATTGACCAGATTACCAGGCCTATTCCAGAGAAGATTCCGATTATGGTTGCTAAATCCATGATTTTTACTGCCTGTTAATTTTAATTCTTTGATCAAGGGTTTCGATGGCGTTGTATTTCATGATACTTTCAATCAGTCCATCCGATAACTCACTGCCCTCCGGTATCAGCATTACCCCGGATTCGGTGTACAGATCTTCAGCCAGCTTCATGCCAGACCGTAAATCGGACATATATACATGATCATAATTTGTATCGGTCGTTATGGAACTCTCATCCAAAGTGGCGATCATCTGCCGGATAACCTGATCATCATATTTCTCATCGACCTGTGTTTTCATCGATTGAATAATCGCATTACTGACTTCCGAACCGCCGTTTTCAAACAGGGTGTCATCGAAATCTTTTGCGACACGGAGAATACGAGCACCTAATGGAATTTCATTGCCGATGATCCCATCGGGGAATCCGCTGCCATCGACATTCTCCAACAGATGCCGGACCAGATGAGCGACATTTTCCAAGCCATCGTAGTTTTTCAATAATCGTTCGCCTATTACCGGATACTGGTCAATTACCTGCTGGTCTTTTATTGTCAGTTCGGAAGGATCTTTCGAGATTATTTCATCAGGTAAAGCTGTAATACCAATTTCATGGAGCAGGGCTGCAATATTGATCTCCCTCACTGCTTCCTCGTCAATTTCGAATTTACCGGCAATTTTGACGGCGATTTCGGCAACTTTGTTGGCATGCCCTTTATTTTTCGGCCGTCGGAATTCAATAATCTTGGCAAGTATCTTGACCAGGCTGTCAAAATTCACTGCAAATCTGTCATTCATAGCCGCCAGGGCATGATTGGATTCTTCCAGTTCACCCAACAGGTAGGATTTTTCCTTCAATGAATTCTTGATGATTTCCTTTTCCTTTTTCAGGGCTTCATTTTTTTCCAGGATTATCTGCTTGTGTTCTTCTAAATCAGTCACTGTCTGCTGTAAACGGGCATTGGAATCAATCAGATCATCCTGCAGTACCTTAATCCGCAGGAAAGCTTCGACTTTAGCCTTGGCCTGTTCCTCGCCAATCGGTTTCATTAAATAGTCATCGGCACCCCCTTCAAGTGCTTTAACCGCGTCTTTGACCTCGGTGAGCACTGAAGAGGACATTATCAGGATCGTATTCTGAAACTGTTCCTCTGAGCGCAATGCTTTACAGAATTGATAGCCATCCATCTTGGGCATAATGACATCGCTGATGATCAGATGAGGATGAAAAGACCGTGCCCTTTCAAGCCCCTCTTCACCATTCTCGGCTGTCTGGACATGGTAACGTGGCAATTGAAAAATGACCTGGTAGTATTTTAGAATCAGCGGGTCATCATCAAGAACCAGAATTCTAAAACTGTCGTTGTTCTGATTTTTATGCTTATCAGTCACTGGTATTGATCCTGTAGCTTAGTGTTGATTTAATTCCTGGTGTGGGATAGGTTGCTCCTGGTCTTTCTCATGGAACAAATCCAGCAATGCTTCGCGCGAGAAACGCCATTGGCCACCGATTTTTACAGCGGGTACGGTCTGCTCTTTAAGAAGTTTGTACATAGTACGGCGCTTGACGCCCAGAAATGCACAGGCTTCATCGAGATTGAAGATTTTTTCTGACATTTAATTACCTGTCTTTACAATTCCATTATCGGCAGATTTCTGCAATTCTTTACAATTATTTTGCAGGTTAGCACAATTATGTGCAATTATATGCATTTATTGTCCGGTTTCCTCGATTAGAACTGATTTTATGGTAATATAAGCGGGGAAATTCCAGAGATTATTCGATTAAAACAATCAGGATTCAGTAATTTTATTACTGCGTTTAGGCGGGTATGTGAAAATAATGAGGTCAGAAGTTTAAAACTATGAAAGCAATGGTGCTGAACAGGATTGTTCAACTGGAGGAAAATCCCCAGCCACTTGAACTCATAGACTGCCCGGTTCCGAGCCCCTCAGATAATGAAGTGCTGATAAGAATTGCGGTTTGTGGTGTCTGCCATACTGAAATTGATGAAATCGAAGGACGGACTGCTCCGGCATTTTTCCCGATGATCCCTGGTCATCAGGTGGCTGGAACAGTGGAAAAAATCGGCACGGCAGTATCACGTTTTATGACCGGTGATCGGGTTGGTGTAGCCTGGATATATTCTGCGTGCGGCGAGTGCGATTTCTGCCAACAGGGGTTGGAAAACCTGTGCCGGAATTTCATGGCTACTGGCCGTGATGCCAATGGTGGCTACGCCGAATACATGACAGTCAAAGAAGAGTTTGCATTTCAGATTCCGGCCGAACTTTCAGCCGCCAGCGCAGCGCCTTTGCTGTGTGCCGGGGCGATCGGGTATCGCTCAATACGTTTAGCGGGATTGGAGAATGGACAAAAATTGGGCTTAACCGGATTCGGTGCCTCGGCTCATCTGGTATTGAAGATGGTACAGCAGCGATTTCCTGACACAGATATTTATGTTTTTGCCAGGAATGCCCGTGAACGTGAATTTGCCTGTGAATTGGGTGCAGTATGGGCTGGTGATACCAAGGGTGAATGCCCGCAATTGCTCAACAGCATAATTGATACAACACCGGTATGGATTCCGGTCGTCGAAGCCCTGAACAACCTTGCTCCTGACGGTCGCCTGGTAATCAATGCAATTCGTAAGGAAAGTGTCGATCAGGATTATTTGCTTAATCTGGATTATCCGCGGCATTTGTGGATGGAAAAGGAAATTAAAACAGTGGCTAATGTGACCAGACGCGATGTCAGTGAATTTCTTAAGCTGGCCGGAGAGATTGCCCTACAGCCGGAAATTCAGGAATACTGTTTGGAGGATGCCAATCAGGCGCTCCGGGAACTGAAATCGGGACATATCCGTGGTGCCAAGGTATTGCGGATCAATTTTGATTTTTAATATCAGGAAAATAAAATGACTGTATTTTCGCGAGTAACAAAATTATCATTTTTACTGTTGGTTTTTATTTGGCAAGCTGGATTTGGAAGCAGTTACCAGGATCAATTTCTCTCGATTTCCGGATCTGATTCTCTGCTGGCTGCTGCAGTTGAAGTTGTGGGTTTAGAACCGAATGCTGATGCAACCGGACTGGATTTAACTGACGGACGAACCAGTGGTTACCTGGTTCTGG
>CAYPJE010000032.1:0-8957 GCA_964410945.1 uncultured bacterium
AAGATTTATACCGTGCTCCTTTAGTTCATGCACAGCTGAATTGAGGCCGGCCAGAAACAAGCGCGCATTTTCTGAATCAGGACCGGTCAGTGGCAGGATCACACCTGCTGTCAATGCAATCCTGGCCG
Organism: uncultured bacterium; assembly: GCA_964410945.1. Lineage (GTDB taxonomy): Bacteria > Fidelibacterota > Marinisomatia > Marinisomatales > TCS56 > CAYPJE01. The sequence continues at coordinate 129 of CAYPJE010000032.1, forward strand.
GGGTATAAGTAGCTTCCTGAATTGTTGTATAAATATCCTGGTAAGCTCCCGGCAATTCAGATATATCAATCTGGCTCAATATTATTGCTGCTTCATCCGGCAAACCCTGCATAACGGTTGTATAAGCTTCAGCCAGCAGCAGGATCATCCTGTTCTCCAGGTTACTTTCGACGATATTCACACCTCTGATCCGATCGATTTCCAGCGCCAGAGGTAGTAATCTAATCAACCGGTCGTCAACGTTGGAGACAAAATCCGGATTGCCGGACATTCGACGGCTGGTCATATACATCGACAGAGCCTGATCGAGTTTACCCTGGTCGATAAATATATCGCCAAAACACAGGTAGACATCCTTGGAATAGGAACTGGCGGAATACTTTGACAGGAATGTCCGACCGACCTGAATAGCCTGATCGGGATCACCGGTATGGTACTCAGATTTCATCAGCATCATCATGCTGACCGGTATCAGTGCCTCGGGACCATCATCGACAAGTTTAATGAAGATTGTGCGGGCCGCAGCATAACGGCCATCGTTAAAGCTGGCGATGCCTCGGTCAAATCTATCTTCCGGTGATCGAGTGCCAAACAATCCAAGCTGGCCCCAGGCGGTACCAATAACCAGCAGCAAAACTAATACAATTTTAATCAGTCTATTCAACGGTTACACTCTTGGCTAAATTGCGCGGCTGATCGACATTGCAGCCCCTTAATACGGCCAAATGATAGGCTAATATCTGCAAAGGAATCACCGCTACCAGTGGGAAAACTACCGGATGCATATCACCAACTTCAATAATAAAATCAGATACATCATCAATTTCCCGGCAACGATGGTCGGTTACGACGATAACCCTGCCATGTCGGGCCTTCACTTCGCGGATATTTGAGATAATTTTATCAAAGGTCCGGTCATGGGGAGCGATAACTACTACCGGCATTTTCTCATCGATCAAGGCAATCGGACCGTGTTTCATCTCGGCGGCCGGATACCCTTCGGCATGGATATATGAGATTTCCTTGCACTTCAGGGCTCCTTCCAAAGCTATTGGAAAATTTAGCCCACGCCCCAGGTACAGATAATTATCAACGTTCATATTCTGCCGGGCGATAGCCTTAATCTCGTCATCACGCTTCAATGTATCAGATACAAGTTTGTCAATATCATCCAGGGCGGAGATAATCTTATGCTGGCTCTTATGATTCAGTGTGCGGCGCTGCCCCAATAATAGCGCCAGCAGGTATAACACCGTCACCTGGGCTGTAAACGCTTTGGTGGAAGCCACACCGATTTCGGGCCCGGCATGGGTGTAAACACCGCAGTCGGTTTCACGGGCGATTGAACTGCCAACAACATTGCAAATCCCGACTGTCAAGGCACCCTCGGCATGAGCTTTTCTGATTGCCGCCAGGGTGTCGGCCGTTTCACCGGATTGAGTAATGGCTATTACCACAGTTTCACTGTCAAGAATTGTGTCCCGGTAACGAAATTCGGAAGCATATTCAACGTGGACGGGGATTCCGGCGAACTGCTCCAGGATGTATTTCCCGATCAGGCCGGCATGCCAGGACGTCCCACAGGCTGTTATATAAAAACGGCGCGCCTGTTCAATCCGCTCCAGGTATTCTGTCAATCCCCCCAGGTGAACCTTACCCTGCTCGGGCACCAGCCGTCCGCGCATCGTATCACGGATGGTCCGTTCCTGCTCATAGATTTCCTTGAGCATGAAATGGGGAAAGCTGCCTTTCTCGATTTCTTCCACACTGAGGTCCAGCTCAATGATGGCCTTGTTGACAATCCGGTCATCATTAATATTTTTAACAGTGTAACCGTCCCTGGTAATCTTTACTATCTCACCTTCGTCAAGATAGACCACATTACGGGTGTACTCAACCAGCGGTGAGGCATCACTGGCCAGAAAATATTCATTATCACCGACACCAAGTACCAGGGGGCTCCCGAAGCGGGCGGCGATAATCGTTTCCGGCTCATCCTCGCAGAGGGCAACTATCCCATAGGCTCCCACCACCTCCTGCAGCGCGGCCTGGACCGATTCGGCGAAGGACAGCTTACGCTGGTCATAAATCATCCCGATCAACTGGACCAGAACTTCCGTATCGGTTTCACTGACAAAGTTCACACCCTGTTGTTCCAGAGCCTTTCCCAGACTGCCATAATTTTCAATAATTCCGTTATGAATCAGGGTGATTTTTCCGCTGGCATCCTGGTGCGGATGGGCGTTGACATTATTGGGTTCACCATGGGTCGCCCAGCGGGTATGGGCAATACCGGCCCGACCGGAAAAAGCCTGATTTGCGATTGCCTGTTCCAGTTCCTGGACCTTTCCGACCTTCTTGGCAATATTCAATCCTTTGGATTCAGCTATCGCCAGACCGGCTGAGTCATACCCTCGGTATTCCAGCCGTTTGAGCCCTTTAATCAAAATCGGAGCGACTTCCCGCTCACCTAAATACCCAACTATACCACACATAACAACCTCAAATAATTAATTTACTCCCATTCAATCGTTCCGGGCGGTTTGGATGTAACATCATAGACCACCCGATTGATCCCAGAAACTGAATTTACGATCCGATTGGAAATTTTGGAAAGCACATCCTGGGGCATCCGGTACCAGTCGGCTGTCATTGCATCCGTGCTGACAACGGCCCGCAATCCCAGTAGATTCTCGTAGGTACGCAAATCACCCATGACACCCACCGTTTTAACCGGAATCAATACTGAGAAGGCCTGCCAGATCTCATCATAAAGGCCTTCCTCATGGAGAATATTCATATAAATTTCGTCCGCTTCCCGGAGAATTTCCAGGCGATCCGGTGTAATTTTGCCAATGATCCTTACCGCCAGACCCGGCCCCGGAAACGGGTGCCGGTTAATCAGCAGTTCGGGCAAACCCAGCTCACTGCCCACCCGCCGGACTTCATCCTTGAACAGATCACGCAACGGCTCGATCAATTTGAAATCCATATCATCAGGCAATCCGCCCACATTATGATGGGATTTTATCACTGCCGCCGGACCGCCTTTGACCTTGCTGCCACTTTCAATGATATCAGGATACAGGGTACCCTGGGCCAGGAAATCGGCAGCACCAACCTGGGTGGTTGCGTCCTCAAAAGCGCGGATGAACTGTTCGCCGATAATTTTGCGTTTCTCTTCCGGTTCTGTTATGTTCTCCAGGCGGCTCAAAAAGCGCTCTGATTCATCAAATACATGCACATTGATCCCCAGGCCATCCTGCAGGGCTGATAAACATTGATTGGCCTCGTTCTTGCGCATCAGGCCATGGTCGATCAGGACAGCCGTCACCGCCGGACCCAGGGCCTTATGCAGCAGGGCTGCCACCACCGTGGAATCCACCCCGCCACTGACACCACAGAGTACTTTCTTATCACCAACCTCTTTCCGGATCAATTCAATCTGCTCGCGAATAAAATTCCCCGGTGTCCAGTCAGGAGTACAACCGGCAATTTTAAAAAGGAAATTTTGTAAAATTATCGTTCCCTCAACGGTGTGGGCTACTTCGGGATGAAACTGGGTGGCATAAAGGCGGGCTGCCGGGTTACCGATTGCGGCAATCACACCATTGGAGGATTCGGCCAATGTCTTCCAGCCTTTAGGCAGGGCAACGACTTCATCACCATGGCTCATCCAGACCTGGGTACCTTCGGAAACACCCTCCAGTAAATCCGTGTCGGAAGACAGGCTGAGATTGGCAAATCCGTATTCCCCTGTACCCCGGTGTTCAACCACTCCGCCATGCCGATCAGATAAAACATGCAGTCCATAACAGATTCCCAAAATCGGCAGGCCCAGATCAATGATAGCGGGATCATAAGCCGGCGCTCCACTGGCATATACGCTGGATGGCCCGCCGGAAAGGATCAGGGCATAAGGCTGCTTCGCTTTGATTTCATCAATTGTTGTATCGTGCGGCAGGATTTCCGAATAGACATGCTGCTCGCGAATGCGGCGGGCGATCAACTGGGTGTACTGGGACCCAAAATCCAAAATTATGATTCCGCGATGTTCCATATCAAAATCCCCAGGTATTCAAATCTTCGATGAAACTTGCATCGGTCAACCGGTAGTGAACCGGTGTGACACTGATAAAATTATCATTCAGTGCCCGGCTGTCGATATCGGGAGCGACTTCCGGTTCAACCAACTGGCCGGTCATCCAGTAATAGATTTTCCCCCGGGGATCCTCGCGGCGCTCAAAGCCTTCCTTATAATGGAGGTTCCCCTGCCGGGTCACCCTATATCCCTTGATCTCATCCTCTGCTGCCACCGGAACATTTACATTCAGCAGTGTTCCATCCGGTAAACCATTCTTCAAAACCAAACGGGCCATTTTCTGGGCCACCTTGGCTGCTACGGAAAAATCTTTGGCCTGCAGGGATGCCAGGCTGATGGCAATCGATGGTATTTTCAGGATTGTTCCTTCCGTTGCCGCCGAAACAGTACCGGAATAAATCAGGCTGGTACCGACATTGGCTCCTGAATTGATACCCGAAACAACCAGGTCCGGCTCCCGATCCATCAGGGCCCGTACGGCTATCTTAACACAATCGGCCGGTGTACCGGCCACGGCATAGCCTTCGAAGCCACTTTTGCGGGTGATCTCCATTACCCTGATCGGATCGGAAATCGTGATGGCATGGCCGACGGCGCTTTTCTCAGACTCCGGGGCCACTACGATCACATCGCCGATTTCACCCATTGCCTCCCACAGGGCAAAGATGCCCGGGGCATGGATGCCGTCATCATTGGTTATTAGAATTAACGGTCGTTTTTCCATTTTAATGTCGTAACTAACTGAGCTAAAGTTGGTTTCATTGTTTCGCGGGAAACAATATGATCGATAAAGCCTTTTTCCAGCAGGAATTCCGCCCGCTGGAAACCGGACGGCAGTTCCTGCCCGATAGTCTGCTTGATCACCCTTGGACCGGCAAAGCCTATGAAGGCACCCGGCTCGGCCAGAATTACATCGCCAAGCATACCGAAACTGGCGGTGACACCGCCCGAGGTCGGATCGGTCAGTACCGCAATGTACAGACCGCCTTCGGATGAAAAACGGGCCAGGTGGGCACTGGTTTTGACCATCTGCATCAGGGAATAACTACCCTCCTGCATCCGGGCCCCACCGGACGCACAGATAATGATCAGTGGCCGTTTTTCCTTCTGGGCATGGATGATACCACGGGATATTTTTTCACCTACCACCGAGCCCATGCTGCCACCGATAAACTGGAAATTCATTACACCCAGGACCACCGGTGATCCATCAATTTCACCATCGTAAAACAGGATTGCATCCTGGTCACCGGCTTTTTTATGGGCATCATGCAGTTGGGCCGTATAACGCTTGGAAGCCCTAAAATGCAGGGGATCCTTCGATTTAATATCTGTAAACAGTGGCCGGGGGGTCTTTTCATCCAGGATAAGATTTACATAGGTGGACGGTAAAACCCGGAAATGATGTCCGCATTTACGACAGGTGGAGAGCAGGCGCTCCAACTCCGGTTTATACAGAATCTCCGAGCAGGAAGGACATTTTATCCATAGGCCGTCAGGAATCGATTTTTTCTGCGACGGCTGAATTTTTTCAAGTTTTCTTCTAAACCACGCCATTTGCGGCCAAACCTTTCATCATAATCAGGGCATCAGCGCCATTGGAATAATAATTTTTACGAATACCAATTTCAACAAATCCCGTTTTCCGGTAGAAATTCAGAGCAGGTAGATTACTATCTTCCACATCCAGGTAGATCGTCATTACAACCAATCTCTGCAAACGATTAATAAAAGCGATCATCAGGTCCTGGCCCAATCCCTGGTGCTGCAGTGGAATATCCACGACAAAATTAATAATGCTTGCTTCGTCCCCAACGACGTGCGACATTAAATAACCGCCAATCAATCCATCGGCATCGAGCACCAGATTCAGGGCCGCCGGCTGCCGAGACAATTCAAAGGCCAGTTGGGATTCCGACCAGGGATCGGGAAATACCCGCGCTTCAATTTCAATTATTTGAGCCAAATCCGCAAGGTTTGCCTCACGAATCTGAAAGTTTTTTTCCATCACCCAAGATTGAACGGTGAAATGTAATCCGGTACCAACTCGAATGGTTGCTCCATAACCCAATCACCAAAATATTTCTCGGCCAGTTTCCCCACGCGAATTGCCGATGGGTGTACTTTAACGATATTCTTCGAATCACCGGTAAATAATTTGTCACATCCCCAGTGATAAATTGTATCGTAAGCTTTCAGGGCAGGTTCAATCGTATCGAATGAATCAGCAATCACCTCACCAGCCGATTCACCGGTAAAATCCTGGTGGAATATTTTGTCACGATGGGAATATAAAACCACTTTACTGTTACCGGACAAATCATCCTGACTGACCAGAGCCTGCAGGGTCGGCACCGGGATCAATGGCAGGCCGTGTCCGAAAGCCAGCCCCTTGGCAAAACTGAGGCCGATCCGCAGACCGGTAAATGAACCGGGTCCGATCGATATGGCGATCCCATCCAGTTCCGGCAGTTTCAATCCGCTATTATCAACCAGTTCCCGGTAGAATACCGGTAATTGCTCGGCGTGCTGGCGCGGAATGGCCTTTTCGACCAATCCTTCCACAGAACCATTGACCTGGTAGGCAACGCTGCAAATCTCGGTTGCTGTTTCAATCGCCAGCAGCTTCACTGTCCAATCCTTCAATCATTATCATACGTTCATCCGGTTTACCGGGGATACGGTTAAAACGGATGGTTATAACATTGTCTGGTAGCACTTCCTCAATCAGGTCGGCCCATTCGATCATGGTAACACCATCTTCCGGGTATAACAGGTTTTCACCACCGATATTCATGAAATCAGCACCATCTTTCAAACGGTAGGCGTCCACGTGGTAAAGCATATGATCCCGGCCCTGGTATTCGGATACAATCTTAAACGTTGGTGAACCTACCTGAACCTCGATGCCCATTCCCCGGGCAAAACCCTGGGTAAAAGTCGTTTTGCCCGTACCCAGGTCACCAATCAGGGCCAGGACGGAACCAACGGGAATTTTTTCCGCCAGACCGGCGGCATAATCCTGCGTCGCCGCCAGTGAAATAAAATGGACAGGTTTATTTGAAGTAGTTACTGACATGATTGAGGGTCCGAATTTAAACAGAATCAGCGGCCCGTACCACGCATGGTGATCACGGGGACAAGTAATTCTTCCAGCGAGATTCCGCCATGCTGAAAACTTTCCTTATACATGGCGTTGTAGCGATGGTACTGGGTGGGATAGAGGAAATAAACATCGTCTTTGGCAATCAGGTAGTTGGTCTGATGGCCGAACTCCGGCAGACGGTAATCAGCCGGTGATTTTATCACCAGGGCGTTTTTATCCTTGCTGTTCAGGTTCCGGCCGTATTTGTAGCGCACGCCGGAGGAGGTTTCCCGATCTGCACCAACGGTGGCCCCGCGCATCACCCGCACCGAGCCGTGATCGCTGGTTAAAACAACGGTATAATCGGTATCACTCAGCATTTTCAGGGCGGCGAACAGCCAGGAATTTTCGAACCAGGTCTTAACGGCAAAACGGTAGCCCGATTCATCAGGGAGCATCTCCAGCAGAACATCCGATTCGGAACGCTTATGGGCCAGCATATCCACGAAATTGACTACGATGTTCAGAATATCAACATTCATGAAATCGGAAATATGATTATAGAAACGCTGGCCTTCATCAATGGTGTGGATTTTACTGTAATGGACGGTTGCCTCGGCCAACTTTTGGCGTTTCAGCTGATCCTTCAGGAATTGTTCCTCGAACAGATTCATAGACGCTTTCGGGTCCAGCATTTTCGCCCGCTGCTGATCGTACTTGCGCATGATCTGGTCGGGATAGAGACCGCTGAAAATGGCGTTACGGCTGAAAGGGGTGGCCGACGGCAAAAGCGACAGATGATAATCCACATCGTAATTGAAATATTCGCCCATCAGGGGCAGGATCGTCCGCCACTGGTCCAGGCGCATACCATCGATCAGGACAAAACAGACCTTTTTATCATTCTTAATGTGGGGCAGTACCCACTGTGGGATTACATCCACCGACAGGGGCGGATGATCATCGGCAGCCATCCAGTTGACATACTCCTGTTCGACAAAGCGGACAAATTCCTTGTTACAGGACTGGACCTGCTCGGAAAGAATATTCCCCAGGCCGGTATCCTTGTGTTCATCGAAATTCAACTGCCAGCCCACCAGGCGGTTGTACAGTGTCCACCAGTCATCGATTGACATTTCCGTCTGGAGCTGGTTCTCGATCTCCTGGAACTCCCGCAGGTAACCGCTGGTGGCGGCTTCTTCGGTGATCCGGCTTTCCTCCAGAATCTGCTTGGCTACCATGAATATCTGGGTGGGATTCACCGGTTTGATCAAAAAATGGGCGATGCGCCGGGAGATGGCTTCGTCCATCAGCTCCTCTTCCTCGCTCTTGGTGATCATGATCACCGGCAGGTTGGGCCGGATGGCCTTCAGTTCCTTCAAAGTATCCATGCCATCCATGCCGGGCATGTACTGGTCCAGCAGCACCAGCTGATAATTTTCCTGCTTAACCAGTTCGATGGCATCACCACCGTTGGTTACCGGTGTGATGGAATAACCTTTATCCTCCAGAAAAAGGATATGGGGTTTCAGGTGGTCGATCTCGTCATCGACCCACAGGATATTGCCGCGAGTGTCCGCCATAATCAGGGCTGAAACTACTCTGTAATCCGCAATGGATGAAACCGGATTTTGAAGAATGG
>CAYPJE010000032.1:9057-36256 GCA_964410945.1 uncultured bacterium
AGGGCTGAAACTACTCTGTAATCCGCAATGGATGAAACCGGATTTTGAAGAATGGGGACAAGGAACCGAAAATGGAGAATGGAGGAAAGGAAACCGGAGACCGAAAGAATGGGGACGAGGGACTAGAAACAGGGAACGGAGGAAGGGATACCGGAGTAGGGAAAAACATCATCAATTATCGTAGGGGCACAATATGTCTAAGTTTCTGCGAAACTACGCCGTACAGGTGCATTGTGCCCGGGTGAAGTTACCTTTTTACAAAATCCTTCCAGATTTCAGAACAACCAATAAAGTATGATGATTTTTTAAGTTTCAATTACCAATACTTCGAACTTCATCATTCGTTAATCCTTGTTTTTAAATTACCAAGTCATTCTGATGAAGACCGCTCCCTGCGGAATAAAGAGGTATCTACACTCCCGGTTATTGCCAGGTATTTGAAATAATTGCACATCAACCGGTTCAATAATCTGCAATTCTTGTTTTGTCATTACTGAATATCGGAAGATTCCTCATCTCGATTCCATCGGGATTCGGAATGACCGGCTCCGGGTCTGGTTAATAAATCATTTAATTCAACTGCCCCGACAGACAAGAATGTCTGTCGTACGAAGAATTCTTTTCATCATGGCAAATCCGGCCGGGGAATCTCCTCCGCCGGGCGCCTGGTCCAGGTTTGTCCACAGACCATACATTCCGGCTTGTGGACCGTGAGGATGGTACCGCAACTGGTGCAAATCCAACGATCCTTTTGCTCGGCGATGAAGGCCCGCACACCTTTACCCCGGATGGTTTCCAGGTTTTCCAGCATGCTCATGCCGTACTTGGTCCGGTAGCGTTTATCCAGTTGCCGCAGCCGGGGGCAGGGATAGCGGTCACATTGGTAACAGTATTTGGCCTGCCCGGATGTTACATATTCACAGGTAATGATCTTGCAGGTCACACAATATGTGGGTTTCAGGCTGTCGTCACCGCGACAGCCGGGACAGGTATTCACATCGCGGGTATAGGCCCGGCACAGGCGGCAGTTCATGCCGCAGGGTGCGATCAGCCGGGTGGGGATGGTGGCGGGACGTTTAATCATCAGGTGGCAGTACTCCTTCGATTGGGCAGTAAACCAGGTGGATTACTATGCTAAGGTCGGTAACATAAGAAATTCTATTTATGTGATTCACAAATGGTGCAGGAGCATGATCGGTCCGTAAAATGTCGGATACCAACCACCTTTTTATTTATTCTGTCCGCTCTTTTGAAAATCGCGTTGAAAAGTACATCTTCATTATTTTCAAGGTACCGTCGAATCGAGTAACTACACAAGTCAGATATTTGCACCATACTGGTCAACTCGCTATCCACAAATAGCGGTGTCTCTATTATATTATTGATGTTTGTCCAGAATGTCCCTGATTGGTGAAATTTTTTCATCAAGTCAGTGTGTTTTTTGGCAACGGTCTGATTATTGTCATGAATAATCAATCCATAATTCTTTTGCTGTTTACTTGTTTTCGTATTCTCCAAATATTGTTCAAATCTTGATATTACCTGCTCGAATGATTGTTCATCAACTGTTTGTGGAGATCTACCTGGATCAAAATATATTTTATCGATACATTCCGCAAATATTCGCGCATAACCCCAGCCAGATACTTCATGGGCTATTTCCTCAATAAATGATAATCTCTGTTCATGAGTCAGATGAATATAACTTTCTGTTTTTAAATAGTTCTTTCTGGTCTGTTTGTACTGCTTGTTTTTTCCATTCCTTTGCAATCTCAATAATTCACTATTTCTGTATTTTTGCACTTCATAAATCCTTTGATCATAACCCATATCTTCAAACATTGGGATCAATGATTGTTCAAAATATTTTCTTAAAATCCAGGCCACATGAATTTCTTTACCCTTAAGGTCATATCGATCCTTTATTGCCCGTATACTGGTATCGCTATCACGCCAATGCCAAACAGGAATAGAAATACCGGCTAATATGAAGTGAGACGTATTACCAGGGATAGCAGATGTTCCTGATTCGTCTATGTAGCATAAATACATATTAGATCCTCCCAAAAAAAAGCGACTGGGGTATGGGCTTTACAGCCCCACTTCGAGACGCTTGGCGACTCATCCCAGACGCTGGTTCATATTACTTTTATGGATTCTAAAAATCAAGAAAATTTTACGGTTGGTCAAGCCGGCATTTTTTGAACTGTTTATCTTACGGACACCTCCTACAAATCTGATTTATCCGAAATGGCCAGCGCACCGGTAACCAGGGCGGCGACCAGAAGAATTATCGCTGCCAGTGCTCCCACCTTCCACCAGGTGATCACTGCAAGCACCAGCAATACACCGGACCGGACAATATTGCCAATTTTTGGTCCTCCCACCTGCCGGCAATGGATCCCCGAATAGGCGATCAGGGCACCGGGCAGCAGTCCCAGGGTCCACCGGGGCCAAGCGGCGGACAAACTGCCCCAGTCATTGGTTAAAAATAAAATAAACAGGACGATCCAGGCCGCCAGGCCCACCAGGAAAGTGGCGGCGGGGATGATTAATTTTTTCTCCATTTGGTGGTTCCCTCCATAAGTAAATGTTTTTAACGGCCGCATTATTCAGCAGCTACCTGATCGAATTTACATATACGGCAGGATTCCGGGAATTAAGCCGGTTCTTGGGTAGTTCATACAAACAATATTGGAAATTTGTCTGGCTGTTTTTATTCCCCCAGCCAGGCAACAGCCTCTTCACGTGATCGAAACAGACCGACTAGCGCATCCCAGCGATCCTCAATGAAAACGGCCCACATTCTATTCATTCCATATTCCATATCCCGTGAAACAAGTAAGGCAACTTTCGCCGCGCCGATTTCGGCCTTCAATGCTGTACATTGATCGGCAATTGCATTCACTTCGCCAATTCTAAGTAAACTTGTATCTAACCCAGTCTGATCTAATAGAACCGGCGTCCCTGGTGTCCAGTCCGGGTGAGATAATGTAGCGTTAATGTACTCAGCATATACGCGCAGATCGGCTTGCTTGGAGAGCTTTATCTCGAAATAATTACTGTGCTTTATAATCGAGTATTCCATATTGCATCTCCTTTCCAACTACTCAGCCTGACTGATCTGACTCTGGCTGCGGCCGGGCATAACCAATCAGTCAATAATCAGTTCAATAGCTACGGTTTCAACATCGGTGGGCGGGCTGGCGCCATCGGAACCGGTGCTCAATTCCAGTTCCACATAATCATTACCCACGAAATCAGCCTCGGACTGATAAAAATAAACCGCTTCATATCCGGTATCGGCATTGCGCCTGATTTCACTGATCGCAAAATGTTCGGCCTGTTGGTAGATTGTGGCCCCATCCTCATCACCGGTAATTCCGGTCCGGTATTCAAATATTTCGGAATTGCTGATTACAAAGCGCAGGCTTCCATCATCGGTAGCGCTGTTGTCCTCGCAACCGGTGATAGCCAGTACGGCCATTATCAATATTATTAAAACAGGTGATTTCATTTATTGCTTCAGTATTAATGCTTTATTTACACCGGAATGTACAATCGGGATGGGATTCGGCGAAATCAAACCGGATTGTGATCAGACGCTTTGGAATGCGTGCCGGAATCAGTTCTTACTCTTCCTTCCTCATCAAACTCGATCGTCCGGCCTTTTTTGTACAGCTTCCCATCCACCGGATAATCCCCAGCCAGCTTACAGCTCTTGATCTTACCGTTTTCATAAAGATTCACATTGACCAGCAGACTGGCCGCGCAGGGCACGCCGTCAATCACCACATCTTCCGGGGCGAAGAAGCTCCGCAGCCGGCCGCTGTCATAAAATCCCGTATGGGTCCCCTTGTACCCCCCGCTGCCGCCACAGAGATGGCCCTGGACTTCGTAGTCATTGGGAAAGGAAAGTACATAGCCGGTTTGTCCGGGCTGATAGGGAAAATGGAACCAGGTATGGGCGGGAATATGGGTTCCCTTATACATAAAATCCTCACTGAACTGAAAAGACAGCAACTGCCAGTCCGGCCGGAAATGTATCCACCCCTGTGCGCAGGGAAAACCCTGGATATCCCTATCTGCGGTCATATAGCCAATAATCGTACCGGCCTCTGACTGGGATATCTTCTTGAAATGGATACCGTTTTGCTCAACATCGTAATCCCAGTCCTTGCAGCCAGCTAAACAAAGGATAGCCGCCATTGACAGGCAAATCAGGAGAGTTGTTTTATTCATATTCATATTAATCACAGTAGCAAATTACTTTTTTGGGGATAGATGCAATTCTTTTGATTACTTTACGCTGAAATCAGCGACGCAGATTTTTAACGTCCAAATTTATGGCCTTGTTAGCTGCGATTTTCAAACAACCTGCCCATTTCAAAATCAATGTACCTGTGCAGACGAACTTCTTTTCCATCCTTCATTTTTACACGACATGTGCATAGGAATGGACCATATGCAGATGTTGAAATACCAATAAGTCCGTTTTTCTCGGATTCTTTATAAACCTTGTTACCCCAGTAAGAACCAAGAAAGAACTCCGCATATTCAATATCACTGAATAGTTCTGATTTATGTCTTACCAAGTAAATGAAAATATCAAAATCTTGACCGCGCTTATTAGATGGCTCAATGACATGTGTTAGAAACAAGCCATTGTTTTTATCGTATAAACCGTTTCGCTCTTTTGACCAATCATCTTCTTGTTGTGCAGGGGTATTACTAGGTGCGACTTTCTCTAGAGCCTTCAAATCTTGACCTAGTTCAACAGGGCCGGCTTTGAATGAGCTTCCAGATACGACGCGTTGCTTGATAGCCTCAAACAAGCCTGATAACTGAGGAGCAAACTTACGCACGGAATAGACGATTAAGCCGATCCAAGCCAGTGTTTGAATTAAAGGTACCCAGTCTTTCATTTAACCTCCGTTTTCATGCAGTTAACGTATGCATGAATGGTTTTACCTAGAGCATAGCGGCGATAAGCGTCAGGTTGTAATGATTGTAATGCATTTTCATGTTAATTCCCATGGCAAGTCACGACGACCATGTACAGCCTTCAGAATTCCTTTATTGCGAAGGTTTTGTGCTGCCCATCTAACGTCATATTGCCATGTATAAAGAAGATCTCCGGAAGCTTTTAGTTGTGGTTCATAATGATCCCAAATGTACTTTGAAACATCTTTCGGCCAACCTTTGCCTCCTCTAGATTTCAAACATATGACTATCCAATCCATTAAATCATCACGAGTCGTCATTTTATTACCTCTCTTTTCTTGCATATGACTTCCTGACGTGACCATTGATATAAGCATTTAATCCATCACCTCGAGTAGCCAGTTTTTTCATTTTTTCAATGTTACTTTGCCCTGCACTGCGATAAGTGTACAAATAGATTGATCCATCACTAAATTGAACACGAATATATTCTGGACCGAATTCATATCGCACAACTCCAGAATCTCGATCTATATCTTTATATCGCACCATATTTTTTCTCCGTTTTTAATGCATAACGGGCTTTTCAACGGCCACGGCTTTTTGTGGTCCGCTGCAAAATGCTTGTTATGTTACTTTTTTATTCTAAGAAACAGATCAATACCTTTCACATAGAGTAAGAACTAGGTTTAGGAAAGCCACCCCGAACAACAACCACGACAATTACAATTGATGACTTTCCGGTCTGATGAAGAAAAACCTCAATATCATCTTCTATGATGCCGACAGGTGCAGATTTCGGTGAGGCTTCGAGAACAGACAACACTCCAATTTGCTTCCCCAGTCCGATTGCATAAGCAGCTGTCTGATCAAAGAATTTAGAGAAATCCTTTGGAGACAGAACTTTGCTGTTCTCGACCTTCAATTCGATCGGGATGTCCCGGAATGTGAGATCAGTGATCCCTCCCGCTGCTTCGGGGTGACCTTGTAAGCTTTCACCAATATCACTCCGGTTTCGAAGCATCTTAGTGGCTTCATTTTGAAATGCTGACTCAGACATACCAGCCTCGAATAAGCCTCCTTTCAGAGCTTGCGCAGCAATGTTGCCCAACCCACCTAATACTATCATTGTGTTGGCAACATCATCTGAATGCAAACCTGGAAAGGTTCTTAACTTGTCGCGAACTTTGAGGAGGTGCCGATCGACATTTGAAAAGCCAGTCAAGGGATTTGAAGCAACATCACTTCCCTCCAGCAGCAGACGGCGATGTCCTACAACCGCAACATCTCGGCAATTGCCCGTGTCATCGAACTCAGCCGCGTAAAGAAATTCGTATGGTCTTGAGCCGAACGAATGAGCTACCTCCAGCACTGCTCGCCCGGTGCCTGTAAGTATGAAAGGACCATCACATTCGGGTTTCTCGAACTTGAAACTGGGCAACCATTCCCGTTCATGGAAGTCGATCGTTACCGGAGTCAACGAGAGGAGGCTTGCCCCTTTGGGCCAATTTGAAACCCTGACTTCAATCGTAAGGTCGTAAGACGTCCCTGGCTTGAGATAGTTCCATTGCTTGGCTGGCTCGCCGTCGATGTCAAACCTCAAGAATGCTACGGTAGCTTCAAGTTTTTCAGATTCTTCTGAACTTCCATTGGAGGCAGACACGTGAAGACCTCCAAGATCTCGAGCAGGAATATTGGCGAACAAGAGCAACGGCAAGGTCCATCGTTCCAAGTGATCCTGTATGGCGGTCAATTCATCCACGCTCTCAAGAACATCGACTTGATTAAGAAATGCTTCCATTCGCTCATTGGAAGCGAAACTTAAAGACCTGTCAAACTCTGACGCTTTCAGCTTCGCCGAACTCAAGAACCTTTGAGCATCTGGTTCAGCATTGCGTATGGCATGCTTCCACTCAGCCAAAGGCACAAAGATATTAATGGCTGTGTGATAAGCGCGGTATTGATCCTCGACGTCACCCTGGCCTATCACTGAGATTGTTGCACCAAGCTCCAGACATGCTTCTTTTAGTAGCTTAAGGTCATTTGGCGAATGATTAAGAGCCTCCGCAAGTGCTGCAGCAACCTTAATCCTCGAAGAAAAAGCTTGGCGGAAAATCTCGAAGTTTGTCTCGTTCCTCATTTTCTTTCTCCAACTCAGATAGGAGACTGTTCCATTTTTCGATTAGTTCGACAATCGTCTCTCTATCTCCTATTGCTTGTTCAATCCCGGAAGCCACCTCGATTAAAGCTGCATTAATCCGCCACTGTTCATTTCGATCTTCTGCAGGGATACTTGTGACCATCTCCCTGAAGCAAACACATGCTTCTGCATGGTTACGTGCTTTGGTCAACGCGGCAGCATATATAAGAGCTTCATAAAAGCGTTCTAGTCGAAATGGTTTGAGAGCTTCGAATGCCTTTTTGATGTCGTCTACACAGCTTTGAAGCTCACCGTGTGGGGCTCTTAAGATCGCTGTCGCGCAGTCGTCGATAGAAATGGAACGAGTAAAGTCATCTTGAATTGACTTTATAGCCACCTTTGCAAAGCCTGGAACATCATAAAAGTGGTAGTGTAATCGATCAACAGCATGGTACAGGGCGCTCCCCTCTAAACTTTGTAATATACCTGTAAGTAGTATCCCGAGTTTACCTTTTCTTTCTTCTGGTGAAAGACAAAGAGAGGCAAGCGTGTCAATGCAATCGACAACGAAGTCATCTTTCTTGTCCTTTTGGGAGTTGTAAAAAATTAAATTCCATAGCCCGAGCTTAATGAGTCCCCGCTTCTCTTCTGGGAATGATCTGCGTCTCAGAGAATGGACAGCTGCTCTGTGAACAATGACATAAGGGTCATTTAACAAGATTGAAAATGCTTCGAAGAACAGATCAGGAAAGTTCTTCACCAAGTCGTATGGTACATTCTCCCATGCTTGCACAGCTCTGGCACGGACCAGTGTACTAACGTCCATTAAAGCATTATACCAATCGGAAAGTACCAGTGTTAGGCTTTCGACTCCGGTCAATAGTTTCGAAACATGAGTGATCATGTTTCCACGCATTTGCGTCTGATCCTCGGGTAATTTACGATACAGTTCAAGGAACTCTTCAATCCCTTCGCGACCCTTGGATTTTGCTCCAACAGTAGCCCACTCGATCAACGCACTCTGCAAACTGTCAATCGCTGTCCGCTTGTTACTTTTCTCCATTTGAGTAAGCACATTTTCAGTCAGTTCCAGGGCGCCCTCTGCATCAACCTGCTCATACTTTTCACTGAGTGTTGCTGCTGCACCTATCAGATCATCAAAATGCTCAGCTGCAAGCTGCGCGAACTCATCCCATGAATGCATGAAGAACTGTCCGGCATCGCTCATACCGATCTCTGGACTTTCCACGGCCCCCCAAAGCAATCTTCTGAATGCTATTTTTTGAGCTGTCCCAATCTGTGTTTTTTCTCGATAATTGTATTTCAGAACTGATCTATAGATTCTATGAGCTTCTTCTCTGCCAGTATTGTCGTTATCCTCTAGGAATAATTGGATAATTTTATCCGTTTCCTCTGGATGATGTTCAAGGCAACTCGAAGCCGCTTCCCGAAGATAATAAAGCACACTGCTATCTCTACGTTCATTTGGTAGAAGGGTTCGTCTGCGCATCAGCTTGGCAATGATGCTTCTAGTGTGTTTCGATAGCAGTTCGGCATTATCTGACGCGAGAATAATTTTAACAGCAGCCCCAAACTTTTCGGGGTTTTCATCACTTAGGAGAGCATCTACCACCGCACAAATTTCAGCACACCTTTTCTGGAAGAGCGAGTAAAATGGCGCAGAGTCGAGGGTTATTGGCTCACCCCAACCAAGATGCATACCTGGGGGCGGCCCTAAGGCCATCGACACAAAACGATGTAGAACCCTTTTCAGGTTGTTTTGAGAAAGCTTTTCCGCGTGCATCAAAACCACGTCGATAGCTAAATGTGATTTATCGTAGTTGCTCACCAAGCGTACTGCCACCGAGAGCTTTTCTTCAGGTTCTAATGGCGCCCTGAGCAACGCTTTTGCAGCAGGTATAGAATACGGCAAAGTCTCGTGCAGCACTGCTGGCAAGAGATGCTCAATCACCTTTCTGGTGAAGGTCTCAGGAGCAAGGTTTGCAAGTTGCTCAAGACGCGGATCATCCCTGGCTATGTCTTCCTTGTCAAGCTCATCCAGCAGATCGAAAACGAAGGTTTCATCCAAAGAGAGTTCGTGGCGAAGTTTCGCCCGTTCTTGCTGTCTCTCGGTCTGTTTCTGCTTTTTGTTTCTTTCTTCTTCTTCGCGAGCGTTTTGTCGCTGTGCGGCAGCCTTTTCCCTTGGAATAATAAAATCCAATATATTGGGAATTCCTACAGGAGTCCGTTTCTCACAATCCTTGCAGTTGTTTAGGTAGAAGTCATACGCTGCATCTTCCAGTAACCAACAATGCATCGAATTTTTTTGGGAGAATTTGCACTCAACACCCATGTGTCCGATTGGGAGACCAGTTGCAGCTTCGATCATTCCCCTACCAGAAGACCTTACTAATTCGGTGTGGAAACACCAATTGCTAAGCAGCTTAGTTGCCCGAAGGTTGCGCTGGCCTGCATCAACTGCGTTTTTATAGCTATCTTCAAAATCGTCCATCTCGACTCCCTCACAAGCACAGTTTCACTAATTCCATCAGTTGAAAAGGATGGGGGCACCGGGCAACAGGGTCTTTCAAGGTAAGTTCTTATATTGTTGCATTGCCAGCGACCATTTGATTTGCTTTATTTAAACATAACGCGGAGCTGAGGAGCGTGGGAAACGCGCCAGCGTTTACCACGTCGCCCTCCAGCGAAATGTTAGCCTTTTTAGTTGGCTATGTTTGTTATGAAAATTCGATACAAATATTCGGGTTTTTCTTGAAAAATTGATAAATAATTCTTGCAACATTACGTGAAGTACCCAATGGTTCCCATTCATCATCTATATACTCATTATCAAAGTCAGAATTAAGATCAAAATCCAGTACTCTTGCAAAATGCTCCAATGCTTGAGTCGCCATAGGAAGACTCGCCACAAATCTTTCGTAAAACTCAAAAGGTTTATCGAATGGAATGGGCAAGAAAATCGTGTCGGTGTCTCCAGTTTCAATAAAATGGATTGCATTAGGGATGTCGTGACTTCCAGCAGGTAAACATTCTCTAAATCTCTTTAAAGCAGCCAACTCGTAATCTTCATCCGGATCAAGATCTTTTTCATAATCTCCAATGGTTACATATACTAAACAATAACTAAAAATACCGTATGCGGTATAAGACCCTACACGAGGGAAAGTTTTGTCACGTAGTGAAGAATCATCTTCAGGTAAAACATCAAGCTTTTCTTTTAATTCGCTTTTCAATTGTGGCAATTCAGCATCTTCGATAGAATAAAGCCACTCGTTGAAATGTATGGTGTGCAAATTGAGACCCATCAGTTTCACCCTTGAACAATTATTTCGCTTAATACCAAAATATGAAATGAAGTAACCATCTTTTGTATAGCAGTTCCTTGAACGGCTGCCTCATTTTCGTCACAAATAGATTTTCTTAAAAAATCTACCCTATTATTTATGAATTTTCTCCATTCATCAGGAGGTATATTTGAAATGAATAAGAACTCTGCATTTTTTAGTTGATCGGTGTTGCTGCAACCTAAAACCGCTGCATAGACCGACTTTGCAAATTTTTTAAATTCAGCATTGATGTTTCCGCTATCTTCATTCCTGAATTTGCACTCGACATATGCAATCTTTTTAGTCGAATCTCTTTCCTGTAGTTTAAAAGATAAATCGAATTGTTGACCTCCAATCTCTGTAGCGACCGAGGAAATATCATATGCTTCACCAAAAGGCTCAACAGCATAACCAAGCAGAGGTCTTCTCAAGAGCCAAGCTTTGACGCTTTTGAGATAATCTTTTCCCTTTTGATGTGATATTTCTCGCATATTCTCAGTTTAGTAATTTCCGGCTAACTACTAATTATGAAGAATTATATAATGGCTAGTGATCATGATATTTTGCCATGTAATTCTTAATATCGTTCCATAAACCGACAATTACAGGTTTGGTTATTCGAATAACTATTCTCAATATCACTCCAATCACTAATTCTAAATAACCATCCCCCGGTAACAATAATGCATACAATCCAGCAGGTGCGGTTCCCATTTCCGGTAGCGGCGGCTGATTTTAAGGGACTTAGCCATCAAATCGCAAGCGATTTAATTGAGAATTAATATTGAAGATTTAGAATTCTTGAATTCAACTTTTAAGTGCAACTAAATGGCGTGTTGTAGAAAAAGCGGAGCTGCTGTATTTCACTGCTATTTGGTTTAAAACTTTGTATTGCACAATGCACCTGAAGTGGCTCTCCGGATACAGCAACTCCAGTATAAGTCCCCCATTTCGACGGAGTATTTAGTAAGCCACCTTCCGGGGAAGAGGTCAATGCAATGGCCTATGATGAGGGGAATTACAAATAACCTGAATATGTGAAAGGGCGCATTGATAATCAATGCGCCCTTAAGCAGAAGAGAATTACGAATTACAGCGTCAAAAATACATTTAAGTATTACTGATGCTAGTTCTTCTCCTGGTCAGTAATCTGTTTCATAATATTCTGCTCGTCCAATGAAAAGACTTTGTCCAGATTAAGAAGTATCAACAGATTGTCTTCGCCCTGGCTGTTATTAGAGTTTTTTAATCGACCAACTCCTTCAATGAATTCCGAATCAATACCAGCGACAATTGGTGGCGGTGGTTCAACAGTGCTTGCCGGTATGCGCAGGACTTCTTCAACAGCATCAACAATAAAACCAACCACCTGATTATTTACCTGGACAACAATTATTCGCGTCGATTTTGATTGATCATTCATTTCCAGACCAAAACGTTTACGCAAATCGAGGACAGGCAAAATATTTCCACGCAGGTTAATCACACCTTCTACGAATTCCGGGGAATTCGGTATTTTTGTGACTTCCATCATCCGGTTGATATCCTGAACTTTCAGGATATCAACTCCAAATAGTTCTTGTCCCAGACGGAAACCAACCAGTTGCAGGATCTGATCCACGTTACTGGCTGCATTTGATCCTTTCTGAGGAATTCCCGTCGTCTGCAAATCAGTCATGACGGCTCCTTCCTACAGTTTAAATTGATTGACCAGGTTATTCAGGTCACTGGTTTCCCGGTTTAATTGATCTGCTGCTGATGCTACCTGCTGGGCTGAACTGGCTGATTGTTTGGTAACGGTACTGATTCCTTCGACATTGGCTGAAATCTGTTCGGCACCACTACTTTGTTCCTCGGCTGTAACAGCGATCTGATTGATAGTACCCTGGACACTCTGAGCCACTTCGATAATCTGGCGCAGTGATTCACCGGCATTACCAGCCAGAGCAACACCTTCTTCAACCTGCTGTATGCCTTCATTCATGGATTCAACAGCACCGCTGGTTCCATCCTGGATACCTTTGATCATGTCAGCGATTTCGGCAGTTGCTTTGGTGGTCCGTTCCGCCAGGACTCTTACCTCATCAGCTACGACGGCAAAGCCACGACCCTGGTCACCTGCACGAGCAGCTTCAATATTAGCATTCAGCGCCAGCAGGTTTGTCTGGTCCGCAATATCATCAATGACGCCAATGATTTTTCCGATCTCCTCCGAACGTTCGCCTAATTCTTTAATTTTATTGGCGGAGGTTTTGACTGAATCTGAAATCCGGCCCATGCCAGTTACTGTATTATCTACTACTTCACCGCCTTTCAACGCAACATCAGCGGCATTTTTAGAAGCATCTAAAGCCTGGTTGGCATTCTGCGAGGAATCAAGTATAGTAGCAGTCATTTCCTCAATTGAAGTGGCAACCTCAGATGTTTGTGATTGCTGCTCTTCAGCTCCGGACGCCAATTCCTCACTGGATGCGGAAATTTGTTCCGATGCGCTGGAGACTTGTTCAGCACTTATTTTTACCTGCTTAATTATTTTATGTACTTTATCAACAAAAGTATTGAACCAATTGGCCAAAGTACCCATTTCATCTTTTGAGTCTAATTCCAACCGTTTAGTTAGATCACCTTCACCTTCGGCAATATCTTTAATCATAAACACGACTCTATTGATTGGGTTTATTATACCTGAAATAAGTATCAGAATCACTATGACTGCTATTACCAAACTTGTGATCAGACCTATTACAATTCCACTAATCATTGTTTGATTTGCGCTAGCTGCCCATTTATCAAATTCGGTAAGTGCATCGTCGAATACTACCAATACTTCTTCAAGAAGTGGTTCTGTCTTAGTCCGCATGATCGTCTCGGCCTGGTCAAAGCCATCTTTGTTCTTGGTCTCTAAATCAATGACTTCGTGAAAAAAGCCCGACAATACTTCCAGTTTTGGCAAGGTTTCCTGAGTGTATATATTATTTTTCTGTGATGTTGAATTTGATGAGTTCATGGCTAAAACTGTGGCATGAATATCTTCATGCACTGGTCTTATCTTGTTGATCAAAGCGGCAAATTCCGGCCACTTAGCCATAAGTTCAGTACATTCATCACCATTAATCCATTTTCCGAAATTGCATTTCTCCGGATCGGTTTGTACGTCAATATAATCGTTGACTAATAACTTATCAGCAACTACTCCGGCCCATTCGCGGTGTTCATTCAGGCGAGTTAACAGCTGGGCCTCAAGACCAGGATGGTATTGGTGATAAACTTCTGCAATTTCCGCGGCTGATTCATGTAATTCTCGATGGGGTTGTTCAATCTCCAGTAATATTTTTTGTAAATCAGCTGGCAGATTGGCAAATCCATCTGTCTCAATGAATTCATAATACCATTTTCCAAGCCCACACTGGTGTGCATCAGTCTGGACACTTATTGCTTCATCATTGTTAATGAATGTGTCTTTAAGATGGCCAGCCCACTTGAAATGATCAATTTCTTTTGCCAGTATAAATTCTGATGTATGGGCAGCATCAGAATATCTCTCACTCATGGTATAAGTGATCATTGATACTGTTATCATCAGTAATATTATCAAACTGAAACCAGCAATAAGTTTAGTTTTAATTGTAATCTTCTTAAGCATCAATTGCTCCTTACATACTGTATTATTGTGAATGGTTTTGCTACACTATTCTCATCTGAAATGAGGGCAACAATAATGCCATTGTAGAGACATAAATAGTTTGGCGACATATAGATAAGCGATTGAGAATAAGTTCAATTAGTATACGACGGAAATGTTTTCCTCCAGCCATATCATAAAGGCATAATTCCTGCTTTTTTGGATTTTATAACTGTTCAAGAGTAATCAAAAATATTGTATGGTTTAAGCTATCGGAGTTAAAATTGCTTCACCACATGAACCATACATATACTTCAGCTGAATTACTCCCGAGGGAACGATGGACAAAATTGAATACAGAATTAATATTCCTCAAAATTGTGTATTCCTCAGATTAAAAGGGGAAATAAATATTGATGAAATAATTGAATATTCCGTAAGAATCAACAAGGAAACGGTTTCAGGCAATGGTATGGACGCGGTCATTGATTTATCAGAAGCACGGCTTAATCTGAATTTCCAAAATGCAATTAATCTATATAATCATTTAAAGTCAGTAGAAGTTGATATCTCCGGTTGTAAGTGGGCAATCATTGCTCCTCAAGATATCAATTATGGTCTTATCCGTATGTTTACAATGATATGTGAACATTACTATGTACAAATAATGCCATTTAGAAGCGAGGAAGATGCTCTTTCATGGCTTGGTTTGAGCACTCGTAATGATATCTATGCCAAAAGAGATAATCAGTTAATTGGTATATAATCTTCGCTGTATTTAGTGCCATACAAAAAGGGGTTTACAGGGTTTTGTGTAAACAGTCTTTTTCTCCATAGGATATCCTTCGAATCAGCTAC
Organism: uncultured bacterium; assembly: GCA_964410945.1. GTDB lineage: Bacteria > Fidelibacterota > Marinisomatia > Marinisomatales > TCS56 > CAYPJE01. The sequence continues at coordinate 23,969 of CAYPJE010000032.1, forward strand.
CATCAATCATTCTGTCTTCAAAGAGAATGGCAAAATGATTCATAGCTTCTTTCCCAACTTACGCTAAAGCTACGGCAGGCAGGCAGTTCTGAATAGGCATAGTCCATTATTACTGGCGTTTTTCACTGCTGGATTAATGGAGCCCCATGGATAAACCTGTGCCTGCACGAAAGGCGGCATCGAGCCGAAACGGATGACAGAACAGGCCTCCCCTGGCAAGCACGGCTAAATCTGAATTTCCAAATTGCTGGAGGTGCTTCTGGTGAGCATCCTGCGGGATTAAACACACCGTTTGCTTACCTTGAAACAAACTCCACGACCTCCCGCCACCATGGCCGGTCGGCCCTTACGGGGAACTCATTATGGCTTACGTCTTCAAACAGCCACTGTTTCTTCTCCGCGGTCAGGGAATCGTACAGGCGGTTACCGTGCTTCACCGGTACCACTTCATCATTTTCAGCCAGCAGGACGGCAATTTTCCCATCATATCCGCGCAGGTTTTTAATATTGTCGTATTTATCCAGGACAAACCAGCGGGCCGGTAAATACCAATAATGTGTCCGGGCCAAATCCGGCAGGGTATCCCAGGGCAGCAGCAGAATCAATCCGGCAATGGGAACATCGGTTTGTACAATGGCGGCTGATACGACCCCGCACCCCAGTGACTCGCCCCACAGGAAAATTGGTCCGCCAAATTTCTCATATGCCAGGCTTATGGTTTCCAGGGCATCGTTTACCAGCGCAGCTTCATTCGGCCGCCCGGCCCGCCCGCCATAGCCGGGATATTCCGCCAGAACAACGCGCATATTTTGAGCTGTCAATGCATCAGTATAAAAACCGCGATGATATGCCGCACCGGCATTGCCGTGGAACACGATGATTGTTCCCCGGGGATCAACCAGGTCTGCCTGATTTACAAATCCTCGAAAATTCTCATAATCCGGCCAATGCAGTAAACCTTGATAGCCGGCACGCTCCGCTGATATCCGGCCTCCGGACGGCAGATAGAGCATTTTCCGCTGGAAAACAAAAACCAGCACACAAAGGGCCACATATCCCAACAGGACCAGATACAGAATTCTCCCAACCATTTGATAAATATTCATTGTCGCTTGTGCGATATTTTCCGGCATGCGTTTAACGGTCTTGCGTATGAGCCACTGGCCATTTTATTATCATTTACCAACACTCTTCTCGGGGATCCAAACGCCTGATCCAGTCGGCTCCATACGCATGTTAGGCGGTTAAAATTAAAAGTATTGAAAAACAAGCGCCGACAAAACTAATAAGCATTGGGATAGCGTAACTTAATCTTTCCTTATTAGCAAATGCCCAGGAAAGACTGTTCATTGATGTATATAAGAGTGCACCTAAAACAATTAATGATAAATTATACGACCAGGATATATTTAAGAATATTCCAACTCCACCAATAATTAAACCAATGCCTGTAGAATATTCTGCAATCCAATGTGGCCACATTAGAGAATTACATTCTGAATCTCTGGCTTTAAATAATCCATTACTTATATCAATTTTTTCTCCTTTTAGGATATCTGCAGTCCATATGCCAGCAATAGCCAAACCACAACAGATCATAATAATTGAAGCCATAGATTAACTCCATTTTGAAGTTGTGAAAAGAATTACAAAAACAATTAACCGCATAACTACAATTTATGAAGAATTTTATGACGGCTATTATTCATTTCATTCAGGCCACTATTTCTGAATGATATTCTTTCTCCGGCTCCAATAGGGCGTTCAATCCAGCGGGGGTGGTTCCCGTTTCCGGCAGCGGCGACTGATTTTAAGGTACTTAAGCCAGCCGACGCAAGGGATATAATTGAGAATTAATATAGAAGATTTAATATTTAATATTGATAAAGATTCCATTGATAATGTAGTGATCATTCAAGTAGGGCGATCGAAAAATCAGTTAGGGAAGGGTGCGAATTTGCCGGGGAAGGTTATAAATCATCTGGGGGAAACTCCGCCCCAGGTGGGAAAGGCCATAAATCAGCCGGGGAAGGTTTTCCCCCCGGTTCAGAAATCAATTATTGATCTGATTTACCCGCTTCCCCAACTGATTTATTCTCCGGACCACATGATTCAGTGCTTCCCCCAGCTTTTTTACCTGCTTCCCCAGGAAAGAATCGGTATGCCCGAATCAGTTACCGGAATTGACGATCGGTTTACCGGTATGGGGATCAATGCGGTCCAAGGAAGGTCCCTGGTATTCGTCCACCAGCATGCTTACGGCCGCTTCGCCATACTGCTCGAACCAGAAATCACCCAGCTTCTTGAGCTTTTTGATATTGCCTTTGCTGATGTCATCCATGGCATCATCGGGAGGCTTGGGCAGCCAGGGTTTTGATTTCAATTCCGCGTTCACGCGGATATAATTGCCGTTATCGGTGATAGCCAGGGCCTGGTAAGCCACCACCCGTTCATCCATCAGCAGATCCAGGAGGCGGCCCTTGGTTATCCACTGTAGTCCGCCCCACTTCTTCGATTCGGGACCATTGATCTTGCGGGTCAGGTAGCCGGTACCCACCGACAGTACCCGCAGGTCGCCCAGGGATTCATCCGGCCAGACATGCCGGGCCTCGGCGATGGTGCACATGGTGGGATTGTTGGCATTGATACCGCCATCGATCAACCAGTAGTCTTCTTCACCATCAGGCATTTCCAGTTCCCGGGTGGGGAAATAGGTGGGGGCGGCGCTGGAGGCATCGGCGGCCTGCCAGGCGAAAAGATCACGGAATTCATCCCGGGTAGACTTGATTACCACCGGCTGGCGCTTTTCGAGGGCATAGGTCACCACCAGAACGTGCTTGCCGTCCGGCACATCGCCGATCCTGGACTCACCAAGGTTTTTCTTCAACTGTTTGGTCTTGCCTTTGGCTTTGTACTTAGGGGCATTCACCCCGTCGATATCCAGGAAGCCTTCGTATTCGGCAAAGATCTTTTCGGCATTTTCATGGTTATAGAGTTCGTTGATCTGGTCCATGGGCAGGTCGGTGGTGGCCAGGGCGAGGGCGATGATGCTGCCGGTACTGGTGCCGGCATAGAAATCGACACAATCGCGGATCGAGCGGTTATACCCATTTTGCAGGGCTGTTTCCACGTGGCTCAGGAATTGGGTAGTGGCGGCGCCACGGATACCTCCGCCATCCAGGGAAAGGATAAGTTTAGACATGATACTCCTCCGGTTTAATCATCAAGTTGTTGCTGTAGTTGTTGTTGTGTTTGCTGGCGATCAAAAATCTGCTGCTGCTGATTGTAGATCTGCTTTTGCTGGAACGATTGCAGTTGCAGATTATCAATACTGGTCAGTTTTTCCTGCACCTGATATTCATAATCGCTGGTGCTGGCGATCTTATCCAGGGTGGATGATATCTTGGCCCTGGTAGCCGGTTGACTGCTTTCCTGCAAGTCCGCCAGTTCCGCTTTCACAGTATTCAGTTCCGCCAGTTGCTCGTCCAGCAAACGCTTCAGTTCCAGCACTTCCTCATTCTTCTTGTTGATCGTCGCTTCCTGGGCCTGCAAAGATTCCTGCAGGTTCTCCATGTTGGATTTCTGGATATTCAGGTGTTTCCAGTTCACTGATATATTCTCCGACATGAAGAAGATCAGCACCAGACCCACGGTCAAGGTAATGATGGCAAAACTGACCGAGTGCCAGAACGTGCGGGGGATCGATTGTACATCCATTGAATACCTCCTCAATAAAATATTATTAGATAATGAAAATTTCATGGCGTCTTCAATAGATACATCAGCATATATGAAATTTCAACTCACCCACGCTCCCAGATACAAGTAACTACCGGAACCGTACCGGTTCCGCCGGTTGGTTGCCCGGACCGATTTTACTGCCGAAATCGGCTTTCCGCAATAGAAAAACCGGCAAGCAAGTAAAACGGAATCAGAAGACCGGAATACGGAAGAGGATTATTACAATTTTTAACCATGTAATTGTCATCCTGAAGCCCGGCGAAGGCGGGATGAAGGATCTCTGGCAACTGCTGGTAAAAACAAACATAAGCTTTGGGACGTAACCGCCAGAATACTGTCATTGCGAACGGAGTGACGCAATCTTCATTGCAGTCGTTGGTTAAATAGACTACAGCCAGAGATTCCAATCTATGTTACCCACGATTGGTATACTTCTTCGTCCACAGGACTCATCAGAATGACAGCAAACGGAGAGTGGGAGACTGAAGACCGGAGACTGGGGACTGGGGACCGGAGACCACCCTCTTTCGTGGTTCAGACATTCCGACTTCATTCAAGAGAATTACGTCGTGACAAGTCCTGTCTGCATAAACCAATTAGTTTCTCTACCCCGACAGACAAGAATGTCTGTCGTACGGAGATAAGGCCTCTACCCCACAGAGAATCCTACGGATCAGGCTCATGCTTCGATACGCCTTCGTTTAGACTATGGCGCACAGGCAAGCTCATGCTTCGACAAGCTCAGCATGACATGCACCGTCACTTGTCACTGATTACTAATTACTATTTCGCCGTAAGCGTCCAGACACCGTCCCAGTTCTTGCCGGGAGAGTTTTTCTTCAAATGCTCACAGCGGCTGATATAGATCGCGGACGGATTGGTATTGCGGCCGGGGAACATATCTTCCAGGGCTTCCGCCTCTTTGAACAATTTAATGGCCTTATTCCAGTTCTGGTCAAAATACAGGTTTTGCGCCTCGTGAAAGGCTTCCAGAACCGCTTTATTGTTATCGTCCAGATCACCTTTATTGGATAGCAATTCATAGGTCTTGACCGGTACGGTTTTACCTTTCACCTTAACATAATCCAGGAACCGGAATTCATAGTCGTCCTTAACGGCTTCATAGGTCTGCTCGGCCACCTGGATGTAAACACCGTACTGCTTGGCTGAGGCTTCCAGGCGGGCCGCTAAATTGACTGTGTCACCCATCATGGTGTAATTCATCCGCATGGTGGAACCCATATTGCCGGTGACCATGTCACCGGTATTCAGTCCGATCCTGTGTTGCATATTATAAACCAGCTCGGGCCAGTCGCCTTCACTGCGCCATTTCTCGCGTAATTCATCCAGACGAATGTCCATATCAAGGGCCGTTTTGCAGGTCAGGAATTCATGGTTTTCCACCGGGACAGGTGCGCCAAAGAAGGCCACGATAGCATCCCCGATGTATTTATCCAGGGTGCCCTTGTGATCCAGAAGTACTTCGGTCATGGCGGTAAGGTACTCGTTCATCATACTGACCATCCGTTCCGGATCGAGGACTTCGGAGAAACCGGAGAAACTCTGGATATCTGAGAAAAAGGCGGTGTGATAACCAGCCTCGCCACCGAGCTTGGGTTCCTGTTTCTTTTCATACATCTGGTCAATGAGCTCGGGTGCTATGTAGGTTCCGAAAGTACTCTTCAGGAATTTCTTGTCCTTCTGTTCATTGAGGAATTTGTAGATCACATTGCTGGTATAGGTCAGCAGGATTCCGGCGATGGGCATGGCAATCGGCACCAGCAGGCTTTCCCCGATCCCCGGCAAAGACATACCAAACCATTCCGGGTGGTTGGATACAAATTTGGTAGGCAGGATCGTGCTGAGAGACATTTTAAGGAACCACCAGATATCACCGGTAAACAGGCCGCAGGAAACTGCAAAGTGAATCACCGCTTCGATCAATACCAGAATACCGGCGATTACCGGGTTCAGAAAGGCAATGATCAGGAAGGCGATCAGGCAGGTGAAAGCCAGCAGCAGGATATGGCTGGCGGGAATTCCCATTCCCATGATATCGACAAACCGGTCGCCCAACACGTTCAGGTAGTTCTGGTGGAGAATGGTCTGAATGGCATTGGCATGGGTTTCGACCCCCGGCATCAACTGGGGTACGCCCAGATAATTATAGAATGGCGTCGATTTCACATCATGAATCACCTCTACCGACACACCTATCAGCACAATTTTATTATAGAATGGTGACTGGGTTATATCGAAATCACCACCCAGACCCATCACTTCCATCATTTCCTCCCGTTCGGCCGAATCTTCAATTGCCTCGATCCATTCCGGCACTTTGCCGGGGAGGAACTGGTCCATCCAGTCGATATCTTCCATGGGATCGCGGAGGGTTATTTCCTCGGTGTCGATAATATAAGCCAGGGAATAATGGGGGAATGTGCCCCACTTGGGGACGTTACTCTCCCTCAACTTATAACCTGAAGCCGGTCCGTAATAATTGGATAGAAATGTATTACTTCTTTTCAGAACCTTAATATCATATGGCCCATAGTGCCACATATTATTATCAGGATCGTGGTCCGGAATCTCATCATCAGCGATTCCGGTAAAGGCCTTTACCGTCTTCAAGCCCAGCGTCAGGTAAGCCTTGTTCGGTTCGTGATCCAGGTAGCCGGCGATTGAGTAACGGCGGGAGAAACCATCCTCATCCAGATAATCATTGATCAAACCAGTCTCGGGATTTTTACTCAATAACGCATCGATGGGATAGGCGATATACTGGGGTGGCTGGCGGGAAGGTTCGGTCACCATTTTAACATTGATCACCACCTCGGTACCGTTGTCCATGGCAAAAGCGATCGCATCACCGAATTCCTCATCACCATGGCGCGGCAAACGCTTGATGATCTCCTCATCACCGGATTCATGGGCAAAATCATGAAGGTACTCGGATTTGGCTTCCGGTGAATCGAACTGGACGTCAAAAGCGATAACCTTGGCACCGGCATTAGACAGGTTACGTACAATATTAGCCCAGATCGTACCACGGGGATAAGGCCATTCCTCCGGCATCAGGCGCCAGGCTTCGTCATCGATATCAACCAGGACTATATCCGTGCCAATTTCATTATAGATCGAATCCCGGGCAGCCCAGCCGGTCAACGGTCCACGGACGGAATTAAAGCGGTAGTCATATAATTTGAGCTCCAAGGTGTCGAAGACACCGATCCAATGCAGGAAGATGACCAGCAGGATTGTTCCAATGGTGATAAGAATACCGGCCAGATTCTGGCGCAATAATTTTACTGTTTTTTCAAGCATATCAAAACCTGTAGTTAAGGTTCAAATTGAAAGTTGAGGAATTCAGGTCAACTGCTTCCAAAAATTCATCGGTTTTTCCATCCCCGTCATTATCGGTACCATCGTCTTTATAGTCCGGTGTCTGGGATATCTGGAAATGGATATTCCCCGATACGGTTAAATTTTTCAAAATCCGATAATCACCCATCACGGTGGTATTATAAATATTATTCAGCGAGTATCCGGCACTTTTCATATAATTCAGTCCACCGGTCAGCCGCAGTTTTTCATCCAGCATGGTATAGATGGCCTGGATACCATAAATCTGCCAGTTATACTCGATGGCTGAGGTCATCAGATCGGTGGTACTGAAATTAATGACGGTCCGCAGGGGTCGATCGGTATAGATGGTATTCAGACTTAATGAAAGGGATTTGGAATCTGTGGGCTGAAACACCGATGTCCCCCGCCGTTCATTAGCAATCAAGTCCTCGTTCCCGATCTGATAGCGGTTAATCACCAGGTTATTTTTCATACCGGCGGTGGTAAATGGGAAATTGATTGACAGCATTGAATTTGTCGTCACGGTATGCTCACGCATATCATAACCTTCGGTGGTAATTGTATCGTTGTCGGCCGTGATATTATTCTTGGTGCTGGACTGGAAGTTCATAGTGATCGAGGGGACTTCCGGGCTGGGCGCCAGCGTAATATTGGCATTGAATAATTTGGTCTTATACGGATCGACGGTAGTCCGCAGAATCTTGTTGGTCTGGTATTTATAACTGCCGTTGATCACCAGTTTATTGTCCAGCAGCATGACACGGTCAGAAAGAATCATTTCGCGGATACCACTGGTCAGATAAGGGTTGCCAAAGGAAGTATATTCCGGCCCTACCTGACGATATTCAAAACTGATATTATTTTTAAAATAAAAACCCCTCACCCTGAAATTATACGCCGTAGACGGCATATTTATTATGGTCGCCAGCGGATATTCTTCATAGGAGATATAATCAAATGGAATCAGGGGGGTCATATTGATATTGATGGTAAAAATATTACTGTACTGAAGGGGATCGAATATCTGGGAGGTATCGATCATGGTGGGGTCGCCGACGATATTCCCTTCATCATCGTAACTGACACCAATCAGTCCGTCCAGCGAATCATCCAGGGCTGTATCCATTTCAGCCCGGCTCATGGCACCGGTCCAGATATCGCGGTTCAGCAGGCTGATATTCAGGCTGGCATCGATCCGAAGATGGTTGTCATCATGCACACTGTGATACTCAAGCCCGGCCACCAGGTTTTCTTCGGGCGTGGTTTCACCCCAGTTTTCTTCCGGAAAATCAACCATGGCACCGGCCGCGGCTGCGGCTTGAAGAAAACCATTATAGGAATAGGTACCGATTGCCACCGGCGATCCACTTCCGGCAGCTGTTGAATCAAGGGTAAAACTGGAACCGGCTATTACTTTATCTACACTGGAAATCACGTCCTGCGATTTTAAAATTGAAAGGCCAACATTATAGCGTTTAAGAAAATCCACCGAAAGACGGTAGGAATTAAGCTTGCGCTTAAAAGTATAATCGGTGCGCTGGAGGGGATAGATCCAGATCCCGGTGGAATCCTGATAGGCATTATTAACCTGAAAGGCACCGTCAACCTGGTTCTTCTGTTGGACGGCACGATTGATTTCACCGGTGGCTACCTGGAGTTTTAACCAGCGCAGATTAATATCCACACCTATACCACGGACGCGTTTCCCATCCAGTATAAATGGTGAATGCACGGGATAGAAATCGCCCACCTGTACGCGCAGGTATTCCCCAATTCGTACTTCCCCGGAATAACGGTTCAAAGGTTGCAGGTATTCCGACTCGCGACTGGTGAGACGTAATCCTGATTTGGCCCGCATCCAGCTGGTACTGGCCTCAGCTTTTACAGTGAATTCAGCAATATTCAACACCTGTGATTCGATTTGATCACTGGATAGACGGCTGTTAATCTCACCGGTATAATTCAATCTTTCTTCCACCGATTTATAATCATAACTGGTGCCAAAGGACCAGATTACCGGTTCCACATTCATTCCATAGATGGTGTTCATGAATATGCGAATGGTATGCAGGCCGGGGGGTATTTCCTTGGGATGGAGAGAGACGATATCAGAGGAAATGGAAGCTTCACTGGTATAATCCACGCCGTCGATCTCTACCCTGATTGTTGCCGTATCGATATTGGCAGTGCCGAACATGGAAAGGGCAACCACCACTTCCGTTGGATCAACCATCTCTCCCGACTGGGGTGACAGAATCAGCAGATCGGCACTGACGTTTCCGGCGGCAGCAATTTTGTCTGAACCGGGGAAATGCCGCCCCCCTGCTTCCGATGTTGTAACCGGAATCAGATGGGGGATTTCAAATGGCGTCTGCTCCGGAGTGGCATAATAGCTGCCATCGGTGGCCCTGGCGATGATCAGGTATTCCAGTCCCGACAGGGATAAATCCCGGGCCGGAACCACCCCACGCCAGCTGCCACCCCGGTAGTGCATACGTTGCTCGCGGTAACTGATCGCTCCGGCAGTACGATAGAACAGGGTGAAATCACTAACGGGGATATTCTGTAACAGGCTGACGGCAATCACCATATCCTCATCGATGGTGGCATCCTCCGGTGGTATATGGTAAAGTACGGGAGCAGACTGGGCATTAAGGACCAGGATTGAAAAGAATACTCCCAATCCCAGAACAATCCGCATTACCCGTGTTCGATCACTGCCTCGCACGTCAGTAAGTTAAACAGGTTTTAGAGACGGAGAAAAGGCCTATTGATATTCAATAATCAATGTTTTTATAGTGTTATCCGGACCGATAAACTGGATCTGCAGTTCCTGAGTTGGTGCTGTATCTTCTTCGTCATCGGGATCGGTTGGAACCGTACCAGGATCGGTAGTACCAGTATCCATGCTTCCATCAGTCTGGGAGGTGCTGGTAACACCACCGGTTACGTCAGTGGAGTTACCACTTACCAGATTGGTAAAAGTAACCATTCCCGATAGACCAATCAACTGGTCACCCAGAACCGGGTCGGAGATAAACCAGAAATCGGTGCCTTTTACCGATGCAACCGAGGTGGCGGACTGGACCACAAATTCACCTTTAGACTGTTTAGTAACCTGGGCCCGCAGGGTACCTTTATCCATATTGATCTTCTTGGCGATGTGGGCGGCCTGCCGTTTTCCGGTTACCTCAAGCTCGGTATTTTCCTTGACCTTCAAAGTCGATTTATCATCGATGAAAACAATGGCCACAAAACCATTGGCACCGGTTTGAATTTTATCACCATCATCCAGAACTACTCCGGGCTTTATGGCAACGGCCTTGGTCTTGGTGGCTTTAACCAGATCGGCGGAACCAAGCACTTTGGTAACAACGGCTACCTGGCTGGCACCCATCAAAATTGAAATACTTAAAAGTAAATAAACAATTGGTTTGAAATGTATTAGTCTCATTCTACCCGCGCCCCCGTAACTGAAACATTCTGCCCTGCGATCTGGGACAGAATGTATGATACAGTTGTTTCGTCAACGGTGGCACCATTCAGCAGGTAGGTTCCACTGGGCTCAAAATCCTCCAGTGGCCCTCCGGGGCCAAACACCAGGTCATACTGGGCGCTTCCCATGGCCGTCATCAGGGTTTGAAGGAGAGGATTGGTAACGGCAATCGTAGTGGCAGGTGAACTGGCATCACCAATTTTGAAGACATAGACTGCAGATAGTATTTCTTCTGTTCCGGCGGTGGTTGGAAATGATTTCTTCACTTGCCAGGCATAGAGATTGTTCGCCTGCAGCGGTCTCGACCCGGTTGGCGGATACTGGAAAGTCGAGTTGGAATAGGTATTCTCCCATTGTGCCGATTGATCTATCGGCAGGACAGTTTCGTCTTCAATTGCTTCATTGGGCGAGCTGTGAATTTCCGGATCGAATTCCGCCACCCGGATAAAGTATTGGCAGCTGTTACAGATATCCGTATTCCACAGGAACAGCGGATAGGTAGTGTATATTACGTTCTGGCTGGTGTCGGCCAGGGCACCGCCAGGTGACTGTAACTGAATTGACGTCGGTGTCCGGACCTCAATTTTCTTTTGAATTATATGCTCGTGGGAGAGTGAACCGCCAGGAGCCCCTGACTTGATAGTGATATTGAAATTATATTCGCCATCGACAATTTTTCCACTGGTTATAACCGAACTTAGTAAGGCATCAAATTTAGTCGCGTCAATTTGAACATCCACACTGATTGGGATGGGGTTTGGGGGACTGGCCTGATCGTAGATGAATGGTGTTGCCATCGACAGATCCCGGTTATTGATCACCACCGGTGCACTGGGTAATATAAATGGGTCAGATACAACTGCGAGGATTTCTTCCGGAGTATTCAATCCCAGGGCCACTGATTTTACACTGAGGGTAAAACTGACCTGGACCTGAGCGGGATAGATATTAGATTTCAGGGTATATTGAAAAAACTGGAAATTAGAAGCGCCGGTTTGCATATCGATACCGGATATGTAATAGGATACATAATCAATAAAGCCGGTATTGCCGTATGGTTCGGTAGTAACTTGAACATCCTGGGCAGAAATAACGGTAGTAGTGGAAATTACCATTATCAGTAACAATGCTGATCGAATAATTTTTATTTTTGATGGCGGTTTCATAGCGTGGTTACCTCCGTATTAAAATTTAGTCGTTGTGCCAAGGATTAGCAATATAAATGATCACAAAATAGAGTGTATTGGAAATTAAGTGCTTAGGGTCACAATCACAGGGATTTACTGTAGTTATATAAAAAGAAAAACCCTCCAAAAACGGAGGGTTTTTCAAAAGTTACCCGGCGACGACCTACTCTCCCACGCTGGTCTCCCGCGCAGTACCATCGGCGCGATAGGGCTTAACTTCCGTGTTCGGAATGGGAACGGGTGTGGCCCCTACGCCATAATCACCGGGAAAAATCTTTGGGATTGATAAAGGTAGGAATTCGACGAACATAAGACTTTGGTAAAGCCGTTCGGCTTATTAGTACTACTCGGCTAAATGCATTACTGCACGTACACCTGTAGCCTATCAACGTTGTAGTCTTCAACGAGCCTTATTACCTTATGGCAGGGAGATCTAGTCTTGGAATAGGTTTCGCACTTATATGCTTTCAGCGCTTATCCTGACCGAACATAGCTACC
>CAYPJE010000033.1:0-33953 GCA_964410945.1 uncultured bacterium
AGTCTCTCATAAATTTTAACCTATATTTGTCCAATGGTTTCTGACGCTACACAATTTAATTCTTTAAATTGGGCAATGAAATGATATGCAGGGATCAATCCTAATTGGGGCCATTTTAAATTCGTGATAATGATATAAGAATAATATCATATTTCAGCGCTATTAATAAATAACAAATGAAAAGACAACTCAGCAAATTCGATCGTTATATCTCTAATAATTTCGGTTATGGCACCCGCACATTCACAACCAAAGAGCTAATTCTATTCAGTGAAAAACTATTGGCGCAGATTCGGCGCAAACTCACCATACCGGAAGCCCTGGAAAACATTTTTCAATCCACTGGTGAACGTACACTCAGAATGATGTTGATGAGTATGACAACCAACGTCCAGTCCGGCACGCCCCTGTCCCAATCCATGCTGACCTTCAAGGATGTCTTTCCGAACTATTATATTGCCACAATAATGGCAGCCGAGCGGACCGGGAAATTCGTCGATGGTTTAAAATCACTGATCGAAATGCTGAAGAACGAGAAACAAATTGCCGAGTTTAAAGGACTGATCGGGTTATATGCCAGAATGTTCAGCTATAATGTAGCTATTGCATTGATTATATTTCTTGTACAAATAAAAGTAATTACCTTATCAGTTAACAGCGTATTGATAACACTGGCGACAGTTGTAACCGTTTTTCTTTTCAGCAGTATAATATACCGCAAATTAACAAGCCCCAATCGACAGGTTACCACATCTAAGTTAATTCATAAAATACCATTCGTAGGTGATTTGGTCCTGCATACAAAGATAAGTCGATTCTGTTACATGTTCGATACTTTCCAGAAAGCAGGTGTTCCGTTTCTACAAAATATTGAATTATTGGGATCTTATATTGATTCTCCTCTCTGTAAAAATGATTTACAGCGCCTGTATAAAGCAATAAAGGATAATGATAAACCTAGACCGATTCTCAAGTCAATGGAATATTTCCCGGCTCAACTGGCTCAGGAGTTATTTTTATATAACACAGGTGATACAAAAGTAGACAGCATCCGCAACTACTCAAAATTCGAGAATGAAGAGATAAACGATCTATCGACGGGTCTGATATCAGCATTCAAGAAATTATTCACCTGGTCCTCACTGATATTGCTTGGTTGGATATACTTTCTGATAATATTAAAATTGTAGCACGCATAGGGCCGGAAAAATCGAAATCACATTGGTAAATTTACCAGTGATAAAAAATACTTGTAATCGAATTGGACCGTTATCATGATTGATATTCTTGAATTACTAAAGTTTACAGTTGAATCGGGTGCTTCCGATCTTCATTTGAATGCCGGCTCACCACCAATGGTTCGAATTGACGGCGATATGCGGAAAATTGATATCCCCCACCTGCTTCCCGATGATATTCATCATCTGATTTATGATATTATGACCGACGAAGACCGGAAACGATTCGAAGAAACATGGGAGCTGGATTTCAGTCGTGAGATCGGCGAGATGGGGCGGTTTCGTGTTAATGTTTATTACCAGAATGATGGAAAAGCAGCCGTATTTCGCACAATTCCCAATAAAATCCTGACCATGGAAGAATTGAATCTTCCCGAGGTACTAAAAAAATTCTGTGAGCTTGAAAAAGGAATTGTTCTGGTTACCGGTCCGACTGGCAGTGGTAAATCCACGACTCTGGCGGCCATGGTTGATTATATCAATAAATCCCGCCGATCACATATTATCACAATCGAAGATCCCATCGAATTCGTACATAAGAGCCAGGCCTGTTTAATCAGCCAGAGAGAAGTCGGGCGTGACACCCATTCCTTCTCCAATGCCCTGCGAAGCGCTCTTCGTGAAGATCCGGATGTCATCCTGGTGGGCGAAATGCGGGATCTGGAGACTATTTCGCTGGCTATCAGCGCCGCCGAAACAGGCCATCTGGTATTCGGCACCTTACACACCAACAGCGTGGCAAAAACGGTTGACCGGATTGTGGACGTCTTCCCCACTTCACAACAATCACAGATTCGTGCCATGTTCGCCGATTCGGTAGAGGGTGTGATTGCACAAATCCTGTTGAAACGAAAAAGCGGTAAGGGACGGGCGGCAGCCCTCGAGATTATGGTCGGCTCCAATGCGGTTCGATCACTGATCCGGGAAAACAAGACCCATCAACTGGAATCCGCACTGCAAACCGGTTCTTCCTTTGGTATGCGGACCATGGATCAGGCCATAAGAAAATTATTGAGCAATGGTGACATCTCACGCGAGTTGGCATTGGAACATATTGATGAAAAAACAATCTAATCATCATATATTAACCAGCCGATTTAACTTGACACCGGAGGAATAGGATGAATTTCAGTGATCTGTTAAAAATGATGGTTGATAAGGATGCCACTGATCTGTATATCACAGTAGGCAGCCCGCCAATGTACCGTATAGGACATTCGATTTACCCGATCAGCTCGACAAAATTATCTCCGGATGTTACTGAAAAGATTGCCCTCTCATTCCTTGACGAACAGCAAACAAAGGAATTTCAGGAACAACGTGAGATTGATATTGCCTATAGCGTTCCAGGTGTTGGCCGGGTCAGGATAAATATCTATCGTCAACGCGGTTCAATCGGATTAGTACTCCGGCATATCAAATCGGAAATTCGGACCCTCAAGGAATTGGAATTACCATCAATAATCGAGAAGCTCTGTGAAACCAACCGCGGATTAATACTCGTGACCGGAGCCACCGGGAGCGGTAAATCGACTACGCTGGCGGCAATGGTCGATTTTATTAATTCCAAGCAATCGGGCCATATTGTGACAATTGAGGACCCGATGGAATTTCTTCATTACCATAAGAAATGTATTGTTACCCAGCGCGAAGTCGGCATGGATACCGACTCCTACCAGCGGGCCCTTAAAAGCGCCCTGCGTCAGACACCGGATGTATTATTGATCGGTGAAATCCGTGACAGTGAAACGATGAAGGCCGCCCTTACTTTTGCCGAAACCGGGCATCTGGTATTCAGTACCCTCCATTCAGTCAATTCAAATCAGACACTGGAAAGAATAATGAATTTTTTCCCGGTTGACAATCATCCCATGATCCGTCAACACCTTTCATTGAATCTGAAGTCGATCATTTCCCAGCGGTTGGTTGACAGAGCATCCGCAAAAGGAATGATTGCAGCGATGGAAATACTAATCAACACCGCTCGCATCAGTGATCTGATCCACAAGGGTGATATTGAAGGAATCAAGAGTACCATAGCTGCTTCACGCCAATCAGGATTGCAGACATTTGACCAGCATCTATTCGATCTTTACCAGGCGGGGACGATAAAACTGGAAGACGCCCTGGCTAATGCTGACAGCGCGAACGACCTCAAACTTCGCATTAAAATGGATGGGGCCGAAGAAAAAGCCAGTAAAAGCACATCCATGTCCGATGCAATTTCTTTCAAGGATGATTGAATCTATTTAAAGTACATTATTATCTGTTACAAAATGTAACACTGGTACAGATTTCAACATTCTTCATAATGAAATTCAACGTATAAAACCGTTGAATAAACATTAATTTGCCCCTAAATCTTACATAATCGACAAATATCAATTTTTTCCTTTCCATGGCATATGATTTGCACGTATAATAATGTAAGAAAATAAATGGTAATACTGAGCAGAAAAACAGTTGAATAGTATAGCAATAACTCTATCAGCCATAACAATAATTCTGGGCTTGTTGTTTCTATACTATCCAAAATTATTAATCAAGATAGCCAATGAAGCTAACCGAATAATCATTTCTGATCGCTTTTTTCTGAAATACAACCGATTCACTGGCACTGTTTTGGTTATTTTGGGATTGTTCATGGTAATTGTATTCTTGTACAATTAAGAACCCTGCTCGATAGTGACATCAATCACACACAATGATTGTTTTACAAAATAAATTAAATTGATAATGATGAATTAAGCAGGCCATGATCATCAATAAAAGAAACAGCTTACCCGGATTTACACTCATAGAATTGGTAATGATTATCGCAATCCTGTCAATTCTATCGGTAGTAGCTATCCCTAAAGTCACTGATATAATTATAATTTCCCGCGATAAAGCCACCCGTGGAGAAATGACAGAAATAAAAAAAGCTATCATGGGCGATCCTTCAGCCGTAGCCGGTGGAACACTTGTTGACCAGGGTTTCAATGGTGATGTCGGACAATTACCGGATCCAATTGACCAGCTTCTGACCCAGGGATCGCTACCGGATTGGAATCGTTACACCCAAACCGGCTGGAATGGTCCCTATATCTCTGATGATGGTTCTGATGAATGGAAAAATGATGCCTGGGGAAATGAATATATCATCCATAGTTACAGTGCCGGAGACAGCAGTCTGGTAAGCTGGGGTCCCGACGGTGCCTTTGGCGGTGATGATGATTTAATACTACACTTAAAGTGAAAAATATGAAGCAAATATTAGCAGGGAATAAAGAAGGTTTCACACTGTTCCAGTTAGTGGCCTTAATCGTCGTATTAAGTCTTATTGCCACTACAGCAGTTCAGTTAGTTGTGGTTCTAACGCCATCTACCTGGGAAAACGAGGCCCGCCAGGAAATTGAATTAATCAAATGTTCGATTATCGGGTGTACCGAAGGTGACTGTGGTTTTATCGGTGATGCGGGGATGGTACCGCAACTGCTGGAGCATCTCCTGGAGGATCCCGGACTGTACTGTAACTGGACCGGACCGTACCTGGACGTCGTTTTTGTAGAGAACCCGCTGGAATACCTGATCGACCCCTGGGGTAATCCCTATATATGGGATCCCGAAAATATGACCATCACTTCCACCGCTGGTGGTGACACTGATCCGATTGTCATTTCCATGGCTTCAACAGCCAATCAGATGCTGAACAACTCGGTCCAGTACCAATTCACTGATGAGGATGGTTTCGCCCTGACCGATGCGGATATTTCTGTGTACGTGGACTATGGTTGCGGGGAAATCCAATTGGATTACAGTGCCGATGTTGGTTTCTTTGGCGAAGGTTTCCCTGAATGCGGCCTGGAGGTAATCGTTTATGCTGAAGAAGATACGATTTTCCCGCCTGAATGTCCCGATCCGCCCTGCGAACCGACTCCCATCACCTGTCAATGGGGAAATGTGGAATTCATCCAGAACTCGCAGGAGTTAAGCGGTACTCTGAATGAAGCCGTTAATTTTGATATTCAGGTTTCGGGAGAATGCACGTTTGAGATCAGAAGTGTCAGCGTCAAATGGTCCGGATCCAGCTGGTGTGGCAAATCTGCGTACCTTGAATCTTTTAAGGTCGGTGATTCTTATTGGAATTATTTAACCGATAACGCCGGTGAAAGGGCCGTATCCGGAATGGAATTAATTCTCAGCTCCGAACTGGTTTTGGCACCAGGTGATCCGATTACTATTACTGAGTTAAAATTTGGTGATGAAAGAGTCGGTGATGCCAATCCGATTATGATGGATGGTTCCGAATTCTTTATTCAATGGTTCTCAAACCTGGCACCAACCCAGAAAATCGCTTTCACGATGCCCGGCACTCCTCCAGGATTGGCCAATGTTCAATTTTTAAATGCTTCCGAAGATATGATCGATAATAACTGCGGGGTGGAATTCCAGATTGCTAATGTTGGCGAATGCTGTGTCCGGATCGGTGAAATGATTGTGGAATGGGATACAACCTGTGTCCTGCCCTATATGACCGAGATTGCCATTGATGGAGAAACCTATTGGTATGATGACCAGTGCCGGGCTTCCAGCGGACAATTGTTGATCCTGGACCAGGATATCTATCTCTGCGATGATATTGCCACAATTGAACTGAAAGGTTTTTATGACGACCGCGGCAGCAAAACCGGTGATTACTACCTGGACCAGTGTGGTGTACTCCTGAGTGGCAGTATAAATATTAATCCGAATAACCATCGTAGTCATGAGTTCTATCTGGTCAAAACGGATGGTACACTCTTAACGCGCTCTGACCTGCATGAGAATAAGTCCGATTGGGAAGGCGAAGCAGTCTGGGTGCATATCAGACCGAAGGGACACGGTAATCAGAACGATCTGACTTTAAACGGTGAATATATCAAACTGCATAACAGCCACACCTATGATTTCAGTTCTGAATTAATGTCCGTTCATCTCTACAACGACTATCGTGATCAGAATGGCCGTGCCATGGGTCGCTGGTGGATCGAAATTGAATCCGATGACGCCTGCCTGATTGATAACGGTCGCGGCTACTGGTGGGGCGGCCATGGCGGCGCGGGCCATAGTTGCAATGGGCACAGTGGTAGCGACCATAGCGCCGGTAGCGACTGGTATACCGAATTTGTCCCTCATTTCAGTTGTGAAGGTGAAGGCAGTTATGTGGCGGAAGATACCGATCACAGCAATGATCACAGCGATGACCATGGTGATGACCACGGTAGCGATCACGGCAGTGATCATGGCTGGAGCTGGGGCAACGACCATGACTCAGATACATCAACTGAAGAAGCCGTGGTTTATTATTCCCCCCGGGATTGCCCGGATGATGATGGCGATGGCCGGATAACGATCTGCTACATTAACCCCGATAACCCGGATATCAAACAGACTATCTGCATCGAGACTATCGACTGGGACCGCTACAAGGCCGGTGGTGCCGAATGTGGCCCCTGCGAGGATGGCGATATATTTGACTGCAGTGAACAGATCGATCGGGTAGACGGTAATGGCACCTGTCTCGATATGCGCGGTCATAGCTTCAAAGTCACCCTCATTACCGATGAAGGCAACGAAGTACCTTATGAATTCACTACTCCGGCCCTTGACCCGGCCAATATCGTACTTGATGACAGCGAAGAAATAACCGTCTCCGGCGGGGATAAAAATGATGTCAAATTCTATATCGAGAATATCGGTGGCAGCGCCATCCAGTTAGACAAAATGACCATTTCCTGGGGCGATACCACTGCCTATTTATCCGAATTGAAAATCGGTGGTGACGAACTCTGGGATTATGCCGATGAGGACAATGTGCGGCTTTCCAGTGGCGGTATTATCGACCTGAACTACTATTATCTGCTGAAGGCCGGATATTCTGCCAAAGTTGAATTGAAGAAATTTAACGATGATCTCACCGCAAGTGGCGATGGTGTAGATATGCAGGGTGATACCCTTACTGTCAGCATCAGCGGCGTTGGCGATGATTGTGTCTACGATATCGAATTTGTACTTCCCGGAGGTGACGACAGCGATCATAGCGGTGATGACCATAGTGATGATCACAGCGATGATCACAGCGATGACCATAGTGATGATCATAGTGACGATCACAGTAGTGATGACCATGCCAGCGATGATCACAGTGGCGGAAGTTATGGTGATTGTGACGGGCAGGTTACCCAACTGACACTGCGCTATGACGGCTCATCAACTAAAACGATCAAGGTAAAACAGTATCAGGGTGGCGATTACATTTACAACCAGACTGTCTCACCTGGTGACTATTTTACCTGCACCGGTACCCGCAGTGGTAATGTCATGGGTTCGAAAATCAAGATGTATGAAAATAACAGCCAAACCGAAGAAATTCATACCAGTTGTTCCGAACCGATCGGACCGGGATTAGTGATCGGTAATTTCACGGTGATCTCAGGTACCAGCAAAAATGGTGGTAATTTGCCCCCGATAAACGACTAGAAGGATTCACCAAATTGTTTTAAAACTATTACCCGGTTATCTGGCGATGGCCGGGTAATTTATTGCCAAAAGGAGTGTTAGGAATCAGCGTGCTGAAAGTTCGTAAAATAACTGGGTTTACCCTGATCGAACTGGTTCTGGTCATTATTATAATTGGCATCGTTGCTTCGATTGCCAGCCGCTCCATGGTCCGTGTATTCACTAACGCCAACTATAATTCCACCATTGCCGAATTGGAAATTCTGGCGGAGGCAATGGTCGGGAATCCGGATATTGTTGCCAATAATATCCGAACAAACTATGGTTATGTTGGAGACTGTGGTCAATTCCCTCCTACCCTGGATGACTTGGTAACTAACGTTTCCAACGTCGATGGTTGGGATGGCCCGTATATCGACATCGGTTTCTCCGACGACACTGATTATTATAAAGCCGATGCCTGGAACAATCCTTATATATATACACTCCCTTCAAATCCCGATGAAGCACCGACAATCATGACACCGGCCGATGGCGATACGCTGATTCGTGAAATCTCGGCAACGATCAACTCTGTTATTAACAATACAATCACCATTTTATTATTGAATGAGGATGGTGTAACGGTCGATGGTACCAACGGTCAGGTTCAGATCGAATATGTTGAAAGCTGGCATGATTTCACCTACTCCAGCCAATCCGGGTTCCAGATCAGCACTGTACCAATCGGAATATTTCAGATTCGTGCCATGACCAGCGGTGATACCACCTATAAATCAGTAGCTGTGGGACCGGACAACACTACGACCAGTCAGCCAATGGAAATGATGGTCTACTCCAGCTGGGGTGACATTAACCTGGTCAGTGGCAGTGTGTCGATTGAAGGTACTTGTCTGGATCAGATGTACTTTGATGTCAACAATACCGGTACGGTGACATTTGAAATCGACCAGATCGGGTTTTATTACTATCAATTGGCCAACGATTGCTGGAATTGCGAGCACCCCTATCTGGCTTCATTTTCCTCCTACTCTACCGAATACTGGGCCTGGAACACCAACGGCCGCAGTGCTTTGATTGACAGTGGTGCGATCATCACACTGGATGAAGAATTACCAATCTATGGTGGCGAAAACACGCTCGGCCCCTTCACCTTTGAAGATGCTTCGGATGGGACCGGGAATTGTATCAATATTCAGGGTACTTACTTCACAATTAAATTCTTCTCCAATATTTCTCCGACAAAAACAATTGCATTTAACGGTCCTGGCAGCTGCACTACACCGGTTTTATCCCAGAGTGGAACCGTAACCTGGGACAGTGATGAAATCAATATTACGATCGAAAACAGCGGGATTCTGACTGCCACGTTCAGCAGTATCGATATAACCACCGATATTTCCGCAGCCACGGCCTATCTGGCCAGCGTTCAATTTGATGGAAGTACCTTCTGGGCTGCCCCCGGTGATGCCTCGTGCCCTGGATTGACCAGACCCCGCATTGATGGAAATAATACCGGAACGGCTAATTTCGTGGCCTGTACCGGTTACTCCGCCCCATCAATTACAGGTAACGATTCCCAGACGTTAACATTTAATATTGAGCAGGATGCCACCGGAACCACCGATGTCCCGCTGGGCAGTAGTGATTATATCATCCTGGATTTCTATTTCGACTGCCCGGAGAACCATTCACAATCAATCTCATTCAGCCTGCCATGATGAAAATCCATTCGCACACTAATATAGGAAAAGGTCAGGCCGGTTTAACGCTGATCGAATTGATGATTGTTATTATTATTATCGGTATCCTGGCCGGTGTTTCGATGCGTTCGATCCAGCGCATCACCGAAAACTTCAAGTTCAATGAAACAATTGCTGAGATGGATCAGCTGGCCTATGCAATCGTGGGAAATCCGAATGTCGTTCAAAATAATATAAGAATTGACTATGGTTATGTAGGCGACACCGGTGTAATGCCGGCCACTTTGGAGGATTTATTCACCAATAATGCCGGGGTAGCCGGTTGGGAAGGACCATACATCGATGTGGGATTTGACTCCAGCCCGCTGAATTATATGGTTGATGCCTGGGGTATTACCTACACCTATGTCAATCCAACCAATCTGGCGGAAACGCCAATGATCCTTACGCCAGCCGATGGCGATACCATCGACCGTGATATAGCCAGCAGTGTGAATTCAATTTTAAACAACACCCTCCTGATTCGCCCCTATGATGTGGATAACAATATGATCAACGGGACTAATGGTGTAGTTGAAGTCCACTATTCCGGGGTTTGGAATAATATGCCCTATGATGGCTCGGAACACTATTTTGAGTCAACAACCGTTCCAATTGGTCTGCACCAGGTACGGGTAATTTCAGCCGGTGATACAGCTTACAAGGCCTTCTCGGTGGAACCATCAACAACCATGCGATCCCCAACGCAGATGACAGTGTATCCGGAATATGGCGCCATCGAGTATGTCGCCACCTCTTATCTACTGGGAGGAACTAATAATAATGAGCTGACCCTGGAAATAGAGAATACCGGCAGCCCGACCTATTATGTAACACGTGT
Source organism: uncultured bacterium (assembly GCA_964410945.1). Classification (GTDB taxonomy): domain Bacteria; phylum Fidelibacterota; class Marinisomatia; order Marinisomatales; family TCS56; genus CAYPJE01. The sequence goes on from CAYPJE010000033.1 coordinate 10,302, forward strand.
CAAGGTGGAACTGACCTCCCAGACTAATGACTGCCTGGATTGTGAATATCCCTACCTGGATGAATTTTCGATTGGTCTGCTTGAATACTGGAAATGGAATACCGCCGGAAGGTCGTCCATGGTTCCCAATGGTGCCTGGATTACTCTGGATAACACCATGAATGTCTATACCGGTATAAAAGTATTAGGGCCTATCCTCTTTGAGGATGCCTCTGATGGAACCGGTGACCCGATAGATTTGAGGGCACAACGGATATCAATTGAATTATCCCCTCGCACAGGGCCAAAACAGGAAATAATATTCACTACTACCGGAAGTTGCCTGCCGGCCAGTATCTCCTACTATGCCTGGACCAGCGACAGTAATTCGGAGATCGTATTTGAAATTCGTAACAGCGGTGATCTTGACGTCCAGATTAACAGCATCACAGTGGAATCCGATGCTACCGGAGATACGTACCTGGACATGGTAGAAATACCAAATGGAACTAACGTATGGGATGCATCTTCATGTGGCGTTAACCGCCCGAAAATTGATAATAGTACCGGTAACGTGACCTTTTGTCTGAATACGCCAGTTACTGTCACCGGCGGCGGAGGTACATCCACGATGGCACTGACGATGTACGATGCCCTTACCGGTACAGTTGATGCCGGACCATTCACCGGTTTTACCTTTGACATTACCTTTGACATCGAATGCGGAAGCAATCAAAGCATCCAATTTACAGTACCATAAATGAACCGAATGCAAACAGAGAACAGAATTAGTTATCGCAGATCACAGGCCTTTACACTGGTCGAACTGGTTATCGTAATTGTGATTGTTGGTATAATGGCTGGTGTAGGGATACGTTCCATTCTCAGGATTGGTGAAAACCGGGCTTTCAGGATTACCCTGCAGCGTATGGATGATATTAGATATGCTATTGCCGGAAACCCCTATATCATCGCCGATGGAACCCGGCTGCAATACGGTTATGTCGGTGATACGGGCGAAATGCCGTCCACATTGAATGATCTGGTTACTGATCCGGGAGTTGATAACTGGCAAGGCCCCTACCTGGATGAGGCTAAAATCCAGCAGGATCCAACCGCTATCTTCCGGGATGGCTGGAATAATGCAATCACCTATTATCTGCCCTCGAATACCGCTGAGGCACCAACCCTGACAAGCACTTCCGGTGGCGGTGAAGATATTGTATTGAGTATCTCCCCCAGCGTAGATGATTTAGTAAATAATACTGTAGCTTTACGTATTCTCAACGAGGATGATTATCCTATACGGGGTACCGATGGTACTGTCGCCTTGTACTATGGCGGTGCCTGGCATGAAATGAGTTATTCCGGAGAACAGGGATTTTACTTGAGCACTGTGCCGATCGGCGCCGTAAAGGCCTGTATTGTTTTATCGGGCGATACTACCTACCGGATAATCAATGTCGGCGCTGGTAATTCAACTACCAGTCCCGATATGGGTCTGGAATTTACCGTACATCCCGAATACGGAACCCTGGCCTATGTAGGCGGATCCTTATCAATCGGTGGAATCAATAATTCAGAAATAACCTTTGATATTGAAAATACCGGTAGTACCGTATTCGAAGTAATTGAAGTACAATTCCGGTGGAATAACAGCGATTGCTGGGAATGTGATTACGCCTATATTTCCAGCTTTGAAATCAACACGGCCCAGTACTGGGCCTGGAATACCAATAACCGGACCACTCTGGGTTCCAATGGTGCCCGTTTGCTGCTCGATGAGACACTCGACATATCAAAGGGATCGATGACAATCGGTCCGGTAGGCTTCCAAACCGAGATCGACGGTTCCGGTTCCGAGCAACCAATGGATGATGTCGATTTCACGGTTTCCTTCTATTCGTCAATCGCCCCTCCACAGGCGGTCAGTTTTTCTTCCAGTGGTACCTGCACTCCGGCAGTGATTGTTCAAACCGGGGCCACTGCCTCCGGTGGCACCAGCCCGCTTGAAGACGTAGAGATAACATTGCAGAACAACGGCGATGCTCCGGTGACGTTAACGGGGCTGACAATCGTTTGCGACACGACTGATATTTTCCTGGATGAGATCGCATTTGGAAGTTCAACGGAAACTTACTGGCAGGCACGACAGAACTGGTGCAATAATTATGAGGGCCGCAAAGAAATGGATGATGTGGGTGGTACCACCATAACGTTCTGCAAAACTCAACCGGCACCTGTCATTTATGGGAACGACAGCGAAGTACTGTACCTGCTGAATTTTTTCAGCGATCCAAACGAAACCGATACGGCCTATCATCAGGATATGCAGAACCGGACTTTTACAATAACTCTGCATTTTGAATGCGGTGACGACCAGAGTGTTACTGCTACAACGTAAATAATCTGGATAAAATAATTGGGAAACAGGGTATGCTGACAATATTAATAATCGGAATCATTGCCATATTATTTGGTATAATTTTCATTTTCTTTCCAAAATTGATGGAAAGACTGAACGAGATCGGTAATAAAATAATTGCCACCGACGATAAAACATTCATGTATCGTAACCTGTCCGGAGTACTGTTTATTACGCTTGGGATAATACTATTACTGCTAGTATTATTTATTTAAAAAATCCTTTCCAGCCGGCAGTTACATGCTGATTGCTCTTTGCTGAAGCAGGGTATCTTGAAATATTCTTCAAATAATATTACCTCACTTTTAATTCCCCTGTTCTATGCTGTCCAGTATTTTCTGATTTTAAAGCAAATCCTGTATTTCCAAAATTCAGTTGGTACATACCTGATCATTTATACTATTTATTATGTCTCAGCCATTATTGCGGGCATCTGGATCGCGATCAGAAATAATGCGTATCAATTATATATATTATTTCTCATCCAGATAATAGGGCTAGGTGTTCTGGTTACGACCATCCAACCTCTGTTCTATAATCTATCACTTGGATCCCAATTAATCACGGCAACAGATCATCAAAGACTCCAAGGGATAATATTTTTTCTCCTGGTTGTTTTTACTCCAATTCCACTGAGTGCATTTAGAAAGGTTATTCAGGACGCCAAGCCTTCTGAATCATTCCCGCTTCTGGGCTTTTCGCTGTTCCTGGGTCTGGTAATTATTCTGGTCATGGGAAAGATTTCAATTATCGCCATCATAATTATATATGTAGTTACCGCCATATTAATCGGAACTTCATTCGCTGTCAGACCGAAAGATAAATATCTGCTGACGGGACTGGTAATAGCATGTTGTATTGGAATTATGGTCATTAATCCATTTCTGACAAATAGGGTTGTAATGTCAAAACTCGACGATTATAATCCTACAGGAAACATTACCCGCACGCTGAACTTGTGGCACGTGTATGATAGGATAGAGACCAAGAATTCAGGTACGATTACATTAATCGATGGCACTATACAGGATACTGGTAATTCATCTGCAATTGAACAATACTTTTTAAAAACCTTCCCTGAGAGTTTCCTTTACCGACCAGAATCATTTCTTGTTAATCATTCCGCGACTTCAAGACGCAAAACAAAAACAGAGTACTATGGCTATGAAGACAGAACATATCTGAAACTGACTGCAGGACATAAACTTAGAGCAAACCATTTTGATAATATTTACATTTACCCTAACCTGATTGATAAACCTGAAGGTGATTTTGATCTGGTTTCATTCCGGCCATTATGGCGTAATAAGAATACACAGTTGTCGGTTGTAAATAAATTGATCTCAAAAACAAAAAATATTGGAATGATTGCCGTTCAATTTCCGGATAATGATAATTCTTTATTGAATACCAAAATTCTTTCGGCTTTGTCTTCATCATTTAAATACTGGTTTTTGTTGAGGTATGAGAATAATATCTATTTTTATGGCAGTGCAACGATACGCGCATTTGAGGAATGTCACCTGATTCGAAACCACCTTGACAAGGATTATGATGCAAATGTGAGTATTCAAACTGGAAGTAACAGTCAATTGCCGGTTCTATGATCAGCTTCAACAGTAAATGGTTCGCTTTGCCGGTTGCTCTCAGCCTTGGATTCGTACTTGGGCTGTTATCCTGGACAGCATCTGTCATTGTTTCCTTCGAACCACTGCAGTTTCTATTGATCGCAGCCACATGTGTTGCCCTTGGTGTTTGGATTGGATCGATTACTCCTAAAATATTCAATATCTATATCGCTTTATATATATTATCTGTCCCCCTCCTGGTGTTCTCTACATTACTATCACAAAACGCGCTAATAATTTTTATCGCAGGGACAGCGTCCTGCCTGTTCGCGGGGCTTTCGTCTGGTAGCCTATTTATCCATTCAAGTCTTTCGGGGAGAAGTTTTCCGGTTAATCTGACATATTATTTCTCAGGTATTACTGCAGCCTTAGGATACCAGCTGTTGATACCTGTTCAATTCGCCAGTATTCTGATTGGATTGACTGCTGCGTGGTTCGCTATACTGGTCTTATCAGCACGGAGTATGTTTCGATTTCTGATTAACCTGCCTCTCAGGCTTAAACCATTAACCAAACCCGACAATGCCCTGATCCCGGTTATGGCCGGTTTGCACTTTGGAATCCTGCAGATCTCTTTATATTTTATCATTGAGTGTTTTGTGACGGCCACCTATCTGGGATATTTTGCTGTCACTATTGCCTGGCTGACAGGTGTTATTATCAATTTAAAACATAACTTCTTTAAAACCTGGAAACGGTCACTAACCGTATCATACCTGTCGCTTGCTGTTTTATCATTGATTACAGCTACCACTCCACCCTACCATATACTTCTGCCTGTTATTTTCATCTTCATTGTGCTTGTTGCTGCTCCTGCCGGACATTTCTTCAAATCTTATTCCGGATCCATGGCAGCATCGGCACTATTTTTCCACGAAAACAATGGGTTTGTCCTCGGCTTTGTGCTCAGCACAGCCGGATTTATCCAATGGGGAATTAACTACATATATATTGCTCCCCTGCTAAGTTTTATCGCCACATTATTGACGACACGAAAAAATACCTGGCAACCATTCCTTATCATCGGACTGGCTTTTATCGCCGGTATAACCAGCAGCGATATTTTTGTAATCATACCGTTTACGCTGATCGTGGTCCTGGTGATTCTGGCAATATTTATCGAACCACGCCCGGCAAATATACCAATACAGGCACAATCAACAAGAATCAGCAGGTATCAACGTGCAATAATCTATCTGGCTGGCTTCAATCTATTATTGCTCCAGTTTTTTATTGTCCGCGATTATGCGATTATCATTGCTTCCACCGAGATTACGGTATTGCTTGTTGGCGCAACCTACTTCGCTGGTTTCTCGGTCGGGTATGGGTTGTCTTCGGTGATATCAATTGGAAAAATACGGCGGATGTCGGGTATCATATTTTTAGTTCATCTGGTACTGCTGGTATTTGGTCGATTCAGCGCCGGATTCCTGATCGCAAACGGACTTGGCGGATTAACCCTGATCCTGCTACTGGTACTATCTACAATCGGTACTTCGTCATTCTACAGTATCCTGCTGCCAAAATTCATTGAACGCGGTGGATCGCCGACATTAATGTCCGTATACAGCTGGGACCTGGCAGGAGCCGTCACAGGAAGCATATCCATATTCATTATAACCTATTTATTTCCCGGTCTAATATTACCACTTTATTTTGCTATTTTACTGGCCCTTACCTATCTACTGACGGAAAAAAGTAAATGGAAATACTCCGCCATTACAATTGGAATTGCTGTTATAATAATCTTGGCCCGTTTCGGACCGGATATCCAGCACCTGGGAACCGAAGATTATTATCAGACCCGGGGCTATGATAATCCAAAATTAGTCTACTCGGAAAACTCCTTCTACAATTCCGTCGATGTGATTGATACTTTCCATGACCAGAAAATGACAAATCGCAGCGGTCGCTGGTCGTTTTTAAATGGTATCCCGTATTTTGGATATCGCTATTACAAGGGTGAAAGATATAAGCAGGAAACCGGCTTAAGTGAATTTACCTATTATCTGGCTGAATTACCGGCTAAGTACATGTATACCAGGAATAAGGAAAAAATTGATATTCTGATATTGGGCTGTGGATCAATGTACTCGATCGGGCGTGTCAGTCCGGTAGCTAACAGCACAACAATGGTCGAAATTGATAATACAGTTGTCGAATCTGCTAAGGCATGCTGGTCAGATCTCAATCATTGGGAAAAATGGGATAACTATCAATTGATTGTTGATGATGCCAAGCATTTCCTGGCTACCACCGATCAAAAATACGACCTTATTATAATGGACATTTCAGCTCCCTATACCCTGGGAACCATGTTGCTGCACAATGTCGATTATTATCAAACAATCCGCGACCACCTCAAACCCGGTGGCTTGTTTGCCGAATCAACCCAGGGCCGGCCCTCTCCGAAATATCCTAATGGTCAGGGAATGAAAATTCTGCGCGGTGTAACCGATGTATTTCCATTTTATCAGGTCGTTGATTGTACCGGCCCGCCACGCGGCAGGCATGGTTATGTCTATGGAGCTGTTGACTCTGCGATAGACAGTGATATTATCATAGATATCATGATTGCCGATAAGATGGCAGCCAGCACCCGTATCTATTCGGAATCAAACACCAGGTTTAATACATCAAAAACCATCCCCTATTCACTAACCAATATGGAAACATTACTGACCGGAAATATCTGGCGTATCGAGGATCGTCTTCATCTGGAGTCGTACAATCGCAAAAATCGAATTACAGCCGGAGATTTAAAATTACCTGCAGCCATCAGTAAGGCTGTCTTTTCCTGGCCGAGCCTGGTATTCATCATTTTACTATCAGGAATTCAGTTCCTGTCTGCTAGATATTATAGAAAGAAAAAATATTAATTGATCGGAACAGACAAGCGATACAGCTTGAAACCCTGGAAACCAAACCGGGCAATCATTTCTAATTCAACTTCCCAGTGCCGTTCAATCTTATTCGATGTAATTAGTTTATTTGTCAGTAAATAAACCTTTCGACCTTCGTCAATCGATTCCAAAATTTCTTCACTGGAATAATCCGGTTTGTAAAAACGCATACTGAGATCGGACAAATAATATTTTTTCCGCAGAATTGAGTCACTTTTATCGAGGTATTTAAAGATTACCGGTTTGATTTCCGAGTTGAGCATCAGGTGATTGGCCAAATGGCGCCGATCGACAATAATGATATCAGTCGAGTCCCGGTTGGATACTGCCAACTGTGCAATCTGTGACAGCGGCAAATACCGGTTGAAATGACCATTGAAACCAGCCAGGCGATTAGGGTTGGTTAATACATTGGTGGTGCGGATTGACTGGTACTTTTTGGCTCGCGATGCATAATCAGAACAGTTAATGAGTACGATACAAATTGTGAATATTACCAAAATGGCATTTGATACTGCTCGCCTGTTTATAAGAAATATCGACGGGCTTAAAATTATAAAGCCAGTAAATACCACCGGATTCCATTGTTCAGGATCCCAGGGCAACCAGAAGAAAAAATGAGCCGTAGTGATCCCGATATAGATCAATGCCACTCCAGCGATAATTGGAGTACGTTTCAACGAATATATTGACATCGTAATGAAAAACATTGTAACTAAAATTGCCTCGACCCACAGCTCATCATGGTTGAACTGCTCACCAATGATAAAACTTCTGAAACCACTGTAAGCACCAGTGTACTGGTCAAAAAAACCAATCTTTGCATTAAAAAACTCACCAGAGTGATGGTATTCGAATAACCACTCCATGGCACCCTGAATGGTGCTGATCTGGTTGATATGTATAATCAGAAAACCATACCATACCAGTACCAGCAGTCCGGCTGTACCAAAAATAAACGCTAACTGTAATACTTCTTTTTTAAAATTTCGATAGAATGATTTTCGGGCCACCCAGATTCCTGCGGTAGTCAAAACCAGAATACCATTCTGTAAGTGAATCATGAATGACAGGGCGAGAACAATTCCCAAGAATATCTCAGGAAGGTATCTGCCCAGAACATGTTTGGAACTACGCACTGGTCTCAGCCTGTTTAACCAGCCAAATTCAGTCCAGCCTTTAACTTCCATCAACCCGATCAGGTAGATTAAGTTGAAAAACAGCATGGTGTCTTTTTCTTCTCCCCCGGAAGCGAATTGCCAGTGGGCATTGCAGAAGATATATATAATCCCCAATAATAGTGCCGGCATTTCCCCTTTCAGGTAGCGACGGAAAAACAGATAAATCAGAGTGACATTTAAGCTGGAAAAAAAGGTTTCACGAATTGTTGCAATAAGTAATGGATCGGCTGATGGCATTGATAAATGAAATAATTTGGTGATTGGAATGACCAGTGTATGAGCAAAATAAAATATCACGTTCCACGGAGTACCGCCGAAATCACTGAGTACTGTGGCTGTCATCAATCCATCCCAGCGCCGGTATCCGGCCATAGGGAACAACAGGTACAATCCAAAATTCAATGCGATCAGTCCTGCGACAGTATAAAACAAGTTTAGTCTGGAATTGTACATATAGTTCATCTTGACTGCACAGATTTCAACGCGGTTTGGAAAAATCCCAGACAATCTTTTTTATTTTCAACAGATCATATACGGCCCATAGGATAATGGTAGCGCCAATCATCTCGCCGAATTCCTCCAGGCTGACCTGCACCAGATAGCCAATCCCACGCCGGTAATAGTTCGAGAATATTTCAATAAACAGGGCCGCTGTTAAAAATATTACCAGGCCGGCCACCAATTTTCGGATCACTTCAGATTCATTTATCTGACGATAAAAATCCATTACTAACCAGGTCATCAACCCGATGAATGGCACCCCGAGAACAAACATCCATATCCCTGTGACCCGAAAGGCAGTCCCCCGACGGGTTCCCCGCGGCAGCAGAAAATCACTGAAAGTACCCAGTGATTCGTGCAGCATGGCAATCTCATCCAGTGACAGGAGGATGAAGATCATTGGCAGCAAAAATCGCAACCGGTATTTCCCGGATCGGTTCTCCCCTGATAATGTATATACCAAGAGTAATAATCCGATAACTAACAGTTTTACCGATGAATACCAGGCCGGCAGATTGTTTTCATTATCAATGTCCAGGAAATCCATCAGCCAATCATTGGACAAATCGAAGGATTGGGCCAGAAGATAGGCTGCGACAATCAATACATCACAAATGATGAACAGCAGAATTATGCGGGGTATATGAATTTTCGACATTTATACTCTCATTATAGTAAAACAAATTTAGTGTATCATACTGATATAATTACAGTCTAAGATACAATTTGCCTGGTCAATCGTTTTTAATATACCCCAATGGTCTGAATTCTTTAAATTCCTGTAGTGATTCATTAGTGGGTTACTATATGATTAATTGGATTTATTGGGATTAATAATTAATATAAATTGTCACATAATCGAAATTGTAACAATCTTCGATTAATACAAATGGTGTAGTGGAGGTAAAAATGGATCAGGATTATTTGAACGATCCCGAATTTCAGGAATTAATTCGTCAATATGTACAGTTTTTAGTCGATACACAGGCAGAGGTTCAAGGCAATCTGAATGATCATGATTTTTTAAAAATTCAGAAATTTGGCCACAATTTAAAAGGTAGCGGCGGCGGATACGGACTGCATGAGATGAGTACGATCGGCCAGCAGATTGAAGAAGCGTCCAAGCAACAGAATTACGAAATGTTAAAAAGTTTATTTATTGATTACATAAAGGAACTTGAAGAAGCCAAAGAAAAATATTTTAAATAAATTTTAACCTGAAGATTCCTTATGCACCAGCAAGCAAAAATCCTGATTCTTGAAGACGATCCATTTTTTGTATATCCCATCAAATACCACCTGGAAAAGGCTGGCTATGAGATCAATGTAATGGACGTTTTAAAAAACGTCGAGGCCTCCCAGGAACTGATTTTCCAGTATTCCCCCAATATTATACTCTGTGATATTAAAATGCACCCAAACGGGTTTGAGATATTGAAACTTATTAAAAGCCATACCCAGCTAAGGTTTATTCCCTTCATCTTTTTGACCGGTGTCGATTCCATGCCGGAAAAAATCCGTGCCTACCTTGGTGGAGTCGATGATTTCATGGTGAAGCCAGTCAATAAGGAAGAGCTACTGGCTAAAATCAGTTCGATCCTGAAAAGGCAAGCGGATCTGGAATCAGCCATGTACATGGATCCCCTGACACAAATTTATAACCGTCGCTTCTTTCAGAAAGAGATCATGCGGCAGATTAATTTACATCGTCGGCATAAGGATTTCTTCAGCCTGGCAATGCTGGATATCGATCATTTCAAATCGATCAATGATACATACGGCCACGACTGCGGTGACCAATGCCTGGTTGCATTTACCCGGTTCATCCAGTCTCAGATACGTAATACCGACATTTTCTGTCGTTGGGGCGGTGAAGAATTTGTCCTGATCATGGAGCGGTCAGAGATCGATGGTTCGGTCAACACGTTGCAGAAAATACTGGATAAAATGCGAAATGAGGTATTAATACGCTATAACGAACAGGACCTGATAGTGACCTTCAGTGCCGGAGTAGCCCAATTCCCTAATGATGGCGAAGATATTAAATCCTTGATGGAAGCAGCCGATAAGGCCGTTTACGCCGCAAAAAAGGCCGGACGCTGTCTGATTAGCGTTTACGATAATTAGCGTCAGCCAAAATATTTACTGATTTTATTTAACAGAACGTCCTTAATTATCGGTTTACTCAGGAATTCGTTACACCCGATTGAAACGCAGCGATTCTGGTCCGCTACCGAAGTATGCGCAGAGGTAACAATTATTGGTATATTTTTCCTCTTTTTTGATTTTCGAATATACTCCGCCAGTTTCAATCCGTCTTCTTCACCTTGCAATGATATATCCAGCAAAACCAGGTCGATATGATTTTTATTCAACTGCTGAATTGCCTTACTGACAGAAACAGCAAAACAACTCCCATAATCCTGTTTTAGAAAATGTCGAATCAGGCGCTGAGAATTCGCATCATCCTCGACAACCAGAATCAATGGCTTTCGCTCTAATACAATCTGAGGGGCAGTTGAATCACCGCCGCTGACGGTAATCGCGCTGACAGGACGCCCCTTTTTCCTGCCCGGTTCGAATAGCATAGTGAATTTCGTGCCTTTATTTACCTTACTGTCCACTTTCAGCTTGACGCCATTCAAATCAAGGTAGCGCTTTGAAATCGGCATCCCGAAACCCAGGCCTTTATATTTTTGGTACCTGTCGTCCCCCTGGTCAGTATACATTTTGAATAGATTGGCCAGGGCAGCCTTACTCATACCAACACCGGTATCGCGAATTACACAGCTGATTTTTGTATCGCGCGATAACAGTATCTCCACCTGCCCTTTGAGAGTATATTTCAATGCATTCTCAATAATATGACTACAGGCGCGTTGAAGCATCAATCGATCTCCACGGATCATGTAATCAGCCGGATCGACATTCAGGACCAAATCGAGATCCCGTTCATCCGCTTCTGCCTTCTGATCACCTATAATCGACTCGATAAGCGCCTTTAAATCCATATCCTCGATCAATGGATTCAAATTATCCGCATCTACGGATATGATGTCATTCAACTCATGAACCATTCGCATCAGGTTCCGGTTGGCCGCATGAACGATAGAAAAATACTCCTGTTCAGCACGGCCGATATGTGTATCCAGGCTTTGTTCGATTAAATTGATATTACCCACAACTTCATTCAAAGGTACAAGAAACTCATAAGCCAGATTACTCATCAGCTGGGTCTTGTCACTGTCAGATTTCTCAGATTCCGCCAAAGAAGCAACCATTTCAGCCTGATTCTTTTTTTCATCGGTTATGTCACGCAGGATCAGCAGCAGGTCCCCGGAGCGGCTCATCACCAGACGCACTTCAATGATCAAATCCTGCAGCTTAAACTCCATTATTTGCTCAGCAGATGAATCCAGGGCGATTTTGATTCCCGCCTGCAACTCCTGATATTCGGCTTTAGATATCAAATCTTTTAAATGTTGATGTTCTTCATCCTGGAAAAGATTAATAAGCTTGTGCTCCGGGGTACCGATTATATCCAGTATGGCACCCTTTTTATCAATTCTAAGCAATAGATCAGGTATAGCTTCCAGCAGCGCCTTCCTATGCTTATCAGCAATTTCCAACGCTTCAACGGCATGGATACGCTTACTAATATCCACGAATAGCAGGATCGCACCCTTTACTTGTTCAGCTTCAACCAGCGGCGCAATCGACAGATTGGCATGAAAATGTTTGCCCTTTTTACCAACCAGTTCGGTTTCCTGGCTGGTTATTAATTGGCCCAGGAATACCCGGTCCAATAATTCATCCATCAATTGCTGATCTTCAGACCTGTTCCATTTTATTGGCCGATCGATGGAGGTTTTCATTTTCCAACCAAATAATATTTCAGCCGCCGGATTTATTAATTCTACATTGCGGTCCTGGTCAATAATAAGGATTGATAGCGGCGCACTGTCAACCAGGGCCCGGTAAGTCCTGGTTGTGCGAAAAAGCGATTCCTCGGCTATCGCCCGGTCGGTAATATCCTCAATCAGTGAGAGGATAAACCACCGTTTTCGGATCTTGTCATAAATTGGAGTGTTGAACCAGTTTACACGGACGGATTTACCGGATTTTGTCTGACATTCATTCTGATAATTATGGGGTGACTGATTAGTACGGAACAGTTCAACAATCTGATGAAAAATATCAGTATCATACTCATTAAATAATAATGGAAAAAAATGCTTACCAATCATTTCATCTCTGGACCACCCGAATATTCGTTCCGAAGCCCGGTTCCATTCGATTACCCGTGTCTTCTGCTTCCGTTCTTCCCAGATCAGTAATCCATTGGGAGAATTAATCAGGCTGGCAAACAGAATATCCTTCAGAACCGCCTCACCCGCTTTAACGGAATCATCCCGTTCCTGCCGTCTGAGTTTTTCTTCCAATCGGACAATTATCTGCCGTAACTCTTCCGGAGACTTATCAGAGTTATGATTATTCTGAGTCATATTGTTTTGGCTTTAGATTTTTTTCCAACTGGCCGGCTGAGATCGAATTTACCTCAAGATTTCCTTTTATCCTGTAAAAAAGCCTGATGAACAATCATCAGGCTATAAAATGAATACTTCAGAATTCTTTTACATCTTATCCAATTTCTTTTTGGCACTTTTCCCGGCTTTGGATTCGGTAAATTCATCTACCAGAATTTGGAGTATTTCCTTTACCCTGGAAGTATCCTTGATACGTTTCTCGTATAATTCCAAACATTTTTCAAGGGCTGGCAGGGCCTGTTCTGACTGGGGATACGACTGATAAACGGTAAAATATTTTTCGGCTGCCTCATGATACTGTTTATCAGCCTCATAAATATTTCCGCTTCGGACCAATGCCTCTACCGCTTCCGGTGACTGACTGTAAAGCTGAATCAGGTAATCATAGGTCGATATGGATTCATTGATCTGATTCAGCTCCTCGGATTGGATTTCACCCAAGCGCATTAAGCTGGTTGTTGCGTTGGGAGAAACAGGGTAAGTATCAGCGAATAATTGATACTCATCAACGGCTTGAACCCAGTCCTTCAGCTTGGTATCGGCAATCCGGGCAATATTCAACTGGGCTGATTCCGCCAGACTGTCACTGGAAAAGCGCAACAGGAATTCCCTGAAAGTTGCGATTGCATTGGCGTATTCCTCAAAATGCTTTGATTGAATTCGTCCTCGTTTATATAGCGCTATCGGCAGGTATTCACTCTGAGGATAGAAGGTCAGAATTTTTTCATATTCCAGATAGCTGGTATGATATTTTTCCTGTTTGTAGGCAGCTTTGGCCAACCACAGGACTACTTCGCTGGTGTGGTCCCCGTTGGGGTATAGGCCAACGAACCGGTTCATTTCAGATATATAAATCTTATTATAATCTTCCTTTTTAATAGATTTCAGGATTTTGAGATAAATAAAATAACGGTTGTGAATATCTTGATCCGATATTTGCTCGATATTATCGATTATTGGTTTATAAATATCTGATTCTTCGCGGAAGTATTTTTCAGATTCAATTAATTCTTGACAAATACTGCGAATGCTGTTCCATTTCTCTGACTTGGGATACAAATGCAAAAACTTGATTAATTCAGAAAAGGCCCTGTTCCATTTTTCCTGGCCGATAGTGGAGTTTATTATGTAAGTCTGAATGATATCAGAATGATGATCAGGATAATAATTTCTGAGGTAGCGGAGATACTCATCCAGTTTTTTATCAACAATCGACTCGCTCCCCCCCAGCATGCCAAATAGACCGCCGATTTCTTTTGGTTCCTCCTTATCAAGCAATGTCAAATACTCGAAGTAAGCATTCTCGAAGGCTTCAACTGAAAGCAATTCAGCCTTTATTTCCTCCGGCATTAAATCAATAAGGTTAACAACATCTGTCTCAGCTGACTCAGCCGGTTCCGGGATTTCTTCATCTACCAATTCCGGCGTTTCCATGATCACATCGGCCGGCACATCTTCAACCTGTTCTTCTGTAAAGGCTTCAGTGCTGACCGTATCCTCAACTATTATGACAGGCTTGGTTTCAACTTCAACGATTGAACTGTCTTCTGTTTTTTCGACGACTTGTTCAATTTCAACTATCTCGGATATAGTGGTAGTATCAGGTAATTCTTCGGTTATATCTTCCTGGGAATCAGCGGGTTCTACCTCAGGGATTTCCGTGGTTGTGGCAGTGTCGGTTACGGTGGTTTCGGTAGTATCCTGAGCAAAACTGATCGTCAGGAAAATGATAAAGGTGGTAATTAAATACTGTTTAGTCATTGATAACAAATCTTCCTGGGGTTATTTGATCAAGTATTAGGACCCAATTAATCGATAAAAATTAGTATTAATCAACCAGAAATAGTAACGAAATTCATATCAGTGTAATTATTGACATTGCTAAGAAAATCCTTCATTCTTTTTTTATTTAAACAGTAAAATCCGGCTTATGATTTTACCACGCTATCAACTGTTCAATAATGATTGGCTGACCCTGGGATGTTTCTTCATATTGATTTTCACAGCCATTGCCTTCAGCGAGGTTTTAAAGCAGAAATTGAGCTGGCCAATCGAACGCAGCCGAAAATTTGTTCATGTTATTGTCGGATTGATGGTATCGGTCAGCCCGTTGATTTTTACTACCAATACCCAGCCGGCAGTGATCGCAGTTCTGTTCATTCTGATCAATGGGGCTGCCCTAAAATCAAATCGCTTTCAGGCCATGCATGCCACCGAGCGAAAATCATTTGGGACGATCTATTTCCCACTGGCCTACCTCACACTGGCGCTGTTCTGGTGGGATCGACCGGTGTCCCTGATGATCGGTACCCTGTTGATGACTTTCTCCGATACGATTGCCTCTACAATAGGTAATTCAGTAAGAAACCCTCGACGCTACCGCCTGTGGTCTGACAATAAATCCCTGGAAGGCAGCATTGGCATGTTCCTTTCATCCTGGATAATTGTTTTTCTGGTCACGTGGTGGTCACGGCGCTATCTTCCCGTATTTCTATTACCTGTTCAGATAATCAGTATTTCAGGTATTGTCGCCCTGCTGGCAACTGCAGCAGAATCAATCAGCAAATTCGGGTCAGATAATTATTCAGTACCGGTGGTATCGGCATTACTGTATGATTTATACATAGCAGCCATCTTCGATAATTCGGAGATATACTTTGTCAGCTGGCTGTTCTTATCACTGGCATTATTCTTCCTGGCCTATCGTTTCAAATCACTTTCGACCAGTGGAAGTGTCGGCGCCTATCTCATGGGTGCGATCATCTTTGGCACCGGAGGTCTGAAATGGGTAATTCCATTGGTAATCTTTTTTGTGTTTTCATCATTGATTTCCAAGTTGGGGAAGGGTAAGAATACAGCCACTGATAAATCCGGCTGGCAGAGTTATCAAAAGGGCTCACGGCGCGATGTATTACAGGTATTTGCCAATGGCGGAATTGCCACTCTGGTTGCAGTCACAGCCTTCTATCAACCAAATGAAATATTGTATATCATGTTTCTTGGTTCGGTAGCTGCCGCAACAGCGGACACCTGGGCGACCGAAATTGGATTCTTCAGTCGGAATAAACCACGTCATATCATCTCATTCAAAGCGGTGGATAAGGGAACCTCCGGCGGTGTATCGGTTGTCGGAACGATCGGAACGATTATCGGAAGCCTTCTGATTGGTACAACCGGAGTGGTATTCGGACTGGGACTCAAGTCGGTACTGATTGTCACTTCCGCCGGAGTTATTGGCAGCCTGGTGGATTCGATAATCGGCGGGACGGTACAAGCCCGGTTTCGCTGTCCGGTCTGTGATAATCACACTGAAAAGCATCTCCACTGCAAATCACCTACCACCCACGTTGATGGTCTTCGCTGGATAGATAATGATCTGGTCAACGTTACCTGTACGCTCAGTGGTGCCCTGGCAGTGCTGCTCATTTTCTAAGTCCGCTGTCTACTATTCATAAATCATACTATATTTCCCCGAATAAAAGGGAGCATTATGGACGTTAATACATATTCGACGTTCGGCCCTCAGCACCATACAGTCCTGAGAATCATCCTATTTTTCACTGTTGATATCTCCTGGTAAAAAAATAAACATTAGCCGTCCTAAGCTGGAAAACAACCATGATTGAGAATAAAAATAATGAACGATACCGGGAGGCAATCCGGCAATTGAAACTTATCCTGTCACCAGATGGCTACCAGGTTGACTTTATTGGTAAAATGTCTCTGGCTTGTGCAATTCTGAAAATACAGTTTCCCGAATGGGTCTTTGTCGGTTTCTATCGCGTAACCAAACCGGAATTACTGGAGATCGGTCCCTACCAGGGTAACCTGATTGCCTGTGGCTTAATTGATTTTACCCGTGGAGTTTGTGGCGCCGCTGCACGAAATATGGAAACGGTAATCGTGGACGATGTGAAAAATTATCCCGGATACATCGCCTGCGACAGCCTTACGCGCTCGGAGATTGTTGTCCCGGTTCTCTCAGACGGTCAGCTGGTTGCCGTTCTTGATATTGACAGTGCCGAGGTTGGAAAATTTGATAAAACCGATCAAAGATTCCTGGAGGAATTTGTCGCGATTTTAACCGGCTGAAATCACTCAGGTGTGATCAGGCGGCGGATTGTTCCAATTCGTTTCCCTGCTGAATATCCCGATAAATCGTGGGCAATTTTCCGGGTATCCTTTTTACCGAAAAACCCGCCATAGAAATAGGCAATAATCCCGGTGGTGCTGCCCCAGCTCAAAGCAGATTGGACAGCATTTTTAATTTGGACATCCTGCCCTTTCTCTTTCTGTGTACCCAGAATTGCCCCCAGCAATAGTCCACCGATGCCGCCAACCTGCGTATACGACCAGCCACGACGATGGTTGAAGATAGATTTTTCAGTCTGGTATTCCTGGACAAACACCACGTTGGATGCATTCAGTGGGATCAGTTCATCATCAATAACGATGAACAAGGTGGTTCCCACCATCCAGCATTTATCAACATCATTGTAAAGTGTATTATCCTGAAGCGTAAAATCCCACTGATCGGCATGAGATACGGACAAGATCAATAGCAGTGCCAATAGAATATTTTTTTTCATGATCGGTTTCAACAGGGTTAATTTAGCTCCAATTGAAAAATAAAACAGGAACAGACTGATGGCTAGAATAATTACCAAACCAAGCCGTATCACAGCAGCCGGTTCACCACCCAAACCGATAGAAGAATTCATTGGCCGGATCAATAGTGGCACTGCTGAAATCAGCATTGCCAGAATGAAAAGCCCCCCAGGTTGGCTGGAACCGGACCAGCAGCCTGAATTTGATGAATATACCGTTGTGCTGAAGGGCCAGCTGCATATTCGATTGACTGACCGGGAATTTGATATTTCCGCTGGTGAGGCGGTCTTTATCTCAGCCGGTGAGTGGGTCCAGTACAGCTCACCCCATTCTGATGGGGCGGAATACATCGCTGTCTGTCTGCCGGCCTTTTCACCGGATATGGTACACCGGGATAGTTAATTCATTCGCTACGCAATACCTCGGCCGGATTGACGGTAGAAGTGCGATAAATGGAATATCCGATCGTGGATAACAGGATTATTGCCGTAAGCACTATTGACATAATAAAATCATTGGCCCCGATCGTAATTCGATAAGCATATTGTTCGAGCCATTTATTCATTAAGATATACATAATAGGAATGGATACAATAAATGCGACTATTAAGTATTTAAAATAATCAAGGCCCAACAGGACTACATTATCCAGACTGGAGGCACCCAATACCCGGCGGATACTGATCTCACGGCGTCGCCGATTAGAAATAGTCGCCGCAATACCCCATAACCCGGTACAAGTGATTATTATTGTAACAAAGGTTAACACTCTAATTAAACGATTAAAACTCAACTCTGATTGATAGGTATTATTGACAATATCATCGAATAACTGATAATTCATCG
The DNA here is from genome assembly GCA_964410945.1 of uncultured bacterium. Taxonomy (GTDB): domain Bacteria; phylum Fidelibacterota; class Marinisomatia; order Marinisomatales; family TCS56; genus CAYPJE01. The sequence goes on from CAYPJE010000033.1 coordinate 28,920, forward strand.
GTGAATCAGGTAAGATTTTTTTCCATTCTAATTCTAAAAATGCCAGTGTTTCCTCAATATCATCCGGATTTGTCCTGATATAGAGCGTTGATATGTGTTTAGTACCCATATCTATTATCAGATTTGTGATTTCCTCATTCATGCTATGCATATGGAAATCTCCCACAACCCCAATTATCATTGCGTAATCATTCAACCTCTTTCCCACCGGATGCTCAACACCAAATTCATTTATCATATGTTGATTTACTAGAATCGACCATTTCTCATCATCACTTAATTTCGAGTCAAAATCGCGCCCCTCAATAATGTTAATACCCATGGTCTTGATATAATCAGAATCAACACCCATAAACTCGACGGATTTTTTAATATCAGGTTGTTCTTCAAAATTCATAACCGACACAGTTCTATTACCTGATAATAATTCATTGCTCGATCCCGAGACATCAATAATTGTCGGATATGACAGTAAAGAATTTTTAAGCACATCAAATTTTTCTGTCATAGATCTCGGATAATCGACCTCTATTAAACCATTTTTATTGAAACCCATATCCTTAGAAAAATAGTACTGGCTCTGGCGGTTAATAATTATTGCTGCCGACAATAATCCGGTACAAAGGAAAAGTTGCAATCCTAAAAGACCAACTAAAACACCTTTCTTACCACTGTTAAATGTTGTGAGCTTTCGCAATAATCTCCATGGACTTATACTAGACACATATAGACCAGTACATACGCCTGTGATAAAGCCGATAGTCAAGATACTTCCAAGGATTATAAACAGGTATTTTGCAGAATACAGCCAGCTTAATTCTATTTGGATTTGAAACTGCTGATTGAAAAATGGCAATAATAATTCGGCCACAATTAGCGCAAACGGTAATGCTAATAATACCAGAAAAATACCAGTAAATGTATTCTGTACTACAATATCACCTCTCCGTGCACCAAATAGCTTGCGAATTCCTATTTCTTTGAATTTGCTGGAATCAATTACTATAGATATGAGGACATAATTTATACAGACAATTAAGGCTATGATTAATGCTATTAATCTGTATACACCTACTTTTCTTTCTTCACCGGCAGGAAATCTGTTATTTGTCCAATTAGCAGATTCAAAATATAATTCATTCAATGGTGTGATTTTAAAAGTGCAGCTATGGTCACTATATACTTGCTGGTTTTCAATCTCCTTTAGATTTGAAACAATGTCGGCTATACTAGCCCCGGGTAATTTCTTAATAAATGTCAAACAAAGATCTAATGTGGAATGCATTTTAGTAAACATATCATAATTCATCTTTTCAAATATTGTATTGTAATAATCCCCGATAGAATTCAATACTGCATCCCCTGAAACCAGATAGCGAAAACGTAATACCGAGGTTCGAGGTTGGTCAGCCATCACACCTGATACATATAATTCATGTAAATTATCTCCAACCTTCAACTGCATCATTTCACCGATACATTCAGTAGTTGAAAAGAACTTGATTGCCGCCGACTCAGAAATGATAATTGAATTTGGCCCACTAAATGCTGTTCTCTCATCGCCATGAATAAACGGAATCGTAAAAACCTCGAAAATATTATTATCGGCCCAGTACATACGAGATGGTTGTTCCCAGGAATCACTAATTTTTATTTTGGAACGAACATGAATAAGCCGACACACCTCGTCCACCTGTGGTATAAATCCCTCAATATCATCACCAAGCATATACGCTGTACTAGGATTATGCGAATCATGTTTACTCAAATATTTACTGACCAGATATATATCATCTTTATTCTTATGGTGCTCATCATAACTGGTCTCATTAATAACATAGAATAAAATGATTATTATTACGGCCAGTCCGGCCACTAAACCTGAAAGTCTGAGAATATTAGTAGTTTTATTCCTTATCAGGTCTTTTAATGTAAGCGATAATAAATAAGCTAGCATAATACCCCGTTCAATTAAACTTATTCTAAGAATTCCATACAATACTAATTTAACTCCCGAAGAATCCAATTATCATTAGTAATTATTAATAAAAAGCCGTCGGACACAACCGACAGCTTTTGAGCGGGTGAAGGGAATCGGACCCTCGTCTAAAGCTTGGGAAGCTTTCGTTCTACCATTGAACTACACCCGCAGTGCGGGAAGAATTTACACCTTAAACCGATTAAGGCGATAAGGCATTTTTTATCCGTAATTTGTGGATACAAGCACCTTACAAGTTACTTTATCTACCCTGTTTTATCTAACCATTTTAGACATATTTGCATCACAATTTGTAATATTTTAGAGATTTTTATTTTGTTGATATATTGTGGATAACTTTCTTCAACTTCAATTTTCTCGACGAGTATCCGGAATTTTTCTGAATTCAACTTGATTGGATTTTCCGGTAATTATATATTCCCCGTGCCAACTCAACCATTTTTTTTTGTATTCACTTGCCATCCATTTTGAATAGTACCGATTAATTCTTTTACCAAGGGGTAAATATATGGCTGAAGCGATTGAACTGGACTTCAATGTCACTCAATCGGGGAAAAAAGATACTGATGCGCTGGTCCGCGAGACAATTCGTGAATTAGCCAACGCCGCAGCAGAAGATCAACCGGATGACGGAATTCCGGGAAAATACCTCATACATAATTATTATAAGAATGATTCGCTTGGGCGTGATGTTCTCACTAAAAAATATTTAGCTCCCTGGGAGCAGCATCCTTATGAATTATGGCAGCGGCTATCAACCGCAATTGCCAGCATTGAAAAAAATAAAAAATTACGCCAGGAATGGTCGGATAATTTTTATTCAATCCTGGAAGATTTCCGTTTTGTACCCGGTGGCCGGATCATGCATGGTGCCGGCCGCGATGATATTAACACTACCCTCAATAACTGCTATGTAGTGGCCATCGAGAGTGATTCGATTGAAGCCATCTATCAGACCATTCATGATGAGGCCATGACCTATAAATACGGTGGTGGTTGTGGCCATGATTTATCGATCCTGCGTCCCTCCGGTGATTCAATCAATGGAACCGGAGGAGAATCCTGCGGCCCGGTAGGCTTCATGAATCTGTTCAGTGAAAACACAAATACGATCGCCCAGCACGGCCGGCGGGGCGCTAATATGCAGACCCTCCGGGTGGATCATCCTGATATCGAAAATTTTATCAACATAAAATACAATAATATTGATCGGGTAAAATATTCCAATATTTCAGTTCTGATAACCCATGAATTCATGCAGGCTGTTGAAAATGACGAACAATTCAACCTGCGCTGGGACAAGGAAGTCTACCGGAAGGTGGAAGCCCGGGAACTATGGAATAAAATAATCACTGCCGCCCATCGCAGTGCCGAGCCTGGGATTATCTTCTGGGATACGATGTGTGAGCATCATAATGCCGAGTATTGCAGTCCCCTGGTTTCGACTAATCCCTGCGCCGAACAACCATTGCCAAATGGTGGCTGCTGCAACCTGGGATCCATCAACCTTGAACGATTCGTGGATGATAAGGGCAATTTCCTGATCAATGAATTCAAACAGACTGTCACCTACGCCACCCGCTTCCTGGACAATGTCATCGATTATAATATCGATCGCCATGCCCTTGAAAATCAGCGCCGGAATGCGATCAATGACCGCAGAATTGGCCTGGGAATGCTGGGTTTGGGAGACATGCTGGTGAAAATGGGTATCAAATACGACAGTGAGGATGCTCTCGAAACAGTAAACCAGGTCTGTCAGATTTTCCGTGACACTGCCTACGATGCTTCGGTCAGTCTGGCGGTAGAAAAAGGTGCTTTCCCTAATTTCGACCATGATAAATACAGTAAAAGCAAGTTCGTAAAAAACCTGCCGAAAGCTGTAAAAGCCGATATTGCCGAACAGGGAATTCGTAACGCAACCGTATTGACTGTCCCTCCCACCGGCAGTGGTGCCATCGTGGCGCGGGTCACCTCAGGAATCGAACCGATATTTAATACTTCTTATACCAGAAGGGTTAAAAATAACAATGGTTCCGGGGATAATTTCAAGGAATACAAAGTTTATCATCCGATCATAGAGCGATTATTCGGGGATGACAGCGACCTGCCGGACTATGTTGTTACCGCTCACAACATTGATCCATTTTTCAGGGTGAAAATGCAGGGCGTGATTCAGAAGTTTATCGACAGTTCGATTTCATCTACCGTCAATTTGCCCCATGATATTGAGGTTGATACAGTTGCCGATATCTATTTAACCGCGTATAAGGCCGGTTTAAAAGGTATTACCGTATACCGTGAAGGATCACGGGAAGGAATACTCATTTCTGATTCAAAGGTGAAGGAAAAATCGAAAGAGGTTCAGTCGCAAGTCGATGGAACGATGGGGAAAGCAACCCACCACGCCGCCGGTGTTTCAGCCAAGCCACGGCACCGCCCGATAATGACAACGGGTGTTACGCGCCGTATAAGGACTGGTGAGGGTACCCTATACATCACCATCAATGAAGATGAGAATGGCCTGTGCGAAGTCTTCACAACGATTGGGAAAGCTGGTGGACATGCCGCTGCCCAATCGGAAGCTATCAGCCGCCTGATTTCGTTATCACTGCGTTCCGGGATCGAACCCCAGGCGATCGTGAAACAATTAAAGGGTATCAGCGGCCCCAACCCCACCTGGGAAGACGGCCAGTTAATCCTGTCAACTCCCGATGCAATTGGCAAAGCGCTGGACGATTATCTGAAGGCCAGAAAGCTGAAACCTGAGGATGAATATAATGTGCATCCTTTCGCTTTTGTGGACAGTAACCAGCCTGAAAAAGCCGCCGAAACTGATAAACCAGCATCCAAGAATCAAACATTGGCATTCAATTTTGAGGTTTGTCCCAAGTGTAGTGGTAATAGTTTAAAGAGTGAAGCCGGCTGTGTCATCTGTCATGACTGCGGTTATTCAAAATGTGATTGACTGAGCTCAATTAGATTGTCTTGTCCTGATATGGGTTGACTGTTTTTCAGGCGAGAAGATAAACAAA
>CAYPJE010000034.1:0-33160 GCA_964410945.1 uncultured bacterium
AACATCCAAAACTCAAAATCCAACATCGACTTTTCTCTTGCCCAACGCCCTGAAAAAACAATAAACTCCGCTGTCGCACCCGGCGTGGGAGTATCCTCGATGTAATTTATTCTGGCTTGTTTCCGGGAGAGGGATGATAGTGAGAATTATGTATATAGGAGATAATATTGGGAGTATTAGCGAGTGTACAATATGGGATTAAATGATTAGGTAGTGGATAGACTAATGTTGGATTCACGTAAATTCATGGAATTGGCAATTAAGGTAATGCGCCAATCTGTGTCTGAATCCCGTACGGATGGAAAAATTGATCCGAAAGTTGGTGCAGTTTTATACAAACCAGATGGTACTATCGAAACAGCATGTCGCGGGGAACTTAGACATGGTGATCACGCGGAGTATACGTTACTTGAAAGGAAGAATCGTGGCAATAAATTGGATGGGTCAATTCTTTTCGCAACACTGGAACCTTGCGCGAAAGGGGCAAGGAAGCATCCGAAACTGTCTTGTACAGAACATATTTATCTTGCCCGGATTAAGGAGGTTTGGGTAGGTATTCAAGATCCCGACCCGAAAGTTGCACGTAAAGGTATTGGTTATTTAATTCGCCAAGGTGTAATTGTACATATGTTTGATCGTGACCTTCAGGATGTTATTGAGCAAGAAAACGAAGAATTCCTCAAGCAGGCTACGGAACGTGCTACTGATATTAAAGAAGAGCCGGGTAAAATCGCGCTATCACCATTGGAAGATAAATTACCTAATTCAGAAATTTTGGATTTTTCTGATGATGCTCTGGAAATGTACCGTAAGAGAGCTAAGATTAACGATATTGTTGGCTCTGAACCGTTCAAATTGCGTCTTATCCGGCAAGGTTTGTTAAAAGAGGAATATGGTGATTTATTGCCTACTGGATTTGGGTATCTATTATTTGGTAAAGAACCACGGATGAATATACCGCAAGCAGGCTTACTCGGAATCATTCACTATCCAAATGGCGATAAAGAACGACGTGAGTTTGACGAACCAATTGTTTTAATTCCCAACCAGTTGGAAAAATGGCTTAGAAATAAACTTCCAAACGTATTTAACCGGAACCGGGTGCTTCGTAAAGAACAATCGACTTTACCTTTTGAGATGATCCGCGAGGCCGTGGTTAACGCACTCATTCATCGTGATTATACTATTTCTGGAGCCAAGTGTCAGATTATAGTAACGGAAGATACGATTACAGTGCAGAGTCCTGGTGGACCGCCATCACCTATCACTTTAGATCAACTCCAGGATTTCAGTGCACCTATGTTAAGCCGTAACCCGGAATTACACTTTGTTTTTGCGCGGATGGATATGGCAGAAGAACAGGGGCTTGGTTTGGCTTCACTTCGTGATCGGGCAAAAGAATTTAGTCTACCCCAGCCACGATATTTGTGGAATCCACCCTATCTTGTGCTCAAATTATTCCGGTCAGCCGAAGGCGCCGTAATGGATCTTGATGAGAATATTATTAAAGCTTTAAGCAAATCGGAGCAGAAGGGCTGGCAATGGCTTGCAACCCGCGGTAAGGCAAAGTCTGGTGAGTATGCAGACGCTATGTCAGTTGATTCAAGAACTGCCCGTCGTCATCTTGGGCATTTTGAGAAACTTGGGCTTGTAAAAAAGACCGGGTCCGGTCCCTCTTTACAATACAAGGTGATATAGCGATAACCGGACATAGCCACGGACAATATTTCCGGTTTGATATCATTATAATTGACTAAAACAGCTACCCGGACATTTAGCCGGACAGAATGTCCGGGTAAAAATTGGAAGACCGGTAAATACGAACTTGATATTATCAGCAATTGAATTGTGTTAATTGGCAGCCTCCATTCCTCCATCACTCCAACTCTCCATTCTTTTTCTCTTGCCCAACGCCCTGAAAAAACAATAAACTCCGCCATCGCACCCGGCGTGGGAGTATCCTCGATGTAATTTATTCTGGCCTGTTTCCGGGAGAGGGTTTCTATTAACTAATGACCATTGAAATAATGGTGAGGTATAATTAATATGGAGTGGTTTTCTAGTTTTATTAACTTAATCAAGTTGCCAAGGAAGTTGATTTATATAGTATTATGTTTTTCATTAATGATGATTATTTTACCTAATAATGCTTTAAAATATCTGTCAGTTGATGAAATTGTTGAAAAATATAGATCGATTATTAGCGTGGTGCTTATTCTAACTACCGCTTATGGAGCAATAGATATTGTTACTCTAATTTATAGAATAGTAATAAGTGTTAGTATTAATCGACAGAACAAGAAATCAGCATATAGAAAATTAGAAGAAATTGATCCTTCAGAAAAGGCAGTTTTGAGGGAGTTCTATATACAAAATAGAAATACAATTAGACTTCCATTTGACAATCCCATAGTATCTGGATTAATAAATTCTAATATTCTTGAAGCTACTGGAACGATTGGTGAAGGATCGATCGCGGGAATATTGCTACCTTTTAAAATATCTGGATATATAAGAAACAAAATAATACCACAAATACATTTGGATATTCCCTTTGGGAGAGAATTAACTAAAGATGATATAGAATGGCTGAAAGATAATCGGCCAGATTTCATGGAAGAATAAGTCCATCATTAAAATCTTTTTCATAGGGGTTGGTGGAGGTAAACCTATCTCAAACGGAATAAATTCAAATAAGGATAGATTATTGGTATCAATAAAAATTTTATTATTAAAATACTTAATGATAGGTAAGCTGTTATGTGTTTTAAAGTTCGCAATAACAAAAAGAATACTAATCCATACTATCTAAATAATGAACCCCATCTGAGAGATTCTTTATGTGCATATATTGATATTTTGGGTTACTCTGATTCTGTTCTTGTATCCTACGAAAATGGAAAGGAAGATAAGTACTTTAAGAAATTATTCCATGCCTTAAATGGGAATATGAAAATATTTCATAATAGTTTTCCAGATTTAATAAATCGGGAAACTCATTTTATAAAAGTTTTAACAGATAATATAGTAATAGGGTATCCAATTGAAACAGGGCATGGTGAAAACGAATTTGGTGATCTTATAACTATGATTTCATATTATCAAGCTTCTATGGCTTTAAGTGGGTTGTTTGTAAGAGGAGCAATTGTCAGGGGATCATTATTCATGGACGATTCTATAGTATATGGTAAATCTATTATAAATGCCTATCAATTGGAGTCAAAATATGCCGTTGTTCCTAGAATAATACTTTCAGATGAAGTATACAAGTTAGTACAATCGCATTTAAAATTTTACAGTAATCCAAGAAGTTCTCCTCAATATAATCATATATATCTAGATAATGATAATTATGCTTTTTTGAACTATTTGTCGGTGCTTGATCCTGAATATCTGTATTGGAATGAAGTAAGAAAGCATAGAAAATATGTTGAATACTTTATTAGGAAGTACCATGATAATCCATATATTTTGAGCAAGTACACATGGATAGCAAATTATCACAATTATTTTGTAAGAGGATACATAAGTGACCCCAATTATAATGATAAGTATCTAGTCAATAAAGAATTATTGGATAATAAACCCAAAAGGATTTCAGTATAATATTTTATCCTTGTTTTTTTATGCAGTTAGATTGTTGTATTATAAAAAGAATCCCACCCATTTTACCGGGCGGGATTCTTATTTTCAGAAGGATGCCGAAATTAAGGTAGGATCCGGCACCCTTCGTCGACTCGTTGGGGAGGAATCTAATTTCTGAGCGGTTTGCCGGTCTTGAGCATATGCTTCATGCGGGCCTGTGACAATGGCTCCCCGGCCAGAGACACAAACGCTTCCCGCTCGATATCCAGCAAATATTGCTCATCGACTTTTTTAGTTAATCCGGCTTTGTCGCCTCCGGTCAGGACCCAGGCCAGTTTTTGCCCGATCTTTTCATCATGGTCAGAAAGCTTGCCCTGCATTTTGAAGCCTTTGATGGCCGTGTTCATGGCCATCCGGCCGCCGGCACCGGGCAGTTTGATATCATCCCGGTATTTGGGCGGTTCATAGCCGTCCACCAGTTCCAGGGCCTTTTCCTTGGCGGTCTTGATCAAATGCTCACTGTTCAATACAATCGTATCGGTCTTCAGGAAATAGCCCACATGTTTGGCTTCTTCGGCACTGACCGCCACCTTGGCAAATCCGATCGTCTGGAAGGCATTCTGGGCCACCTGGAAGGGGTTTAATGGACGATTACCGGCATTGGCGAACAGGTTCAGCAACAGACGCAGGTTCCCACCGGCTCCGGGGATCAGCCCCACACCGACTTCCACGGCTCCGATATAGGTTTCGGCCGAGGCCACGCGATGGGCCGCCGGTGAAGTTATCTCAAACCCGCCACCCAGACAGAGCTGGAAGGGAACTGCCACAACCGGAGCGGGTGAGAAACGGATCCGCTGGGCGATATCCTGGAAAAGTTTACTGGTCTGTTCCAGGTTTTCGTATTCACCGTTTTCACAGTAACCCAAAATCAGGGCCAGGTTGGCACCGACTGAGAAATTCCCGTTCTGGTGTCCCAGGACCATGGCCTTGTACTTCCCCGATTCGATCAGGTCCAAACCTTCGTTGACCATCGACAGGACTGATCCATCAATAGGATTGAAGCCTGGCTGCAAAGCGGAATGGAATTCCACATCGATGACCCCGTCACCCAGATCGATAATACTGGCACTCCAGCTGCGTTTGATCAGGTTGCCCTTCTGTTTCTCCAGATTCAGGAAGATGGCCTTATCAGATAATTTAACCGGCACACCCTGTTTGGATGCTACATCGTAATAGGTTTTGGCACCGTCCTCAAATCCGTAGAATGAAGTCCGGCCGCTGTCGACCATTTCCTGAACCCAGGCCGGTACGGGCTTGCCTTCCGATTTCATCCGCTCGACCGAACGCAATACACCGATGGCGTCCCAGGTCTCGAAGGGACCCATTTCCCAGCCGAAGCCCCATTTCAGGGCGTTATCGATATTGACAATATCATCGCTGATTTCAGGGATGCGATTGGCAGCATAGATCAGGGTATCCACCAGCAGTTCCCAGAAGAACTTGCCGGCCTTGTCATCGCTGTAGGTCAGGGCGGCAATCTTGTCACCGGTCACCTGATGATCCTTGGCCAGTCGGAAACCGTCGAAACGAACCTTTTTCTGGGGAGAGTATTCACCGGTTTTCAGATCGATGGAATGAATCACGCCTTTTTCAATTTTTATATAAAAACCAGCCTTGGTTTTTTGTCCCAGATTACCGGCCTCGAGCAGGTCGGTCAATACCTTGGGCGCCTTGAAAATATCCCGTTTTTCGTCATTTTCGCCTTTGTCAAAACTGGTTTGCGCAACATGGGCTAATGTATCCAGGCCGACCACGTCGGCCGTGCGGAAGGTGGCGCTCTTGGCCCGGCCCACGATGGTGCCGGTGAGTTTGTCCACTTCCTCCACGGTCAAACCCATTTCCTGGGCCAGCTGGATCGTTTTCATCATGCCATAGACGCCGATCCGATTTCCGATGAAGTTGGGCGTGTCCTTGGCATGGACGATGCCTTTGCCCAGCACATTCTCGCCAAAATCGGCCAGGAAGTCATAGACCTCCTGATCGGTTTCTTCACCCTTCACCAGTTCCAGCAGACGCATATAGCGCGGCGGGTTGAAGAAGTGGGTGATCAGGAAGCGACCGCGGAACTTATCCGGCAGTGTCCCCACCAGATCGCCCAGGGGAATGCCCGATGTGTTGGATGTAATAATGACAGTATCTTTGAGATGGGGAGCGATATTGCTGAATACTTTTTCTTTAATATCCAACCGCTCGGCCACCGCTTCCAGAACCCAGTCTACTTCGGCCAGTTTTTCCAGATGATCGTTGTAGTTGCAGGGGGTGATCATCTTGGCGTTTTTTGGCTTGTACAGCGGTGCCGGTTTCAGTTTGGCCAGACCTTCGATGCCTTTTTCAGCCAGGTCCTGGCTGATGTCAAACAGGAGGGAAGGAATACCGGCATTAGCCAGGTGACCGGCCAGTTGGGCTCCCATCACTCCGGCGCCCAGAACGGCTACTTTTTCAATTTTATTTGACATGGTGACCTCGTCCGGTTAAGCCCGTTTGATAATGGTTGCAATTCCCTGGCCGGAACCGATGCACATCGTAGCCAGGCCGGTATTGGTGTTCTGCTGTTCCATCACGTTGATCAGGGTGGTCAGAATTCTGGCACCGGAACAGCCCAGAGGATGGCCCAGGGCGATGGCGCCGCCATTCAAATTGATTTTACTTACATCAAAATCACCTTTGCGGATCACATAGAGTGACTGGGCGGCAAAGGCCTCGTTCAATTCGATTGTATCAATATCAGCCAGTGATAGTCCGGCTTTGGCCAATGCTTTTTCGGTGGCCGGCAGGGGACCGGCACCCATCACTTTCCAATCCACGGCCGCTACGGCGCGGGAGACGATCTCGGCCCGGATCTGCAGACCATTGGCCTTGGCGAATTCCTCGCTGGCAACGATCACGGCGGCAGCACCAATCGAGATCGGGCTACTGGTAGCGGCGGTAATCGATCCGCCTTCCATGAAGGCCGGATTCAGTGATTTGATCTTTTCCACGTCCGGTTCCCGGGGGCCTTCGTCCTTTTCCACCGTAGCCTCGCCGTATACATCGATGGGAACAATTTCGTTATCGAAATTCCCGGCCGCCTGGGCTTTCAACGCTTTCTGGTGTGATTCCAGGGCAAAAGCTTCCTGGTCTTCCCGGCTGATTTCCAGCTCGTTGGCCAGATTTTCGGCTGTTTCACCCATGCCGATATAAAATTCCTTCTCCGCCAGCTCGGGGTGGAAATCGGGACTGAAACCACCCATCGGAACGGAAAACATATCCTCCACGCCGACGGCCAGACCACATTCGATGTCGCCGGCGATAATGGCAGTACTGAGCTGGTGGACCGTATCCATGGAGGAGCCACAGAAGCGATTGGTGACTTTACCGGGAACATCCAGTCCGGCCAGAATACCAGCCGAGCGGCCAAGGATCATTCCCTGGGGGCCTTCCGGGAAGGCACAGCCCAGACTCAAATCTTCGATCATTTCCGGTTTCAGGTTGGGATTGCGATCCAATAATGCCTTGATTACCTGGGCGGAAAGATCATCGGCCCGCAGACCGACCATTTCACCATTTTTAATACCAATCGGTGAACGCACCGCATCAATGATTACAGATTTCTTGCTCATGATTCCCTCCTAAAATGGGTAACGGTTTTGGGCGTAGATGGATTCGGCGATCTGCCGTTTCAGGCCCAGAATATCGGTTTTTGGTAACATATGGCGCTGGAAGATGCGCAGCATATCCACCACCTCAGCCGGCAGGTGGCCGCGATGGACACCGTTCCAGCCGGCCAGGGCAATATTCATCAGTTTAATACAGGTTTCGGCGGAAAAGACCTTGGCAATATCCACCAGGGTCTGGTTATGTCCGTCGGCTTCGATTACCTGTTGCACCCGGCTGATGGTGCTGTCGGCGGTGTAGAGATAGATGAACATGTCTGCCAGGATTTCCATCAGTTGCTGCTGGTGTTTCAGGTCCTGCCCGAATTCACAGAGGGCTTCGTTGAATAGGCTGGCCGCCAGACGTTTCCCAGCTTCGATGGCTTTGATTTCATCGGCCAGCAGGCCTTCGGCTTTGATTTTCGTCTCACCGGAGAGGAAATCATCGACGGCGGTGATATAATCACGGATCGGCAGTTCTTCCATCAGGGCTTTTTTCATCATATAGCCGGTGATGATCTGGCGGTTGATCTCGTTGGTGCCTTCCCAGATCCGGTCGATGCGGGCATCGCGGTAGGCTCCGGCCATGGCGTATTCCTCGCTGAAGCCGTAGCCGCCCAGGATCTGAACACCATGATCCACGACCTTACTCAGGGTTTCACTGGCATAGATCTTAGCCATGGATGCTTCGATGGCGAATTTTTCCATGGCTTCGCCCACCTGCAGGTTGTATTTCTCAGCATCTTTGTCAATTTCGTCGATGGCATCCTGGATCAAACCAATGGTGCGGTAGATCATGCTGTCGGCGGAATAGGTGCGGATCAGCATATCGGCTATCTTGCCTTTGATTACATCAAAATTGGCGATCGGCTGGCTGAACTGCCAGCGTTCCCTGGCGTAATTGACGGCTTCGTTGATCAGTATCTTGCAGCCGCCCAGGTCGCAGGTAGCCAGTTTGAAGCGCCCCAGGTTCAGGGCGTTGAAGGCGATGGTGGCACCTTTACCGACCTTGTACAGCAGATTCTCAACCGGTACCTGGGCATCGGTGAATTTCAACGGTACGGTGGAGGAGCCTTTCATGCCCAGCTTGTGTTCTTCGGGACCGATCTCGAAGCCGGGAGTATCGCGGTCAACGATAAAGGCCGAGAATTTGGAGCCATCCACCTGGGCGAAAACGGTGAATACGTCAGCCCAGCCGCCATTGGTGATAAACTGTTTTTCGCCATTCAGGATATAGTGTTTTCCATCTTCGGAGAGCATGGCCGTGGTCTTGGCCGACAGGGCATCGGAGCCGGAACTCGGTTCGGTGAGGGCATAGGCGCCCATCCATTCACCGGAACCCAGCTTGGGCAGATATTTTTCTTTCTGCTCTTCCGTGCCAAACCAGACGATCGGCAGACTGCCGATACCAACATGGGCCGTATAGGTGGCGGTGAAAGAACCGCACTGACCGGCGCCCAGGGCTTCGGTAACCAGGGCGGATGTGATCTTATCCAGGTTCATGCCACCGTATTTTTCCGGTTGATCGATACCCAGCAAGCCCAGTTCGCCCATTTCACGGAATATTTCAAGCGAAAGTTCTTTATTGAACTTATTTATGTCATCTTTGTTTGGTGCGATCCGCTCGGCGGAAAATTCGGATACCATCTGGAAAATTTCCTTATGTTCATCGCTGAACTTTTCCCTGGTAAAAATCGGTTCGGCACCAATCATTTCGGTTAGAAACCGACCGCCGGTTTTGCGGTAGGTTACAGTGTAATCCATTTATGTTCCTCCGTTAGAATCCTTGACCAGGCCGGCCAGGATAAAGTTGGAAATTGTGTCGATATATTCCGGCACTGAAACGCCGGGCACATCGAAAATGGCAAACCAGATAATCCCCTCAATATTGACCATTATCGACAGGGCCGCGATCTTGGGATCGAGGGAATCGAACTCGCCCTCTTCGACTCCCCGGATCAGAATATTTTCGATCAAATTGAGAAATTCGGAGTAGACTTTCTGTACTTTATGCTGGAAGTCATCATCGCGGGAAGCCAGGGCCCAGAATTCAACCATAGCCTTAAAGACGCTGGCATTGTCGGCATACTGATTCACGAAGAACTGGAACAGTTCGCGCAGCTGCTGACTGGCGGGCTGGTTTTCACCATTGATATGGTTGAGGGTGGCGCTGTAATGCAGTACCCAGTAATTAACCAGGTCCAGGTAGACTTCCTTTTTGGATTTATAATACCAGTAGATCGCCCCTTTGCTCAGGCCCGATGCGGCCACGATATCGTCCATGCGGCTTTTTTCGAAGCCTTTGGCAACGATTACTTTGAGGGCGGCATCAAGGATTTGTTCGCGGCGCTGGTTTTGTTTTGAATTGCCCATTATCTAAACCGACTGGTCGGTCCAGTTTATAAATCAGGCAATTTATTGTCAAGTGAAATCGGGGAAAGTGGATGTAATTCAGACCTTCATAGGTTTAATATAGCTTTCCTGTATTACCCGTTGAGATATATTAAAGCAAACAGTTAATATCGGTCATGCCAGTGACTACTAAATTGTACGAAGACGAAAACTACGTCCATCATCACCTCACCGGGGAGATCGATCAGAATTTCCTGATCGAGGTGTTCGATAACAATAAGACCTTAACGGGTCTCAAGTCCGATACCGCTGTAATCTGGGAATTTGAACGTGTTAAAATACCTAATTTGACCAGCACTCTGAACAGCACCCGGAAGATCGCCGATCATATCAAAGATACTCAGGTGGAGAACAGGAAAAATTACAGGGTTGCTCTGGTAGCCGACAGTGACCTGATCTATGGCATGGCACGCATGTATCAGACCATTGCCGAATTTCTTCCGGTCACTTTCCGGGTATTCCGGTCGCTGGGGAAGGCACGTGAATGGGCGGTTGAAAAGTGATTTTCCACGAGTTGCCAATTGGTTGAATTTATCTATTCAATATATTGTTGAAGCTGGCAGAGCGTAATTGGATTTAATGGGGTATTTAACTGACACACTAAGGGGAATAGGATGTCAATTGTTACGGAATTCTGTAATAGATATGGGTATATACACCATGTGTTAACCGGACCGGTGAAAATCGATGAGATTATTGCGGCCCATAAAAAGAGCATGGAGATACCCGGAATTTTCCCGCTTACGCCCGTCATATGGGAATTCAGGAATGTAAAGTTTTCTGGTGAGTCGGACATTCTCGGCCGCATAAGAAAGGTGGGATTCTATCTTGAACAAACCCAGAAAAAACGTGAGCTGATCTACAAAGTCGGTCTGGTCACTGAAAGTGATCTGATATTTGCCTTGGGACGAATGTTTCAGTCGCTGGCTGATTTTAAACCGGAACAATTCAAATTATTCCGCGATATGGAATCGGCACTGGTGTGGATACAGGAAGAATGATCGCGGTCAGTTCATTATAGAGAATAATTAATGACATTCGACCGGTGACTTAATATATTTTGCTGGTATTCATTAATAAAATTGGATCACTATGAGCACTGACCGCCCAACCAATATCCTATTGACCGAAGGTCATAATTTCCTGCAGCAGTTGAAGCATAACAATGATAAGGCCTGGTTTGATCTACACCGGACCGAATATGATAATTATATATTGAATCCAGCCCGTGATTTTGTGGGGGCTATGGGCGAACGCCTGCATCCGATTTCACCGGATATAATTGCCGATCCACGGGTGAACCGTTCCCTGTTTCGCATCAACCGTGATATCCGGTTCAGTAAAGATAAGACCCCTTATAAAACGCACCTGGGTATATTCTTCTGGGAAGGCCAGGCACCCAAGCTGGAAAATTCCGGTTATTATTTTCACCTGGAACCGGGAGAGGTCTTTTTCGGCGTTGGCCTGCATATTTTTCCCAAGTGGGCACTGGAGGTCTATCGACAGGCAGTCAGCGATCCGAAACTGAATCAGCAACTGGTAGAGGCCATTGTCAAGGTTAAGGCCAACGGCGGTGATATTGGTGGTGATTGCTATAAGCGTCTTCCGAAAGGTTATTCAACCGATGTTCCGCAACCAGAGCTATTATTGTTCAAAGGTATCTATGGACTGCACCGTATTCATGATTTCAGCCTGTTTGAAACAGTTGACCTGGTGGATGTAAGTTTTGAATGGTTCCTGAAATTGAAACCGATCCACGATTTTCTGTTGGGGATATTCACCAGACGTTAAATACACCCGGTTTCTATCGTAGTACATACTGGTATTGAAGTTGAAATTTCACTCAGGTAATTAAATGGCAGGAGTCCACTTTGTTTAAAACAGCTGTTGTTCGAATACCAGCCCCGACTTTTTCTGATGGCCTGACTACTGCAACGATAGGGAGACCGGATTTTCTGACGGCGCTGAAACAGCATAATAATTATATTGAAGTATTGTCAGACCTGGGGCTGGAAGTAATAATACTTGACCCGGCCCCGGAATACCCGGATGCCCATTTCGTGGAGGACGCTGCAGTAGTATTCCCGGAATTGGCGGTCGTTACCCGTCCCGGTGCCCCCAGCCGGCGCGGGGAAGCAGAGCTGATCGGGCCGGAACTGGCCCGGCACCGCAACCTGCACACGATATCTGCTCCGGGAAACCTGGACGGTGGTGACGTACTGGTGATCGGCCGACAGGTTTTTGTAGGGCTTACGGAACGGACCAATCAATCGGGATTTGACCAATTCAGGGTGATACTGGAGAAGCATGGATATGACTGTTCTGCCGTTCCACTGACCGAAGGCTTGCACCTGAAGTCCAGTGTCAATCACCTGGGTGGTAACCGGATAATAATTACTGAGGAACTGGTGGATGAAAAGGAGTGGTCAGGATTTGACCGGATCGTGGTCCCGGTTGGAGAGGAATACGCCGCCAATATCCTGTGGATCAACGGCCATCTTCTGACTCCGGAAGGTTTTCCGGGCACCCTGGCGGCCCTGGCCAATAGCGGGCTGCCTGTTATTACCCTGCCCATGACCGAGATGCAGAAAATGGATGGCGGGCTGACCTGTCTGTCACTGCGTTTCTAGGAACAAAATCCATTTCAGATATTTTATATCGAATGCCAAAGAAATCACCGATTGAAATCGAACGCCGCACCGTACAGGCCATGATCCGGCTCCACTGCCGGCAACAGCATCAACCGAAGGGGGAGCTGTGTGATGAATGCCGGGACTTATCGACCTATGTGGACCGTCGCCTGGATAATTGTCCCTTTGGGGAGGAGAAACCAACCTGTTTGAACTGTACGGTCCATTGTTATAAATCGGATCAGCGGGAGACGATCAGGAAAGTCATGCGTTATGCCGGTCCCCGGATGCTCTGGCATCATCCGATCCTCACCTGGTATCATTTTACCAAAGGGAAGAAGGAAACTCCTGTACTGCCATAAACCCCATGGTTTTATGACTCAACTGCCATAATTTACGGCTGATTAAACCAACCTGATGGTTGATGGGAGCGGATATGAAATACTTAAATGTTGTTTTAGCTGTGTTACTTTTTTCCTGTGCCCAAACCGATGACTCTGAGGCGACTTTTCTGGCAGCAGTAGATTCATTTTACGCGGCTGTAAATTCCGGTGACCAGGCCGGACACGCTGCCCTGTTCACCGATGATGCTTACATGCTTTCCGATGATTGGAACATTTCACGAGGCCTGGCCCTGAAAAAGTCAATTCGTGAACGGACCGGCTGGGTATTCCGGCTGAAGGATCTCAACCGGCTTGAACATGGTGTAAGTGGAGATCTGGGGTATACGGTCAATGAATACTATTATACCTGGCATCAGGAGGGCTCCGATCCGGAATGGAAGAAGACTAAAAATGTGCATATCTGGAAACGGCAGGCCGATGACAGCTGGCGCCTGCATGTGGATATCTGGAATCATACCCCGGAACAAAAATAAGACAGGAATTACTATGCTGAGAGAGACCATCTCTATATTGGCGGCAGTTTTGATTATCAATGCTGTTGTACCGGCCGCAGATTCGGAGAGTATATCGATCAATATTACCTTGAGCGAAAGCCGTTGCCAGCTGGCTGTCTGGCTGGAGGATGATTCTGGTCAGTTCGTGGAAACGGTGTATGTGTCGCGGAAGGTCGGCCAGAAAGGCCTGGGAAACCGCGGCGGTGGCTTGGATGACAAACGGGGTGGCTCCCGGTTCAGTTCCCTCCCGGTGTGGGCGAATAAGCAGGGTATCGATTACGGTGATGGCAACTACCATCCCACCGGTGATCATCCCCTGCCGGACGCCATCTCAGGGGCCAGTCCCAAGGCCGGCGAATTCATTCTGCAGCATAGACCGGAGAAACCGCTGCCGGAAGGTAATTACCATTATTTTGTTGAAGTAAACAAAAGCTTTGATGATAATGAACACCACAATTACAGCTGGTATCGCGGGCAGCCTTCGGTGGTCTGGAAAGGCAAGTTGTCAGTTGGCGGTAAACCCGTTGCGGGAAGCGCTGCAATTATCGGCCATGGCCACCCGGCTGGAGCAGATGGGATAATCAATCCGGATATATCAACCCTGACTTCGGCCCGGGAATTAATCCAAAGTGTCAAAATAGAATATAAACCAAAGGTGGACCAATAATGATGCGACCGGATTTCCTGAAAATATTTTCGGTATCAAAACCAGTGATTGGTATGATTCATGTGGCCGCCCTCCCGGGTACTCCTGACTATCGCGGTGATATGTCTGCAATAATAGCCCAGGCCAGGGAAGAAGCACTGATCTACCTGGCTGCCGGAATCGATGCTCTGGCAATAGAAAATATGCATGATGTTCCCTACCTCAACCGCAATGTAGGACCGGAAATAACTGCGGCTATGAGTGTAGTTGGTTATGAGGTGAAACAGGTCAGCGGACTGCCGGTCGGGATTCAAATTCTGGCCGGGGCCAACCAGGCTGCTCTGGCCGCCGCTATTGCCGCCGGCCTGGATTTCGTTCGGGCGGAAGGTTTTGTATTTTCACATATAGCCGATGAAGGACAGATGAATTCCGATGCCGGTGTGTTGTTGCGCTACCGTAAACAGCTAGGAGCCGATAATATTACTGTGCTGACCGATATCAAGAAGAAACATGGCTCCCACACCATTACCGGTGATATAGATATCGCTGAGACTGCCCAGGCGGCGGAATTTTTCCTCAGTGATGGAGTGATCGTTACCGGAAAATCAACCGGGCAATCAGCCCTTACCGAAGAGATCGAAGCCGTTAAACAGGCCGTGGACATTCCAGTCCTGGTTGGCTCGGGGGTGACGGTTGGCAATGTGGAGCGCTTCCTGTCGCATAGTGATGGGCTGATTGTCGGCTCACATTTCAAGCAGGATGGTAACTGGCGGATGCCAGTGGATAAAGACCGGGTGATTGCCTTAATGGAAAAGGTCAATTCCCTCCGGAATCAGTAATCCGGGAAAGCTGGTTATTGTTTTTTGGTCAGTTTGACAGCCGAACCATAGACCATCAGTTCGGCAGTGGAGGCCATGATCATTGAGGTCTGGAATCTTACACCAATGATTGCGTCCGCTCCCAGGTGCTCGGCCTGTTTGATCATCCTGTTCAGAGATTGCTCCCGCGATTCGGCCAGCATTTTGGTGTATTCGGCGATTTCACCGCCCACAATTGTTTTCAATCCGGCCATGATATCCTTGCCAACATGGCGGGCCCTAATAGTATTGCCTACAACGGTCCCTAAATGTTCAGAGATTTCATATCCGGCCACCGATTCGGTGGTAACAATGATCATTGTTTGACTTCTTTGAGCTCCTCGGACTCCGGATCGGCCTTTCGTTCCTGGTAGATAGCGGTCAGGATCATAGCCACACCAACCAGAATTGCCAGTAACGATAATCCAAGCAGTGGATTGTTGAGAATAAAACTGATGATTTTACCGATAAAGATGATAACAAATAAAATTGCACCGCCTATGATGAAATAAATACCGGTTTGCTTCATAATGACTCCTTGCTTATCCTTCAATTGCCCGTTAAATGCCAGTAAAAATATAGTCATGAGAATGCAGCCAGGAAATATTAATCGCTGCTGTTTTTCAAATATTTTAATTTTTGTCCCGATTACTCAACTACTGGTGCAGTAGATTAGGATAGTTTAAATTGGCTGGCAGTATTTTTCATGCAAACAGGAGGTAATATGAAGGGATATTTTACCGGCGTTTTAAGTGGGGCCGGCCTATTGATATTGATATTTCTTTTACTGGGGGCCCAGCCCGCACCTGAGGACTCTATCGCCATCTATGTTGATCGTCTGGAAACATTGCTGAACAATGAGATTGCCAAAAACCGTGATAACGGGCGCTACCAGTTGCAGACCGTATCGATCGATCGGACACACTGGCATTATATTCTGGATACGGCCACCGGTGATCTCTACCGGGTGGAGTTGAGCAGAACTCCGGAAAACAGCAAGTGGGAGCTTCTGGCCGAAGCCAAATTTTCTGATTAATGTGGAATGGGAGAAAAAATGATTAAGAAAATGATTGGTGTCCTGATTATCGTCATAGCGTTAATGGTCTGTACCAATTGTGAGAGTGATGAGTGCAGCGACTGTGGTGGTGGTATAATCGATGGTCATTTGTATACCAGGGTGACAACCGATGATTTAGCTCAACTGGGAGCGGAATATCCCTATCTGAAAGTTGATGACTGTATTCGTTTTAAGTTCGATATCAATAATGAATTCGATCTGGAAACGGTCGAGCTGGTTGACGACTGCTGCTGTGATATATATCCATAATTGATGCAACTTGAGACCTACCAGTTGGAGGCATTTCCCTCTGTGGCCATTATCGGTCTACATGGCTGGACCGGGAATGAAAAATCATTATTGCCGGTTGCCAGGGGTGTTCGTTGCCATTCTGCCCGCTGGTATCTGCCGCGGGGACCTTATCCGGCATCCAATGGGATCGGCTTCTCCTGGGCGGCCGGTCACGACCGGAAAGCCTGGGAAATGGCTCGTTCCCGGGAATTAATTGATGGCCTGGTTAAACAGATCAAAAATGATGGCTTTGAACTGAATGATGTATTCCTGTTGGGTTTTTCAATGGGTGCCGGATTTGCCCTGGAATTGGCACTGACATCCCCGCAGGACTGGGCAGGTGTGATTGCCATCGCCGGTTTCCTGCGCAATCCTGATGTCCAGGTAAGTAAATTGGTGAATTCTGACCAGGCCACACCGGTGCTTCTATTACATGGTGAAAATGATGATATTGTACCAGTGGAAGACAGCCGGACCGCGCTGCGGTTTTTGAGGGAACGAAATTATCCTGTGGCGTTAACTGAATATTCCGCCGGACATAAAGTACCAGTGAATAAATACCAGCTGATTCGTGGTTTTATCAACAATCCGGTGTTTCCGGAACAGATATAAGTGAAAAATATGACTACCAAAATACATCCCCTCCTGGATGCCGAAAAACAGGTGCAGGCCCGAAAGTATGAGTCAGAGAAACGTACCCTTGGATTACTTGGATCGTTTATTTCCCTGATTACCATCCTTGTTATTTATTTCAGCGGATTCTCATACTGGCTGGCAAATCTTAATCCCGAATACCCTGTCGTAGTGACCTTTCTGGTTTATATTATTGGTTTTCTGATAATTACGACTGTGATCGGATTGCCACTGGGTTATTACAGCGGTTATATCCGTGAGCATCACTGGGGATTTTCCAATCATACCATATATTCCTGGTTTATGGATCAGTTTAAATCCTTCCTGGTTGGCCTGGTTTTGACCCCCATCCTGCTGGGGCTGTTGTTGTGGTGCATGTACCTGGCGCCTGAAAACTGGTGGTTGATTGCCGGTTTGGCGGTTGCTGTTGTCAGTGTAATCATGGCGACCCTTCTACCGGTAGTTATTTTACCGATCTTTAATAAATACACCCCAATCGAATCCGGTGAACTGACTGATCGGCTCAGTGCGATCCTGGGGCGGGCCGGACTGAAACCCAGTGGATTTTTTATAGAAGACATGAGCCGCCAGACTAAAAAAGAAAATGCCTTTCTGGCCGGTCTTGGAAAAACACGGCGCGTTGTGCTGGCCGATAACCTGCTTAACAATATGTCCACCGATGAGATCGAATCCGTTATTGCCCATGAGGTTGGTCATTATAAATACCATCATATCTGGAAAAATATAATAATTGGTACCGGCCAGCAGTTGATTGTGTTTTTTCTTCTGGACTGGCTGATGCGGACAATATTTCCGGAATTTTTATCATCGCTGCAATGGAATTTGACCCTCTTACCGGTTTTCTTTCTCTTTATGGGTTTGATCAATGGTGTTCTGTTCGGGCCGCTGTCAAATGCCATTTCCCGGTATTTTGAACGACAGGCTGACCACACGGCCCTGGAAATGATTGCAGAGCCTGAACCGTTTCTGACGGCCATGGCAGGGCTCGCAAACCGTAATCTGTCCAATGCTTATCCGCAGAACTGGGTCAAATGGCTCTATTATTCACATCCACCGATCGGAGAGCGCCTGGCCTTTGGTGATTCCTGGGCTGGATTGGACGGTTAGAAGAATGAAGAGTTGATTCTTAAGCCTGTTTCGTGTACAATTTTTTATCATGGATGTCGATTTGAATGTGCCCAGCGGTCCGGTCGGACGCTGGTGGGAACCGGCG
Source organism: uncultured bacterium (assembly GCA_964410945.1). Lineage (GTDB taxonomy): Bacteria > Fidelibacterota > Marinisomatia > Marinisomatales > TCS56 > CAYPJE01. Next base: position 17,936 of record CAYPJE010000034.1, read on the forward strand.
GCTGATAAACGGGTCATCTGTACCTTGTGCCCGCGCTACTGCAACATCCCTGATGGTTCCAAAGGTTTCTGTCATATCCGCCGAAATCATTCCGGGCAATTGATATCCATCGGTTATGGGCGCTCGACCGGTTTTGCAGTGGATCCGGTTGAAAAAAAACCGCTGTATCATTTTTTCCCGGGGTCAAAAGTTCTCAGTTTTGGTACTACCGGCTGCAACCTGGGTTGCAAATTCTGCCAGAACTGGTATATCAGTAAGTCCGGTGACGGGGGCCTGTTGGATGGAGTTTTTACTGCCAGGGACGTCGTGAACCTGGCTCTGAAACAAAACTGCACCGGAATCGCCTATACCTATAATGATCCGATAATATTTGGCGAATGGGTTCTGGATATAAGTACCGAAGCGCGTTCGAATGGCCTGTCCAATATTCTGGTATCCAATGGTTATATCAGTCCACAAGCACGGAGCGAAATCTATGGCAGTGTCGATGCAATCAATGTTGATTTAAAAGCATTCAGTGAGGATTTTTACCGCCGCCTGACTCTGGCTCATCTGGAGCCGGTTCTGGATACCTTACGCTGGCTGGTACACGAGACCGATGTATGGGTCGAAATCACCACGCTGGTGATTCCCGGCGAAAATGATGAAGCCCGACAGATAGGGGAACTGACTGAATTTATCAGTGGTGAACTGGGAACTGGTATACCGTTGCATTTCAGTGCTTTTCATCCTGATTTTAAAATGCGCAACCATCCTGCCACTTCCCTTGACAGCCTTGAAACGGCGGCTGAAATCGCGCAGGATAACGGTATTAAACATGTCTACCTGGGGAATATCCGAGCCGGTAGCGGGCAGGATACTAACTGCCCTGAATGTGGATTGACCCTTATCAAGCGTAATTACTACCAGATTACGGCTATGAATATTATCAGCCGTGGTTGTCCCGAATGCGGGTCGATAATCGATGGTCGTTTTGAAAACAGGAGGGAGAAAACATGACACCTGTGAGACATCCAATGGCGGCAAATTTCTACCCGGGAGACAACCGCAGCCAGATATTATCTTTCCTTTCTGGGTATGAATTACCGGCTGGTGTGCCGACCGAACCGGTTGGCGCGGTTGTACCGCATGCGGGCTGGGTATATTCCGGTACTACGGCAGCCAGGACGTTATATGCCATTTCCCGCCGGATAACGCCGGATTCGGTTATAATCCTGGGAGCGGATCACAGCGGCGTAACAGTGCCCGCCCTGTTCCAGGAGGGACACTGGGTAACACCACTCGGTGACCTGGAGATTGATAATGAACTGGCCCTGCATCTGACCGGCCTGATGCCCGATCTGATCGAATTCAATTCAGCGGCTCATGACCGGGAGCATTCGATTGAGGTTATTACTCCTATGATCAAGTATTTCTGGCCCCGGGTGCGATTGGTACCCCTGATTGTTCCACCTCGCACGGATGGAAAGCAGTTGGGATATCAACTGGCGACGGCGGTTAAGGACCGGAAGGTGCTGGTTATCGCCTCCTCGGACCTGACCCATTACGGCCATTTCTACGGAATTCAGTCGGCCGGCGTAGGGAAACAGGGTTTGAACTGGCTTAAAAAAAATGATAAGCGCATCATTAAACTGATGCTGAATTGCGAACATGATAAAATCCGGGCTGAGGTTGCCGAAAACCACAATGCCTGTGGATCAGGGGGAATAGCATCATTACTGGCCGCTGTTAAGTATTCAGGCCGGAAAAAGGGTTTACTGATCGATTATGCTACCAGCCATGGCAGCAAAAACCCCGATAAGTTCAGCTACGGCGTTGGTTACGCCGGGATAGTATATTAACGGTTTTCATCCAGTTCATCGAGCAGTTCAACGGCGCGCCGCAAATGGGGGATCACGATCGAGCCACCCACCAGCAGGGCGATGTTGAATGTCTCCATCAGTGCCGTTTTGCTGATTCCCTGCTCCCGGCAACGGATAAGATGGTAAGAAATACAGTCGTCACACCGTAAAACCATACTGGACACCAGGCCCAACAATTCTTTGGTAGCGGCCGGTAGTTCACCGTCTTCATATACTTTGGAATCGAGGCCGAAAAACCGTTTTGTATCCAGGTTGCCGATTTCCAGGATCCGGTCATTCATTTTTTCACGGAAATGCCGGAATGATTCCAGTCTGGATTGTTCTAATTCTTCCATAAATATCCTTTACCAGTATCTTTCCAAATGAATATTTCCCGGGTTCTTTCTGGTATGTTCCTTGAACCCCTGCTTCTCCAGCAGCTTGACCATTTCGTCGATCATGGCCGGATTACCGCACAGCAGAATATGGGTATTATCCGGAGATGGCGCTTGAGACCAAGCTTGTGTAAAACTCATGTTTTTCCAAACATTCTGAACATAGCCGGTTGCCCCGCCCCAGGGAATCAATTCCTGGTCGGAGCGGCTGATTACCGGGGTATAGGTGAAATTCCGGCACATATGATCCAGGGTGATTAATTCGGAGCGGTAACCCAGGTCCCAGGAATGGCGGGCGCCGTGAATTACAGCAAATTGCCGCTCACCTCCACACAGTAACTGAGTACGCAGCATGCTCATATAAGGCGCCAGTCCCGTACCGGTTGAAATCATCACAATATTTTGATCGTTCCGGATTTTATCCAGTGTAAACATTCCGGTGAATTTCGGACCCATAAAAATTTCATCGCCTGGCTGCAGCGCAAACAAGCGCGGTGTTAGAGCACCAGAACGAACGATAGTGATATAGAACTCTATGTATTCTTTGTTAACCGACGATGATGCAATGGAGTAAGCTCTTCGGATCAGTTTTTCCGGAGTGGGAGGTTCGTCTTCCTGGTCGGCAATTTCTACCCGTGGCGCCGATCCCGGTAAGCCCAGTGTTCCGAATTGTCCAGGTCTGAAATCGGCTAAAATTCCATCTTTGGGAATAACCCGTAAAATGATTAATTCCGGTGTGACTTCGATTCTCTGGCTAACGATTGCATTTAAATTCATTCTGTTCTCAGCAAATGTAAGTATTGGTTCAATTCACCGGAATCCGGCCGATTTTTAATTTAACGGGATAATCTGCAAAATTAAACAGCTCATCCTCAATAAAGGAAAAACCCTGTTTTTCATACCACAGCAGGGAAGGTTTATTCTGGTCGATCACACCCAGCCATAGAAAATTATATCCACGCTCGCGGGCTGTATTCATCTGGCGTTTCAACAAACCGGTTCCAATATGGTATCCCTGATAATCTGGTAGTACATACATGGATGTAATCTGGTAGCGGTTTAGATTTTTTAAAACAACTGCCAATGAATAACCGACCACCATATCATCCATAACGGCCACAAAACCGATGTGGTTTTGATACTTCTGTTTAAGTTTTTTTAGGGAGTATTGTTCCTTATGATAGGCTTCCAGATTACTGGCAGGAATGATATCTTTATATGTGGCCTGCCAGGTTTGGTGTGCGATCGATTGAACTTCTTTTAAATCATCTTCCCGCCAGTGACGAATGCTGTAATTATAATTATCGGTCTTTTTCATGATTATCAGGTCTAATAAACTATTCCTTCTGGTTCCCTGGTTGGGGGAATTTATCAATTATTAACTGTTACCGGCAGATATTTAGATCTTTTCAAGTGGACTGAGGTATAACTCCGTTAATTGACTTAAATTCCAGTTTCGTTTTCGGCAATATTGATTATCAAATTGTTGAGAAGTTATCAGATGGAAAATAGTCATATGGCAAAATCAGAATATACCCGGATCTCAGAACTTCAGGATGTAATCAGAGAGTCCGAGGTCCGTTTTAAAAGCGTCAGTGAATATTCACCGGCGGGGATCATTATTGTCGATTCCAATTATACAGTAATTTATTCCAACCAGAGGATTCTGGATATAATCGGATGTGAGAAGCAGGAATTCATCAATTCCGATTTTAGGGAATATCTCGATTCCGAAAGCAGGGATCTGGTTGAACAGAATTATTTGAAACGCCAAAAGGCGGAAAAAGTACCCGATTCCTATGAAGCAACTTTAATTAGCAAAGATGGATCAAAGCACTGGGTGCAGATCAATGCTACAACATTTAAGGACAGTAAAGATAAAGTTTTCTCGGTTGCTCATATTTTGGATATTACCAGTACCCGTGAAACCAATCTGGTCCAATCGGCCATCTTCAAAATTTCAGAAGCTGCCAGTACTTCGGCCGATCTGGATACTTTATTTGCCTCGATTCATAAAATTGTTGGTACTATCCTGGATGTGACCAATTTTTATATAGCGATTTACAATAATGAGAACCAAATCCTCAGCTTCTCGTACTTTATTGATACGGTCGATGATCATCCGGAACCACAGAAAATGGGCCGTGGATTATCAGAGTATATTATCAGAACCGGAAAACCGTTGTATGTAACCGAACAGGGTATTTATGACCTGGCAGATTCTGGGGAAATCGACTTATTGGGTACACCGGCAAAGATCTGGATGGGTTCACCACTGAAAACTTCGGCCGGAATAATTGGTGTAGTGGTTGTCCAGAGCTATGATAACAGCATATTGTACTCGATGGAAGATATGGAAATTCTGAATTTTGTTTCAGAACAGATTGCTACGTCAATTCGCAATAAGCAAGCCGAGGCGGCCCTGCTATTGGAGAAAACTTATTTTGAAAATTTATTCCAGAATTCACCTGAAGCAATCGTATTGGCCGACAATAAAAGTTTTGTACGGCGGATCAATGATGAATTTACCAGGTTATTCGGCTATACCGAGGAGGAATCGATTGGGAAAAACATTGATGACCTGGTGGCCAAGGGTGAATACCATGAAGAGGCCAGTGAAATCACTGCAGAGGTGGCCAAGGGTGAACTGATTAATTTTGAAACCACGCGCTATAAAAAAGATGGTACACCGGTATATGTTTCCATTCTGGGTTCACCGGTCATTACACCCAGTGGACAGGAAGCAGTATATGCCATTTACCGCGATATCACTAAACGGAAAACACAGGAGGAGAAAATCCGTGCTTCCGAAGAGAAGTATCGCCTGCTGGTGGAAAATGTCAATGATTCAATCGTGATCAGCCAGGCCGGTAAGTTTATTTTCTTCAACCAGCAATTCGCCAAAATGCTGGGCTATGATCATAAAGAACTGATTGAGATGGATTACCGGCAGGTATATGCACCAGAGGGAAATCTAATTCTGGAAGAACGCAATAAAATACGTCAGGCCGGGGGAAAAGCACCGGATCGCTATGAGACTTTTTTCCTTAAAAAGGACGGCTCTGTAATAAATGTGGAGGCTGATGTTGTAATAATTGACTATATGGGACAACCGGCTACATTCGCAGTACTGGTCGATATCACTGAACGGAAAAAGGCGGAACAGGAATTGATCTCATCGGAACGAAAGTACCGGGAATTATCTACCAAATTAGCCGAGACGAATAACCTGAAAGATTTGCTGCTGGATATTATTACACACGATCTGAAAAATCCGGCCGGGGTGATCAGCGGTATTAGTGATCTGTTACTTTCTGAAGGGCAGATTAAAGATGAAATTCAAATGATCAAGGATTCCAGTGATAATCTTCAGAAAGTGATCAACAACGCCTCAACGCTGGCAAAAATCTCGATTGGAGAACAGATTTCCGTTGAAGAACTTGATCTGTATACCTTAATCAGGATGCTGATTGCCGAATTCGATCCGTCCCTGACGAGGACAGGTATGCAGGTTGAGATGAAATTGAAAAGAAATTTGAAGATTGTAGCCAACCCGATCATAGAAGAAATATTTAGAAATTTTATTTCCAATGCGATCAAATATGCAGCCGAAGGGAAAAAACTGATTATTGATTCACTCAAGAAGAAAGAATTAATCACTATTCGTGTGATTGATTTCGGTGAGACAATCGCCCCCGATCAACGTGAGCAAATATTCAAACGTGGCATTCAGGTTGATCGAATGGTTAGAAGGGGACGTGGCCTGGGATTGGCGATTGTTGAACGAATTGCACGAATCCATAATGGTAAAGTATGGGTAGAACCAAATAAACCACAGGGCAATATTTTCTGCCTGCAAATTCCCCGGATTACTTAAACAAACTGATGCTGATAACTGATACAGCTAGAACAGGACAAAATGAACTCCAGTACCATACCCGATAACGCTTCCCATTCTCTAAACGGTCTTCAAGTTCTGGTAGTTGAAGATGATCCCAATATTCTGGCCCAACTGGCCTTCCATCTGCGTTCAGCTGGCTATTTGGTTGATACTGCAGATGATGGTGATGTTGCTTTGGAAATGATGCAACAGGGGAAAAACTATGATTTACTGATTCTGGATATCATGATGCCACGGGTATCAGGACTGGAAGTGTGTCAGTCAGTCAGGAAACACCATAATTTATATGAACTTCCCATTCTGATTACCTCGGCGCTCTCCGAATCTGAAGATGTTGTGACTGGATTGGAGACCGGGGCCAACGACTATATTACCAAGCCATTTCAACGCATCGAATTACTGGCCCGGGTGAAGAACCTCCTGTCACTGAAACAGATGAGTGATCTGGCCCGTGCCAACGAGCAATTGGCTGCAAATCGGGTTTTATATGACGATCTGACCGGGCTTCCCAACAGGAATTTCCTGATCGGTAATTTGCAGGAAGCTATAATTGAATCAACTGGCGATGGCAGTGCTTTGGCGGCCTTGTTTGTAAATATTGATCGATTCAAATCGATCAACAATTCAATGGGGCACGGTGTAGGTGATATATATCTGCGTGAGTTGGCCCAGCGTTTGAAAGCAATATCAGATCCGAATGACATTGTGACACGCCTGTATACCGATACATTTGCGATTATCAAAACCGGTATTATCAGGAATGGGAAAGAAAGGGAATCCGTCAGTGCTTTTGCCGGACAGATATTGAAGGCGATCAATCGGCCGATTATTATTAATCAATATGAATTAAAACGTACCGCCAGTATTGGAATTGCCCTGTTTCCCGATGTGGCCACTACTGACAGTGATGTTCTCCGGTTCGCCGATTCGGCTATGCATTATGCCAAATCGCAAGGGGTTAACAGTTATATTTTCCATTCTGTACAAATTCATCAAAATGAAACCGAGAAATTTGCCTTGGAACGCAGTATTAAATCTGCCCTCAAGAACCAGGAATTCATGTTGATGTATCAACCCCAGATATCACTGGAAGATGAAAGAATAGTAGGGGTCGAAGCATTGATTCGCTGGAACGATCCCAGGAAAGGCCTGATATCCCCGACAAAATTCATTCCGGTGGCCGAAGAAACAGGAATGATAATACCTTTGAGTGAATGGGTACTGGAGTCGGCACTTAACCAAAATCGAAAGTGGCAGGAGCAGGGATTGGCCCCGATCCGTATCGGTATCAACCTGTCATCCCACCAATTTCACCGCCCTGGATTAATCGAATACATTGAGAAATTACTGGGCCGGACGGCCACTTCGCCTGAGTTGTTGGAACTGGAAATAACCGAAGGGACGATCATGTCAAATGCCGAGCAGGCCATAGATACCTTGAGAAGTATCCGGGCCATGGGAGTAGGCCTGTCGGTTGACGATTTTGGAACCGGTTATTCCTCCCTGAATTATCTGAAACGGTTTCCCATCCAGACCCTGAAAATCGACCAGTCCTTTATCAGCCGCGATTTTGTGACCAATAAACAGGAAGCGGCTATCGTGAATTCGATCATAAAGTTGGGTCACAGCTTGAATCTCAATGTGATTGCCGAGGGAGTTGAGACCGCCGACCAGTTACATTACCTGAAAAATAATTTATGTAATGAGATCCAGGGCTTCTATTTCAGCAAGCCGGTCTCCGCCGATGAAATTTCCGACCTGTTACGCAAATCTGAAAACGGACTGAAATAAATGAATATGAACAGACGATCAATATTGAAAGCAATCGGTGTTGTTGCGGTTGCTCCCGCTTTTTCGCTGGCTCGCTCCAAACGGACGCCACAAACCCTGTTCCCACCCCGCCTGAAGCCGGGTGATACGGTTGGCCTGATCAATCCGGCTGGTGCAATCTATAATCCCGATGATCTCCTGGTAGTTGAGGAAACCCTACAGGCTCTGGACCTGGTTCCCAAAAGGGGAGCTCACCTGCTGGATCGTCGCGGCTATCTGGGGGGTAGTGATGAAAACCGGGCCGCAGATGTGAATGTCATGTTCAAGGATTCTGGAATCGATGCAATCCTGGCCGTGCGTGGCGGCTGGGGCTGTAACCGTATCCTGCCGTTACTGGAATATGAGGCGATTGGGAAGAACCCGAAAATCCTGATGGGCTACAGCGATATCACCAGTCTCCTGGTGGCCCTCTATGCCCGTTGTGGACTGGTCAGCTTTCACGGCCCGGTTGGCATATCCACCTGGAACGAATTTACTGTTGACTATGTAAGACGGATTTTATTTGATGGTGAAGCAGTTCAGATGGATCAACCAGTCGATTTGAACAACCTGGGGGTGCAGACCGATGATCGGATTCATATGATCAATCCCGGTGTTGCACAGGGAGTATTGGTCGGTGGGAACCTTTCTGTTTTAACGGCTATGGTTGGCTCGGAATATTTGCCAGACTGGAAAAATAAAATCCTGTTTGTAGAAGAGGTGGGAGAAGATATTTACCGCATCGACCGGATGCTTACTCAGCTGAAGCTGGCAGGGATCCTCGATAAACTGTCAGGATTCGTGTTTGGAAAATGTACTAATTGTGATGTGGGTGAATCCTATGGTTCGCTGACCTTTAACGAAGTAATCGACGATCACATTAAACCATTGGGGATACCGTCCTGGCACGGATCGATGATTGGACATATTAGCGACAAATTTACTGTACCGGTAGGTTCCAGGGCCGAAATAAATGCCGCTACTGGATCAATCCGTCTGCTTGAGCCGGCGGTTAAATAAAATCAGGCCAGGGTCAGCGTCCAGTCCAGATTCTCATTCAGCCAGGGATTCTGCCGCTTGATAGTGTCTTCAAGTACCGGCGTCGATGTTGGATACTCTTCGTGCTGTTTACTGGTTCCTTCATTGATTACCGGTTCGGATTTCCTGTTCAGCCGCGATTTTAACAGACAAGCAGTATTTTGCTGATTTTCTTTCTTCATTTTAGCACTCATTTTTTTCTAAGCCTAAATTAAACAAAGACCGTGCCATTATGATGCTGAAATGGTCAGAACAGATCAGGGATATGGAGATAATTCTGCAGAGCGGTTACCGTTTCTTCCGAAATCGGTGTCAGAAACATGGTTAGTGTTTCTACCTCCTGAGGGGGGATAGCGTAGCGGGTGATGAATTTTACCGATGTATTGCGACTGTCACCCGTAGTTCCCCCGGCTTCCGGGATAGTATAAAAATCCCGGCTGGCGAATTCGTTGGGATTGAGGATTCGGGCCTTGATCGATAGTTTTTCAGCTACTGCCTGAAAGATCTTCCGTCGGTAGCCATAGTGAGTGCAACCAAGGTAGAGCAGGTATTGAGGATGATCACACTTGAATTTTTCCTGGGCCTGGGCCATGAAGCCGGTGAGCATTTCTTCCACCTTCAAGCCGGAGGGATCGTTGGAAATCATATTGGCCAGGCCGTCACAGGCCTGGGATACAATCTGCTCTTCGGGCACATGCCGTTTTACCAGGTTGGCGGAATAGGTATTTTCCTGGATGGTCGTCGGTGTTGCGAAAATGATAATTCCGCTGTCCTGATCGCGGAGCCAGGCGGTATGGATCAGGTTGGTGCCGGTGTTGACGATACCGGAGACCAATTCGGGGTGGCGATCTGAAAAGGCTGTTTCGCCATAGATCACTGATAGAGAATTACAGGCAATATAGATTTTGTCCGGAGTGTATTTTTTATTGATAGTAGTAAGAAAGCGGTCGAAGACCTCAATTTTTTCCTGCCGGGAACCCATGGAGTTATAGCCGTAATGGGTCTCCGGGACAGCATTGATATACAAAACTTCAATTTTTTCCGCTGGTGGTGTTGCTTTCAACCGGCGAATGAAATCGGCACAGACCGACAGGCCGCCCAGTCCGGAATCGGTGATTACTATCCGCATTGGTCTGTAGGCCGGGACCGGTCCCAGGTATCGGTGAGCAGGTCGATCAGGATCGGAACGTAGGTGGTTTTCATTGCCGTCAGTGGTTCAGGGGGCAATTCAAATGTCACCAGGGGAATTTTATGATCGGCAGCCCAGGAACCAAATGAACCGGGGGTGGGATAACCAACATCATCCACGTGGGGCAGACCGGTCTGCTTTGATATCCAGGCACCCAGCCGGCTCTTATTCGGATCATCAATGCAGGCCAGGGCGGAATGGAAGGCGATGATGGCCCGGGGCCTGATTTTTTTGATAATGCTTACCAGGGCCTGAATCTCCGGCTCGGAACCCGCGGATGATCCGGTTCTGAGTTCAATATCCTGGGGTTCATCCATGTGCAGGCGGTAGTAAACCGGATCGTCCGACCAGTTGGAGGCTGGGAAATTCCGGTTCAGGTCAACACCGCGGGAATTAGCCCGGGTGCCGTACTGGATGCCATCGGGATTGGCGCTGAGAATTACCGCCGATTTTAACTGCTTGCCGGGCAGTGTCCGTAAAGCCTCCGAAAGCAGCACCGTACCTTCCGGTTCATCCCCGTGGATGCCGGCCATCAGCAGAATAGGAATCGTTGATGTATCCTCTGGCAGCCTGATCTCCAGTGCGGTGCCCAGTTGTGAGTGTCCGTAGTTCGTAACCGGGTGATTCAATCGTCCCCGTTCTTTCCTTGGTACCAGCATAACTTCCATTTTCCCGGATTTATTAGAATTTATCAGACAGAAAATATTACTTATCTGTTGAGCCATTCAATGGTTCATTAGAGGAAATAATGACAAAAATACTGGCATTTCTCATCTTGTAGGAGAATTCCTACATTAAAATGAGGTCTAGTCTGATTTACCTTATTTGAATGCTTACAATATATTCGCAGTGTTGAAAAGACATTGATAAAGATTTTTGAAATTCACGACTAGCCTATCCGGTTCCCGGTATTTCTATAAGCAGGAATAACAAGATTTACCCCAATTGGAATTACAGAAGTGAAACGTGTGGAACTCTGGGTGCAGGAAATACGGAACTTGACGGAATTATGGTACAGCCGGAACTATCCGGAATGATAAAGTTGGATGGACGAAGATTTACCGGAACCGGAATTAGGCACAAATTTATTAGCCAGATTTGATCTATACTGGATACCCCTCCCCAGAGCCCCTATTCCCCCATTGTAGGGGCTCTTTTTTTGGCCTTTTAGCCCACCTCCCCAAAATACTTAGATGTAATATAATGAATATAAACCCGGATTATACCGGGGAGCATAGCCGTGAACTGGATGTTGTATAAACGATGTGTAATTAATAGAATACATGCTAAGGCACTGTATCCTATTCGAACTCATAGTTGAGTGGAAAACCAAGTCTTATCACCGGTGTTAAATGCCGGGAGGATTGAACTTTGAGTTTTATTTGTGAAATATACTGTTTAATCAAGAGGGAACCCCATGATATTCAATACTCTCAATATTTCTACAAAATACGTACTTCTTTAATGATTATACGGTCTTTGCCGTATTTTAAAGAGTGAATACTATTAATAAAATCCTTAGTAAAAAAACAAAGGAGATATTATGACATTCACAGGAAGTGAAAACCATTCCATATCATTGGAAGAAGCTAGTAAATTAACTACCAATTATCGTAAAAATACTGTTTCTGGTGCAGTATTGGCCGGTTTCTTTGGTAAAGAGGTAATTCAGGCTATAATTGACCAGGGCGAATGTGTGGGTATCAGGGTGTACTATGGTCAGCAAGAAGACGGAACCCCTGAACTGGTTTTAGTTGGAGCAAAATCAGATATGGATGATATTATCGATGGAAAACTTGCAGAAAAAATGATTCCTTGTCCACCAAATTGCGGTTCTGCAAATGATTTGAATACGGAATGATACAATTGGTTTTTGATCTTCCATTAATAATCGCTATCATAATCGACGTACTAGCTGTAATAGTTGGTGCGTCGATATTTAGATGGATTTCAAAGCCATATCGTATACTCGCTGTTTATTTGTTTTTAGGGGCAATAATTTCAATCATTGGATATATATGCGCCACGCAATCTATAAATAATCTATTCCTTTTCCATTTTCATACATTGATGGAAAATATTTTACTATCTACAATTCTTCTTTTTTGAATTGATAATATAAAGATTAAACGAATCATTATTTTTACTATGATTTCATTTTCAATTTTCTGGTTCATCTCTAAATATACGTTTGAAGACATTAGTAAATTTGATAACTACACATCGTCGCTAAATAGCTCTCTGTTAATTATCTATTCTGGTTATGCAATATCAAGGCAATTATTAGATAGAACAAAAAATTTACTTCAATTTCCAGAGTTCTGGGTTTCGACTGGGATTCTGGTTTATTACTCAGGTTGTTTCATTCTTTTTGCACTAAGTAATCTAGTCTATTTCTGGACGATTCATAATTACTTATTGGCTATCTCCAAAATATTTTTTATTGCGGGCTTTATTACCGAATGGAAAAAATAGATTATTGGTGGACATTGATTCTATTTACAATGGTGTCAATCACGATGACACTGATATTTATTTCAACTATTGTACTGTATTATCGAAGAAAACAAAGGGTTGAATCTGAAAAACTAGATTTGATTGAGCGATCAGAAAAAAAGTATCGTACTTTAGTCCAGTCTATGGACGATATTGTCGTAGTAGTAAATAGAAAATCTGAAATATTATTTCATAATGATCATCTGTCATTATTATCCAAGAGCACAAAATCATATATAGGACAAAGTTTAACAAATATTTTTCCCTCAGGAATACTTGTGGAACTTGAAAAACTAATTGATACGGTATTTGATTCTGGAAAAACTAGAAATTTAGAATTGGAAATTTTTGATAATAGTCGGAATAAATGGTATGATATCACAATAAATCCTCAGATCGACAAAGATAATCGTGTCCACTCAGTTTTATGTATTTTACATGACTTTACCAATCGCAAGAATCTGGAAATTGAACTAAATGAGGCAATTGCTGCGTTAAACAATCAAAAAGGTTTACTCGAGAATTTGTCATCCGAAGTAATTCATGCCCAGGAAGAAGAAAGGAAAAGAATCAGTCGTGACCTACACGATGAGATTGGTCAGATTCTGACGGCAGTTAGTTTCAATATTGAATATTTGAACCAGGCGAGTCTGGATTGTAGTGATGAGATCGCTGAAAAACTTAATGGTATTAAATCACTAATTAAGAAATCAATAAAAAGTGTCCATGAGTTTTCACATGATTTAAGGCCGTCTGTATTGGATGCTTTGGGATTTGTGTCAGCAATCAGGTCTCAGGCGCGTAATTTTAGGGAATTAACGGATATAAATGTCAAATTCAAAAAAATCGATGTTAGCCATGAAATAGATGATAACAAGCAGATAGTATTATACAGAATCTTTCAGGAAGGATTAAATAATATAGCCAAGCACTCCCAAGCAAAAAACGTTCAGATAGAGCTTTTTACTAATAAAAATTCGATTACTATGGTAGTTTCAGATGATGGATTGGGATTTAATATTAATGAATTAGATGAGAAATATTCCGGTAAAGGTGGACTTGGGCTAAAGGGTATGAAAGAAAGAATTAAATTAATCGGGGGGAAACTAAACTTGGTATCAAAGCCAAAACAAGGCACCACCATTTTTGTAGAAACTCCTATTAATTAACAGATCTTGGAATTGTTCAATGAGTAATATTTCAATAGTGATTGTAGATGACCATAAGATTCTTAGAGAAGGATTAGTCCTGGTTTTTTCTCAAATAAAAAACATGGATGTTGCTGGTGAGGCTGCTGATGGAAAAGAAGCAATTTCTCTTTGCAGGAAGTTAAAACCCGATATTGTTATTATGGACCTTGATATGCCAATAATGAATGGTATCGAGGCAACCAGAATTCTTAGCAAAGAATGCCAGGATTCAAAAGTGATTATACTGTCGATGCACCCAGATCATGAATATGTACAAGCATCTCTGCAAGCCGGAGCTAAAGGATTTTTGGTTAAAGAATCTGCTGCAGGCGAGTTGGTGAATGCAGTGAAGGCTGTTAATGATGGAAAAGCTTATTTTAGTCCGACTGTATCGAGTACAATCATTGATACAATGTATTCAGGAGAGATTAACAAAGGAGCCCCAGAGATATTAACAGCACGTGAAAGAGAGATTTTACAGCTGGTGGCTGAGGGGAAAACAACCAAACAAATTGCCAAATTATTATTTATCAGTGTCACTACTATCTCAAAACACCGAGAAAACATTTTGAAAAAACTTGACATTCATGACACTGTCGGTTTAGTTCGTTATGCGATTAAAAAAGGGATTATATCGGCCAAAAAACCAAAATATATGTAATCTATAAAATACTGCCTTATCTTTAAGAAAATACTGTAAACACCGTATGGCTTGCGTTTCCTGAATTGTATAATATCTCAACGAAATCAGCTATTTTAAATTAAGATAACAAAATACTTGCAATCGAGAATTGAGTCACAATCCGCTTATTTATTCTCCGTTAACCTGGTTTATTGTTATACCTGGCTAAGGTTCATTGCTACATGGATTGTGACTCAATTATTTTTTCTCATAAGGGTGGGATATGTCAATTCGAAATATTACATATTGTATAAAAGACAGCTACGGGGAGTTAATTGCCCTTGGTAATCAAAAGGCGCAATGGTCGCCTAGAACAATTGAAGATATTATCTTGGATATAGAAATGAGAATTCATTCCTACTTTGTTCGTCTTGGGTTTATCCAGATCAAAATTACCATAGCCAATGGTGTCCAGCAGGGGAAATACTTAACTACTGATCCAAGTATAGCCGACACCAATTTATTATCAGACCTTCCAGAATTAGATGGATTATCAAAATAGCATTGCGTGTTAATATCTATTAGACCAACAAAATGATATATTTAAGGGATATTACATAAATTAATCTGCTTAGACGATAGAGCAAATGATGGCCGGATAACATTTGTTAAAGTTATGGATCACCTCCCAATGTATTCTTTCCCGGATCATGAAATGAATTAGATCATTGTGGAAATGAATGT
>CAYPJE010000035.1:0-32910 GCA_964410945.1 uncultured bacterium
AAGTACTCTCATTAAATCAGCCTTTTTGTGTCCAAACGTTTTTGAAGACGGACACGAAGACACAAACTGAAAATCCTCAGGCTTTGTATCCAGTGCTACCCATATATTTAAACTTGATGTAGACAGATTTGTATCCACTGTGAAAAATGCTTTAGTGGAATAATTATTATCAAAAAAATCACTGATATCTTTACTATCGGCACTATAGTCAGATAGAAAGGCCTTCTGACTCCTGATTGTCCAGCCCTGCATCAGATCCAGAATGTACTGATTTACCGAAAAGAGTACCGCGTCAAGCTGCCTTTCATAAACACCAGATATCAACACTTCTGTTTCAGATAATTCGTTGAATTCAAAGACCGTAAAAATGAGAACGGGCAGCAGAATCAATGTGATGATTATCAGTGTTAATTGTTTCAGCTTCATTTCAATGCGTCTATATTCACCGAATTTACATTATCAGCCGATTTTATTTTCCAGTGGATTATTGCATTTTAAAAGTAATTGGCAAATACATACCTACTGACACCGGAACTCCATTTCGATAGGCCGGATTCCAGTTGATTGAGGTAATTGCATTAACAGCCGAATCGCAAAATGGCTGGGCGCAATTTTTGTTCACTATTTTATAATCGGCCACTTGACCCTGGGAATCTATGGAAATCCAGATTAACAGATGCGCTTCAAAATCCATACTGTAATTGCCATCCGGGAAATACAGTTTTTCCTGCAATGAGGTATAGCCACCGACTGGTGTCGGCAATTGTTCTAGTAGTATTTCATAGTACTCGTTAACCTTTTGGGATGAATCCGTCGGCACCTGGGCCGGAGCATTGGCAAATAATAAACCCATGACACTGGGAATTATAATGACCTTGATTAGTTTAACCATTGTTTGTCCTTTCATAGATTTGATCAGCCTGATTTTATCAGACAAACTGTATACCGATGGTCATGGTGAAGTAACAATATGTAATTAAATGTCATCGTTCTTGCAGATTATTGACCATAACAGTAAGCTATACGACCTAGAACAGTTAAATATCTGGCTATAGAGCAATCAAGTTATACTAACATGAAAAGAACAATATTTAAACACAGTATAGTAATAATTAAATATTCAATACTGATTGTCCTTTCAATTACATACCGCTTGGCAGGTCAAACAGGGACGATCAATTCTGTCTCATCCCCGGATAGGGAATGGGCTATTATTTCGGCTGAACAATTTGACCTGATATTTCCTGCGGAGATCGACAGCAAGGCTAAATTATTGGCTGGCAAGCTGAACTATATTATTAACAGACAAAATTCTGATTTTTCCAAACCGACCGGAAAAATTGCCATTATTCTTCAAAATCGCACCATGTATTCAAATGCCTGGGTACAGTTGGGGCCACGGAAAACACAATGGAATCTGGTGCCCCCTCAAAGTACAATAATCGGCAATCTTGACTGGCTTGATTTAATAGCAATACATGAATATCGGCATGTCATTCAATATGATAATACCCGTCAGGGTTTAATTAAGCTAATTTCTGGAATTACCGGCGAATTTGGGTGGGATATAATATCGATGTTATCTGTCCCACTTTGGTATTGGGAAGGTGACGCCGTTGGGCAGGAAACAAATTTGACGTTCGGCGGTCGGGGAAGATTACCGGAATTTCATACCGAATTCAGAGCTGCCCTAAATTCGTTTGGGATTCAGAGTTACGAATATGCCTATTTGAATTCATATAATTATTATTTTCCTGATCACTATCGTCTGGGATATATACTGCATAGTTACATATCAGAGGTTTACGGGCACGAAGTCTGGAAGCAAGTGCTGGCACATACTTCAAGATGGGCTGTTCGTCCTTATCCATTTTCAGCTGGTTTGAAAAAAGCCACCGGAAAGACTTTGGATGAACTCTATTTTGAAGCGCTGATCGGTTATTATTCTGATTGGCAAAAGGATATACAAAGCCTGGAAATAACTGCTGCCAAAACAATAAATATCCGTCGAAAACAGACTTGGACTTCTTACAGTTACCCGCAATACATTTCTGATAATGATATTCTGGCCATTAAATACGGGATTGGCGATATTCCACAATTCATTGTAATTAATTGTAACACGGGAAATGAAGAACAGCTTTTTATGCCCGGATGGATAACAGAGAATCATTTTTCCTGTAGCCAGAATAAAATCGTCTGGTGCGAAGAAGAACCGGATCAAAGATGGTGGGGGGAAAGTACAAATAAATTAATGGTCTATAATATTGCTTCGGAGATGCTGCAGACAATTAGGCATACACGATACCAGTCTCCCGTTCTATCAAATAATGGGGAGGTCATTGCTGTTGTTGAGGTCAATCCGGATGGAAGCAGCAATTTGGTATTGGTCAATGCTAATACCGGGTTAAAAAATAATTCATATTCTTTCACTTCCGATGCTCAACTGTCTTCTCCCACCTGGAAAAAGGGTGATAATCAATTATTGGTTATCGTTGCGCAAAATGGAATACGATCGCTGGTTGAAATAGATAATTTATCCGGTTATAAGCGTGTGCTATTTGAAACATCGGAAGTAATATCACAACCAACCATATCAGGAAATTATGTATTCTACAATTCCAATTACTCGGGTATTGATAACATCTATGCCTTTGATATCATTAATGAAAAACACTATCAAATTACTTCGCGAAAGTTCAGGGCCGTCAATGGTTGCGTGAATAATCAAGGTACCCAATTAATATTCTCTGATTATTCCGGTAATGGGTATGATATTGCCGGAATGAAGCTTGATTCATCGAATTGGATCCCGAAAGACTCGCTTTCGGCAATACATACGTATCCTGCAATAAGTGATAGTACCTGGATTTCTCAATTTGAATCACCACCGGAAATTGAATACAACAAATCTGACTACACACATAAATTAATAAATATCCATTCCTGGTTTCCCTATTTTGAATTCGGAACTGAGAATATTGGGTTCAAATGGATTTCCAATGACCTGATGGGTTATCTGAATTCCACCTTTGCCATATTTCATAACACCATGGAAAATACCTTTAATTCCGAACTTGCATTGAATTATCAAAAATTATATCCAGTAATCGGATTAATGATCAGGACCGGAGGGCGCCGCGCTGGATTGTACAGTTCCGATGATGAATTAAGCGAATTCAGATGGAATGAAAAATCATTGGGACTGAATGTGGGAATACCCGGACTTTTAACAATCAATTCGTTTACGATGCAATATTATCTTGGGAGTGGTTTTAATTATAATCAAATATCTAATAGCAGTAATATTGGTCAAATTGAAAACGGTCACTTTCTATCGTCAACTCTCCAGGGTAACGCAAACATAAGTCAGCGCAAAAGTGCATTGGATATAATCAGTCCCAGAGCAGTAGAAACCAACTTCGCTTACCGATATGTCCCCGGTGATAATGACAGCGAAGCTTCAAGACAATTATTTGGGAATCTTCTGTTTAATATTCCAGGGTTCAATAAGTATCATGCCTGGCAATTACGCTTCGAGCATGAACAGCAATCCGGTGAATATCACTTTTTGTCAGAAGCGCTCAACCCGAGGGGGTATTTTAGCCTGCCTACGTTTAATGATTTTACATCCTTCGCACTGAATTATCATTTCCCATTCGGATATCCTGATATTAAGCTGGGACGATTACTATTTATCAATCGTCTTAAGATGAATATCTTCAACGACTATGCAACCACTGGATCCAGAACATCAAAAACCTATTATCATTCAGTCGGTTTGGAAATATTGGTTGAAAGCCATATTATGAGATTTATAGCCCCCGTGGATTGGGGAATTCGCATTGCTTTTCCAACAACTGAGAAGCAAATTAATTTTATGATACTATTATTTGGTTCTGACCGATAATTGTATATAGATTCATCCAAAATAAATCTTATTTCCAATTTCAAATGCCTTATTTAAATAAGTGGGGATAAAAATGAAAAAAGTTGCGTTAGTATTTCTATTCTTATCACTGACATTCCTCTGTGGTCAGGTGATTCACCAGGAATATCCACTGGGGAAGGTTACTCTGGATAACGGTATCATTATCGAAGGTAAGGAACTGCTGATCACGAAGGAAAAAGTTTCAATTACCGTTGGTGGATCAGCACAAAGTTTTGATATATCCAATGTGGTCCAGATTATGGCCAAACAGGGGAAAGGAAAGAAATTCGGAGGTTACTGTGCCGGTGGATGCATAGGCGTTTCATTTGGGTTGTACGGTGCAGCGGGCGGAAAAGGAGTTGATGAAGACGGTAATGAAGTGGATATTCCCCTTGGAGCCTATGCGGCTTCATCATTATTATATGGAGCATTATCATACGGGATAGGATATCTTGCCGGCATAGCCAGCGATAGTTGGCAATTGGTTTACTTCAAAACTGATTAACCCTAAAAAACAGATTTCAACCATAAACAGGTAGGGATATTTCTTTACCTGTTTTTATTAGGATCAGGAGTAAATAATGAATAGAACAGCTTTTATCACCGGCGCCAATCGTGGACTTGGTCTGGAATTAGTCCGGCAGTTGATTAATGAGGGGTATCTGATCTATGCCGGATGTCGTAAACCGAAGGAAGCAACAGCCCTTAATCAGCTACTGCCATCCGAAAGGATAATACTTTTGGACGTAAACAATCCAACATCGATCGATGAAGCGGGTAGTTATTTATCAGCCAATATCAACAAGCTTGATTTATTAATAAATAACGCCGGTGTCGGTGAAAGCGACGATTCTTCGCTATCGACGGTAAATGCAACCGCAATGGCTAACACCTTCAATACCAATGTTATCGGGCCATTACTGGTAGTTAAGGTATTATCCGGTATACTCAAAGCTGGAAGTAAAATAATTAACATTTCCTCGTTAATGGGGTCGGTTGCCGATAACACCAGTGGCGGCTATTATAGTTACCGAACCAGTAAAGCCGGATTGAACATGGTTTCACGTAATCTGAGCATTGAATTACGTTCACGCGATATTGCTGTAATAAATATGCATCCCGGTTGGGTCCGAACCGATATGGGAGGTACAAATGCGCCTTTAAGCGTTGATGAATCAATTGCCGGCCTGTTAGAAGTGATTTTTAATTGTGGTTTGGAAGAATCAGGAAAATTCCTGAATTGGAAAGGCGATGAATTAGACTGGTAATTAACCCTTCCAGATTTTCAGACGCAGCTGATAGACCTGCTCCAAAACAACGCGTGAAACCGGTGTCCAGATTTTTCGATACTGTTGATTACTCCACTCCTTGAAGGAAAACAGGAACATGTCCCGTGGATAGGGCTGGGCGGTTGTCAGGGGATTGATATATATGGTCCTTTTATCAAAGTACCAGTCATAACCGATCCATCCAACCGTAAATAATGGCAGGATGGTCGTCGCCAGACGGTAGTTACTGCCAGTTGCGGCCGTACCGAGTATCTCTGATTCTGGTAAAAAGTCATTGGCACTACTGGTCAAAGCATTGATCAAAGCAGGGATCGCATCAGGCGAAAATAACCCGCCTGACAAGTCATCCTTGAAATATTTAAAAGTTTTAACAGTTGTTAAACCAAGCAACAGACCTGTACCTGACAGACACCCGCGTTTAACTGACACATCGAATCGTTCTGCGCTCATACGGATAGAGGTTATTTCTAAAAGTGGAATTTTTATTGCCTGTGAGGTGTCGTTGATGGTTAGGTAGACTACGGGATTGGTCATTCTTCCGTCAAAAAATATTTGCTTATAGTTTACCGTATCACCGGTAGCTGATATGACATACCCGCTGTATCTTTCAATATAATTGAGACGGTCCATCAGGGAACGGCTGTAGTACAAAATCTTACCAAAATCATTATAGGCATAGTAAACAGAATGGAGCGGCAGGCTCTGCGGGCTAACTGAGTTTTCAGCTTTATAGTAAAGTGAATCGCGATCCATTTCGGTAACATAGCCAATAATGGCTTCGCCGCTTGTCTGGACAATAATATCTGTAACTTCGGCTTTCAGGCCGGCAATTGCCAGCAACAGAGAAACGGTACAAATTGATAAGTTTTTTCGCAAGATAATGATTTGTTTGATGGAATAAGTTAAATTCATTTTGCTTATGCGTCTAAAAATTATTTTATTAATTATTCTTACCAGTTGTTTAATCCCTGGCAAACCCGGATTCGAGACCGGGTTTATGTTCGGCTGGTACGAACCCGAACTCACAGGATTAGATACATCGCTGGAAAGTTCAGCCTCCGGTTCGGATGCACTCCGCAAGAATGTCTTGATGGGCTATGATATTTCATTCGGACTCTTTCCCAGCGTCCGGGTGGGAATTGCCCAGGGTGGGTCATATTACTCCGGTGAAGATGATACAACCAGCTTTAACCGGAAATTGATCTATCGTATGATTTATGTAGAAACCTATTACCGGATCATGCGCCGGGTTGAATTGAATTTCGCTATGGCACCGATGTGGAACCGTGGAGTAATCAATCTTGATACCCAGAATAAAGAAAAGGTGTGGGACGCCACGGTAGGGGATTACAAATTGCAGGTGAAGGCACCGGAAAAAATGACCGTAAATTTCTATGGTTATTCAAGCACAATTGGTATCCGCTATTACCTGTTGAGCTGGCTGGCAATCGATTTGAAAACCGGGTTTATGATAAACAATTATAATCCGGGAAACTGGAAGAATGACGGGGAAAAGGTAACCGGACCAGTCCTGGACATGAAACAGGAACCATTTTACACCCTGCGTCTGATATTTTCATGGTAATCAGAACAGTTGTCCTGATAATTATTCTCACTGTTGTCTTATCTGCCAACGATGAGAAACCAGCTGATCCATGTGAAACTGAGCTGATTGCAAAAGTGGAAAAGGATGGCTTGAAATCCATTCGTTTTTTCCAGTTGCCCAAATATCTGTGGCAGGCCAGAAAATGCCAGGCGGCCCGTAAATCAAATCTGATTTCAAGAATGGAGAATAAACAATTGGATTCCGATTTCAACGAATCAAAAAACCTGAGTGGCTGTACATCTTCCTGTGTCTATATCGCAGTGGTCTCAGTCGTCTATTTCTATGCTTCACAGTCATTAAAAAAATAATCACCATGGTACATATATTTAAAAATTCACTGAGAATCCTGTTTTCCACCTGCCTGTTTTACTTGCTGGTTTCCTGTGGCTCAGGTGGATCCGACAATCCATTATTACGTCCTACAAATGAGTATATTGACTTCGCTCGGATCACAGCCAATCATGTATCTGAAGCCCGTGACCTGATATTGAATGATGCCCGGATGATGCTGGATAAACTGGTCAATATTCCGGATGAGGAGCGGAATTTTGAAAATACTCTATTGGCACGCGATGACATCGAAGCAAAAGTCTGGCATTTATGGAATCCGGTACAATTACTGGCAGCTGTGCATCCTGATGAAGCGGTTTGTACCGCTTCCGATTCGGCAATAATCTTACTAAGCCAGTTCCACAACACTCTAAACATGGATCGCAGCCTTTTTCTGGCTATTGAAGCATATTCAAAAAGTGCCAAAGCCCGGGAACTGACTGGATGGAAAGAGAAATACCTGGATGATCTGTTGGCTGACTTCAAACGTAGTGGAATAGCACTTCCGGACAATAAACGACAGAAGGTACGGGCTATCAAAGACCGCTTGAGCGATTGGAGCCTCAAATTCGGAAATAATATTTTCGAATTCAGTGACACATTATTTGTGACTGAAAAGGAGATCGCCGGTTTACCGGAAAGTTATGTTCAGGATCATCTGACAAAATCCGGTAACTATGCCATCGATCTGACATACCCCAGTTATTTTCCTTTCATGACCTTATCCGAATCGAATAATGCGCGCAGAAGATTGTTTATTAAATATAATAATCGCGCCACTGACCAGAATCTGAAATTGCTGCGGGTAATATTACGGGATCGTAAAAAACTGGCCGTACAGTTGGGATATGATTCATACGCTGACCTTAATATTGACGACAAAATGGCCCGGTCCGCTGATTCGGTATGGAAGTTTGAACATGATCTGGTCGCTGCTTTAGGTACCAAGGCTGAATCAGAATATCGTGAATTACTTGATATTAAAAGCCGGGCCAGCCGTAAACCGGCCGATCAAATATTCGGGTGGGAGAAGCTTTATTATACCGATCAACTCGCAAAAAGCAAGTATCATCTGGACAATGAGGTGATCAGGGAATATTTCAGTACTGATCTAGTCATTTCCGGTCTGATTGACTTGCTTGAAGAATTATTCCAATTATCAATAATTGAGCTCGAAAATGAAAAACTCTGGCACCCGGATGTCAGGTTATTTGAAGTCACCGATAATAAGACCAGGAAATGGATCGGCAGTTTTTATCTCGATTTGTATCCACGGCCGGATAAATATAGCCACGCAGCCTGTTTTGATGTTAACGAAGGAAAGCAGTACCCGGGCTCGTATCAAAAACCGATGTTTGCGCTGGTATGCAATTTTGCAGCTCCCGGTATAACTCAGCCTTCATTGTTGAGTCATAATCAGGTTCAGACCTTATTCCACGAATTCGGACACGGAATCCATAACCTGCTGACTGAGGCTGAATTAATCAGTCAGGCTGGTACCAGGGTTGAACAGGATTTTGTAGAAACGCCATCTCAGGTACTGGAAGCCTGGAGTTGGGAGAAATCCGTCCTGAAACGATTCGCAAAGCATTACCGGACTGGCGAAATTATACCCGATGAACTGCTGGATAAATTGATCAGCGCCAAGAATATGACTGTCGCTAATAATAATCTACAGCAGGCATTTTACGGACAACTCGATCTTATGTTGCACGATACTTATAATCCGTTCGGGGCAGTCAGCACTACCGATATCGTCAAGCAACTACAAAATAAACTTACCAATTTCCCCTACGTACCGGATACCCATATGGAAGCATCTTTCAATCACCTGATCGGTTATGGTGCCGGTTATTACGGTTATCTGTGGTCAGAAGTATATGCCAAAGACATCTTTTCCGTATTCCGGCAGAATGGAGTTTTTGACCAGAGTACCGCGAGCCTGCTCCGTGAGAAAATTCTTGCCCGGGGCGGGACGGAAAAAGCAGCGGTAATGATCCGGGATTTCCTGGGCCGGGAACCAGGTAATAAAGCCTTTATCAATGACATGGGGCTATGATCTGTTGATTAAGAGAATATTTTTTATAATCCTTCTGGGATCAGGTATTCTTTTTGGACAAAATTCCGTAAATATCACCGAATCAATTGCTGCAGCACGACTAACAGTTCAGAAACTTGTCATCATCCTCGAACATCATCCCTTGAGCTGCTCGGATTTACCTGAATCCGGTTTATATCGGAAAGTGATCAAGGACTGTGAGTTACTGCTGTCCGAAATGGATACACGTAACAGGGAGGATTTGCCAGACCTGGAACATCAACTGACGGTAATATTTAACCAGATTGAGAATCTATCGATGACAGTTACTGGTAATCTGAAGAAAGAAAATAATATTCAAAAAAATTATTTCAGTGGTGGGATTTAATCCAGGTCCAGCGAAGTATCCAGCTCCTTAAATATCAATTCTGCCACTTCGCGGGCAATTTCATCGCCAGATAATCCCTGATCCTTTAATTCTGTCCAGGTATTTATTAATACCTTCAAATCGTCCTCATTGTCGAAAATCGCATCCAACACCGATGATGGTACATTGAAATCGCGGAGCCGTTGATATATATCCAGTTTGGTAATGTCCATGGCAGAAAATTACTGGTTTATTTCACTACCGGCAAATTGGATATTTATTTTAAAGATATTAATTTTCATAAATCATTATATTAAACTCTCACATCAGAGGTGATATATGAAACGTGGTATTGTAAAAGAATATGATCGGAACAGAGGTTTTGGTTTCATTACCGGAGATGACGGTGATGATTATTTCGTCCATGTTAACGGATTAAGGATAAATCTGCAGGAACGGGGATTATCCCCTGGCCAGCGCGTATTATTTGACGTTAATTTTGACATGAAAGGAGACAAGGCGACCAATGTCCGCCTGGCCTGAATCCGGTTAGGTTTTCGTTTGATTTTTGTATTTTTGATATAATTACTTATTGTTAACGATATTACTCCGTAAATTTCCATCTTCATTTGGGACGAATTATGGAAAAATTGATTTAGTGAATCTTGTGTATAAGACAGATACAAATGAAAATATAGAGTTGATCGAGCATTTCAGGGAAGTATACCCCGGAAAATTTGTATCTACCAATCAGATTTTCAAGAACATACATCGGGGTGCCCGGATATTTATCAGCACCGGATGTGCCGAACCACAATATCTGGTCAATTCATTGATTGAATATGTCGAATCCAACCCCAAGGCTTTTTTTGATGCTGAAGTCCTGCACGTTTGGACACTGGGTGTTGCGCCGTATACCAATGCAAAATTCAAGCATAATTTCCGTCACAATTCTTTCTTCATCGGTAATAATACCCGTGACGCGGTTAACCAGGGAATGGCCGATTATACTCCCATATTCCTTTCAAAAATACCTGAAATGTTTTTCCGGGGAATGGTCCCCGTAGATGTTGCTTTAATTCAGGCCTCCTATCCCGATCACCATGGTTACATGAGTCTCGGTGTCAGCGTAGATATAGTGAAGGCAGCCACTGAAGTTGCTAAACTGGTAATTGTACAGGTAAATCGCAATATGCCAAGGATTCATGGTGATGGTTTCCTCCATATCGAAGATGTGGATTATATTGTTCACCATGATGAAAATATTCTGGAATATCAGGATGAACCTGATGACGATGTCGCCCGCAAAATAGGGCAATTCGTTTCCCGGTTAGTGGAAGATGGAGATACAATCCAGGTCGGGTATGGCAGTCTGCCCAACGCAATTCTGGCAAATCTGCTTGATAAAAAAGACTTGGGAATACATACTGAGCTAATTGGTGACGGGCTGGTCGAGTTGATGAAGAGAGGTGTTGTCACCAATACCAAGAAAACCTTTAAGCGGGGCAAGACAATTGCTACTTTTGCCATGGGGACTGAAAAAACCTATCAGTTCCTGCATGATAATCCCGCCGTTGAATTCCGTGTTGTTGATTACACCAATAATCCATTGCGTATTGCCCAGAATGATCACATAGTGGCAATAAACAGTGCCCTGGAAATTGACCTGACCGGACAGGCAACAGCTGAATCGCTGGGAAGCACATTTTACAGCGGTATCGGAGGACAGGCCGATTTCATGCGGGGGGCAGTTCTGGCCAAACATGGAAAAACAATATTGACCCTGCCTTCGACCGCCGAAGGTGATTCTGTCTCAAGGATCGTTCCATTTCTAAAGGAAGGAGCCGGAGTTACATTGAACCGCGGTGATATTCATTATGTGGTCACCGAATATGGAATTGCCTACCTGCACGGAAAGAATATCCGTGAAAGGGCTATGGATCTGATTGCCATTGCCCACCCGAAATTTCGCCCGCAGCTTATCCGGGAAGCCAAAAAGCGTTTTCTTATTTACCGTGACCAGGCTTTCATTGCCGGTAAAGCCGGCGAATATCCCGATCATCTGGAGGCGTATCGGAAAACCGGTAAGGGTACTGAAGTATTTTTTCGACCGGTCAAAATCAGTGATGAGCCTTTATTAAAAGATTTTTTCTATTCTTTGTCGGATAACAGTATGTACCGTCGGTTTATTTCCGAGCGGAAAGACATGCCGCATGAACGCTTACAGGATTTTGTTGTTATCGATTATAATCGTGAGATTGTTGTACTGGCTTTCGTCAAGGAAGATGATAAGGACGTAATGGTAGGTATGGGACAGTATGGTATTGTCGAAACAACCCATACGGGAGATATAGCTTTCGTGGTTCGCGACGATCACCAGAATCTGGGGATTGGGCGTGAGCTGC
The DNA here is from genome assembly GCA_964410945.1 of uncultured bacterium. GTDB lineage: Bacteria > Fidelibacterota > Marinisomatia > Marinisomatales > TCS56 > CAYPJE01. The sequence continues at coordinate 11,967 of CAYPJE010000035.1, forward strand.
TGAATTATTTAACACTCCTTGCCAAGCGGCAAGGATTACTAGGATTTACAGCCGAAGTACTCAAAACAAATATTCCCATGCTGCATCTATTCGAGAGCATGGGTTTCGATATTGAGCGACGCAGTGAAGAAGGAGTACATGAAATGAAAATGATGTTCCGGGATAGTGTATGATGATGGAAAAACCGGATATTAGACATCTGTTTGAACCACGATCGATTGCTGTAATTGGCACCTCGGAAAATCCGGGTAAAATCGGTCATGTACTGGTAAGAAATATCATTGAAGCCGGATATACCGGCAAGATATATCCAGTCAATCCCAAAGGCGGTGAAATTCTGGGGTTGAAAATCTATAAAGACCTGAATGATATAGACGACTCAATCGATGTTGCGACAATAGCCGTGCCAGCCAAAGCAATCAAAACAGCCGTTAAGATGTGTGCTTCGGCGGGAGTAAAACATTTAAGTGTAGTTTCTTCAGGATTTTCTGAAATCGGGAATCTCGAGGAAGAACGCTGGCTGGCGAGTTTCGCGCGCAAAAACGGTATGCGAGTACTGGGGCCCAATATCTTCGGGCATTACTCGGCCCGTGTTTCGTTGAATGCTACCTTTGGTCCCCGCGATATTCAAAAAGGGAATGTCGCTATTATAACTCAGAGTGGTGCATTGGGCATCGCCATGATCGGTAAAACAGCAGTGCAAAATATCGGTCTGTCGGCCATTATTTCCGTTGGAAACAAATCGGATATAGATGAAGCTGATCTGATGGAATACCTGGTCAAACAGGATGACACAAAAATTATCCTGATTTATATCGAAGGTATTCAAAAAGGTGAGCGACTGGTCGAGGCACTGACCGCTGCAACTAAGATTAAACCAGTGGTGGTTATCAAATCCGGCCGGTCCAAGCGTGGTGCAATCGCCGCTGCTTCGCATACCGGTTCACTGGCCGGATCTGATAAAATATTCGATGCCATCATGCGCCAGTGCGGAGTTTTACGGGCTGAAAGTGTCGATGAAGCGTTGGAATGGTGCAATTACCTGAGCAATGCGCCGGCTCCCGGTGGCGAAAACACAGTGATCATTACCAATGGCGGTGGTGTCGGTGTCCTGGCAACGGATGCTTGTGAAAAATACAATGTGAAACTGTACGATGATACACAGCATCTGAAAAATCAGTTTGAAGCCGTAACCCACGGTTTTGGCTCGACAAAAAATCCCATTGATCTGACCGGTGAAGCTTCAGCCGATGAGTACATTCATGCCCTTAACGTGGCCCGCAAGGATGATTATATCAATGGTGTTCTGGCTCTCTATTGCGAAACTGCAATGATGACGGCCGATCAGTTGACGAGCGTCATCGAAGATAGCTATAAAAAATATCAGGAGGCAGGGAAACCGGTTCTGTTTGCCCTGTTTGGTGGTGAAAAGACCGAGACCAGTATCGCCGCACTGACTAAAAAGAATATACCGGTTTACCGTGATGTCTATAATGCGACTTCCTGTTTGGGAACATTATATTCTTTTAATAAAAGACGTGCTTCCGAAGAAAAGATCACCGACGATAAAATGGTGGACATTGCAGCAATCGACAAGATTGTTGAAGACGCCCTGGTTGATGAACGACAGTTTCTGCTGGCCCATGAGGGTGAAGCATTACTGAATGCCGCCGGACTTTCGGCACCCCGCAATGGTATCGCAAAAGATATTCAGAGTGCGGTTAACCTGGCTGAGGACATCGGTTACCCGGTTGTAATGAAAGTGGTTTCACGCGATATTTTACATAAAAGCGATGTTGGCGGCGTTTTGCTCGATCTGGACAACAAAGAAGAAATTCTGGATGCCTATCAGACCATAATGCATAACTGCAAATCAAGCCAGCCCGAGGCCCGGATAGATGGCGTTGAAATTGTCGAGCAGGTCAAACCCGGGACAGAAGTTATCATCGGGGCCATGCGCGACAAGGTTTTCGGGCCGATAATGATGTTCGGACTGGGTGGCATTTATGTGGAAGTAATGAAGGATGTCTCCTTCCGCTCATTACCGCTCAGCAGGGCTGAGGTTCGTACGATGATTAAAGAAATCAGATCTTATCCGCTGCTATTGGGAGTGCGGGGGGAAGCCCGGAAGGAAATTGAAGGGATCGTCGATACGATCTTTAAATTGGGTACAATAATTAGGAACTGCCGTCAAATCACCGATATTGAAATCAACCCGCTGATGGTCTATGACGAAGGCCAGGGGGTAAAAACGGTGGATGTGCGCGTATTATTATCAAAATCTGAAGAAGGTGAAAACAATGCCTAGACTTATAATTACATCAATTCATAAAGATGCTGGAAAAACAAGCTTTATCGTTGGCCTTGGAAAAGCCCTGGGCAAAAATATCGGCTATATGAAACCCTTCGGCGATCGTCTGCTATACCGGAAAAAAAGATTGTGGGATTATGATGCCGCCCTGATGACCAGCATATTCAATATTGCTGATCCGGCCGAAGATATGAGTATTGGTTTTGACCATTCCAAGTTGCGTTACATGTATGATGAATCCGGTGCGGCTGAAAAACTCGCCGATATGGCAAACAATACCGGCAAAGACAAGGATATTCTGATTGTAGAAACCTGTGGTGAACTGCCACAGGCCATTTCCGTTCATCTGGATGCTTTGACGATAACAAAAAATGTCAACGGTAAACTGATAACTGTTCTTAGTGGCGATAACGACCAGATTCTGGATGATGCCATTTTCCTGAAACGCTATATTAACCTGAATGATATTGATTTTGCCGGAGTTGTGATCAATAAGGTCCGTGATGTGGAAGAATTCAATACCAACTACCTGGGTTACTTCAACGAACTGGGTGTTAAGGTACTGGGCGTTCTGCCATTTCAGAGCCAATTAACCTATCCTTCTGTCAGTTTTATTGCCGATGTTTTATTTGCCAAGATTCTGTCCGGTGAAAAAGGGATGGAAAATATTGTCAAAAACGTCTTTGTCGGTGCAATGGGTGCGGATGCTGTATCGCGGGTCCAAAAATTCAAGAAGGAACATAAATTGATCATCACCAGTGGTGATCGCAGCGATATGATCCTTGCGGCAATGGATACACATAGCAAGGGCGTAGTTCTGACAAATAATATCCTGCCACCGGCCAATTTGATTGCTCGTGCCGGAAATGAGAATATCCCATTGCTGATGGTGGCCGGTGATACTTACCAAACGGCAAAAAAGATTGATGAAATTGTGCCGTTGATTAAAGCCAAGGAAACAGCAAAGATCGAATTATTAACCGAGCTGGTAAGAAAGAATGTCGATCTTGAGGCCCTGACAACGATATAATTCTACCAGAGTTTTGCACAATCAAATCGAGATATTATGAAATCAGTCAGTTTCAAGTTAACACCTGAAGATATTTTAAGGTACGAACGCAAAATAGCCCAGATCGATCTTTCACTGATTAATAAATTGCTGGAAAATATTCCCGGGAAAGTGGATCGGCTGCTTAGTGGCACGACTATCACCACACTTCAGGCTGACTTGCTGAAGGATGTATCGCGCTTAATCATGGTTCTTAGGAATGTCCCTGATCTGGGTGATGATGTAAAGCGTAAAATAGTATTTGCGTTGCAGTACTTTTATGATCCGGATGATGAAATACCTGACAGTGTATCCGGCTTGGGATTTTTGGATGATGCCATTGTTGTTAAGTGGATTGTCGATCAGGTGCTGGTCGAATACCCTGAATATTTTCAGGCCTGATAAAGTAAGCAAAACATTTACCTTATTTATTATTAATTTCCGGATGTCAGGATCGGTCCGGAATACTGGAGGTAATCCTAAAATTATCGTTGGTTAGAGGATGTAATAGTTATTCCGAAACTCCTGCAACTGATCCAAAATACCGAGAAAGCAAAATGAATGTAATCACAATAGCTGTCGATGCGATGGGAGGGGACAAAGGCCCGGAAGCAATTGTCAAGGGTGCCGTAAAAGCCACTAAACGCGAACCTATCAGGATCATCCTGGTTGGTGATCAGGAAAAAATAGAATCCGAATTAAGACAGCACAAGTATCCGGACGGCTCAATATCGATTCACCCTACCACAGAAGAAATCACAATGGATGATTCACCACATGATGCTGTGGAAGGAAAAAGCGATTCTTCTATCGTACAATCTGCTAAAATCCTAGCTTCCGGACAGGCGGATGCAATGGTATCCGCTGGCAGCACCGGCTCTGTTGTAATGTCAGCGGCCAAGCATGTTCCCCGCATCTATGGTGTACGCCGGACAGCAATTGCTACTGTATATCCGACTTTGAATGAATTGAAACGCAACGATTTTCTGGCCCTGATGCTGGATGTAGGTGCTAATGTCCATTGTTCGTCAGAAGAGCTGGTTCAATTTGCCCTGATGGGGGCCGCCTATGTCTCCGAGATCAGAGATGTGGAAGAACCGGTAGTGGCCCTACTTAACATTGGGGAGGAAGAATCCAAGGGCGGCGAGAAAATGAAGCTGGCCTACCAGATGCTGAAGAAAGCACCGGGAATTAATTTCTATGGCAATATTGAGGGTAAGGATCTGATGCGCGGTATTGTCGATGTAGTCGTTACCGAAGGTTTTGTCGGGAACACGGTTATCAAGACCCTTGAAGGAGCCGCCAAGACAATCAGTCACCTGATGAAAATCGCCTTCAAGGCCAAATTTACCTGGAAGATCGGACTGATGATGCTATCCAAAGGTTTACGAGCCCTGACAGAAGTGACCGATTATTCCGAATATGGCGGGGCACCTTTGCTGGGCTTTGAGAAAATAGTAATTATCGCCCATGGCCGTTCCAATGCTAAAGCCGTCTGTAACGCAATCAAAGTTTCGGCAAAATGTGTCCGCGATGATTTAAGTGGTCGCATATCGCATAATATCAAACGTTATGAAACAGACACGGCCCGAGAATTTTATCCAATGACTCGCGATTCCTGATCAATCAACCTGACTCTGGAACCAATCACTTTAATAATAGTATTTTTACAATAAAATTCCCGATTAAATTTCATCCATCGAAATGATACAATTGAAACGAGCTTACAATACCCATGAATATCTGCTTAGTATTTTTCTGATATTAGTTTTATTTACCGGTTGTGCCTATTTCAACACTTTCTATAATGCGCAGCAGTATTTCAAAGAAGCGGAAAACCAAAGACTGGAAAACATCGGGGAACGGCTACCTAAAGAAACATTGAATAATTACAAAATTGTAATTGAGAAATGTGAAAAGGTTTTAGCAAAATATCCGGATTCCAAGTATAAATATGAAGCAATCCTGTTGTCCGGGATTTCCCGTTTCTATCGTGGTGAAATCAAAAAGGCTGAGATAGTTTTCCGGACTCTGGAATCTGAAAATCCGGTTGAATACGGAAGTGAGGCACAGTTCTGGCTGGCACTCTGCAAATCAAAACAGAGCAAACCCCAGGCCGCTCTTGATGATCTGAACGACCTGATCAGCACCATCGGCAGCCGTGACTTCAAAGCGCGTATCTATCTGGCACGCGCAGCTATAATGCTGGATGAAAACATGCGTAACACGGCCTATCAGGAATTGGAACTAGCCGCCGAACTGACTGACGATGCCGGGGAACGGGGACAGATATACTATGAAATAGCCTTCCTGGCTAAGGCTGATGGTGATTACAAACATGCCCTGCGGGCCTTCAAACAAGTATTAAAGAATTCCGTTTCAAAGACCAGAATTTCCGAAGCAAGCCTTGAAATAATACGCATACATCGACTGATGGGTGATTACAGAAAAGTTGAGTCGCTGGTCAAGGAAATGCTGGAGAATGATGAATTCCGTAACGATTTCAGCAGCGCTATACTGGAAATTGGGAAGTATCATTATGATAACGATGAAATATCAGTGGCTGAGCCGATATTAGTAGATATAACCACTGACTACCCCCGAACCGCAGGATCGGCGGAAGCATTGTTTATGTTGGGACAGATTCAATTATTGAATTATCACAAGGTTGATACAGCCAAGATTTTCTTTGACCGCTCGATGAAAGAAATCAATAAGAATCCCTTCCGGGACAAAGCACGTGTCCATATTAAAAGTATCATGCGTTATGAGGAATTGTGGAAATCGATCAATGATCTGTCGGTGGAACTTGATAACCTTTTTGAAGAAAGTATACCCGAATCCGATTCTATTAATGTGGCCGAAACCGCCGTTGTCGATACAATAAGAATTTTTAACAGCATGGCTGAAAACTATTATGAACTGGCACTGATAGAATATAATGCCTTTCGAAATCTGGATTCGGCCAAAGTATTGTTAAACCTTATCATCGAGAACTACGATGACACAGATTTTCATCCCAAAGCATTGTTTACGATGCATCAGGTGCTATTGAATAGTTTAGATTCGTCAGCTGCCACTGATTTCAAGGACCAGCTCTTCAGGCTGTATCCGCAAAGTGAATACGCCCAATACATAAAGGAAAAGGCAAATATCGCTCCGGAATCACCCCCAACCCTGGACTTGTTAGTTGCTGGTGAACAACTTTGGGAAACCGACATGGGCGCTGCATTATTGAAATATAAATCAATCTTAACCTTGGCCGATACCTCCAACATACCGGCAAAAGCAGCCTTATTCCTGGCTCATCATTATGATTATACCGACAATAACGCTGATAGTGCCTTTCACTATTATTCCTGGTTGAAAGACAACTATCCCGAGAGTGAACAGGCAACACTTTCGAACGACCGGTACAAAAGCCTGTTTGCAATATTCAACACCGAAACAATCATTCCCAGCGATACTACAGGTACCAATGAAAATTGAAGTCTGCAAAGTCCTCGCCAACCGTAAATTAGCTGATAATCTGTGGAAGTTGGATTTCGAAGCTCCCGGAATTACCAATCAGGCAACCGGGCCCGGCCAGTTTATTGAAATACTGATTGATGAAGGGTGGGAGCGTCCCCTTCGTCGCCCAATGAGTATTGCCGATATTGATGGCGATAAATTATCAATCATCTATAAAACCTTTGGCTCTGCAACTAAAAGCCTAACCAGGCTGATCACGGGTGATCGTATTTCAATTACCGGTCCGCTGGGCAATACTTTTGATCTGCCCGACCAGCACTCGGAAGCGATCATTGTCGGTGGCGGTGTTGGACTGGCACCGGTTTTATGGTTTAAAAATCATTGTGATAATTCAGGCATATACAATAATCTGATAATCGGCGCACGGACTGCAGGCGAACATTTCCTCCCAAACGACCATGCCAGTCATATATATTTAACCACTGATGATGGGTCAATCGGTGATCATGGGACAGTTATGGGAAGGTTGGAAAAAATCGTTTCATCCAGCAATGATCCAACCATATACGCCTGTGGCCCCAAACCAATGCTTATGGCAATTCAAGAATATTCATTGGCAAACCGGATTCCCGCTCAGCTGTCTGTTGAGAGCTACATGGCTTGTGGCATCGGTATCTGCCAGGGATGTGTGATAAAAAAATCAAATCATTCATCTGAACTGCATACCTATCATGCCAAATACAGCCTGGTATGCAAGGAAGGACCGGTTTATAACGCAGAGGAAATCCACTTTGGTTGACCTTTCGGTAAAATTAGGGAAAGTATGTTTTAAGAATCCGGTATTTGTTGCTTCGGGTACTTTCGGTTACGGCACTGATGTCGAAGATTTAGTTGATATCGGTAAATTAGGCGCAATTGTTACTAAGTCCATTACTCTTTACCCACGGGAAGGAAATCCTCCACCGCGCATAGTAGAAACCACCGGCGGGATGATCAACTCCATTGGATTAGCCAATATGGGTGTGGATCGATATATCAGTGAAATGCTGCCAATCTACGACCAATTATCTGTTCCGATACTCATGAATATTGCCGGCTCAACTTTTGACGAGTATACAGCGGTCCTGAAAAAAATGGAGGCAGTCTCAAGTAATATAACCGGATATGAGATCAATATTTCCTGTCCCAACGTTAAAGAAGGTGGGATGGAGTTTGGCGTCAACGCCGAACACACCGCCCGTTTGACTGAACAGTTACGCGGTTTGACTGATCGCATGCTGATAATGAAACTGAGCCCAAACGTGACCGATATTACTGCAATTGGTAAAGCGGCTCAGAATGCCGGTGCGGACGCTGTTTCGGCAATTAACACCCTGGTTGGAATGAGTATCGATCATATTACCAGGAAAAGTAATATCTATACTACATATGGAGGGTTGTCAGGTCCGGCCATCAAACCGGTGGCACTGGCTAAGGTTAACAAACTGTATCAGGCGCTTTCGATTCCGATCATCGGTATCGGAGGGATTACCAATGCCGCTGATGTAATAGAATTCATGCTGGCTGGAGCTTGCGCCATTCAGATTGGTACCGCCAATTTCAGGAATCCCGGGATCGGGCCGGATATAGTATCCGATTTGAAGGAATATTGTGCAGTAAATGCGGTCAGGGATATCGGTAACCTGGTTGGGGAAGTGATAAAATTCAGATCATGAGAAAAATATTACTCATTCTGATAATCACTGTCTTCTGGGCAGGTTGTTCATCATCGCCGCGTTATGGGGCTGGACAAGGCCCGGCAGGGAATTCATCTTCGGCACGTCCCAAAGGAGCACGGAAAGTGATCTACGGTGTCAGTTCCTATTACGGTAAGGATTTTCATGGAAAATTGACTGCCAACGGAGAAATATACGATATGTATGGCCTGACAGCCGCACATAAGACATTGCCCCTGAATACTGTCGTGCGTGTGACCAATCTCGAGAATGACACCTCACTCATATTGCGTATCAACGATCGTGGTCCTTATGTAAAGGGCAGGATACTGGATTGCTCCTATGGAGCGGCGGTGAAGTTGGATTTTGTAAACCAGGGTACAACCAAAGTCAAAATTGAAATTATCGAAGTTGGTGACAATAAATATATGAAGCATGATTGAACCGGGCAAAGGAGAGGGAGTTATGGGTAATAAAAGATATTATTTAATCGCTAATCCCGAGGGTGGTGCAAAAAATATAATCGATATCATCAATAAAATAAAACCGGTTTTTGAGTCTGCCGGTGCCGAATTGATGATCCATGAAACCTCCTGGGCATTACATGCCCGCGAAATCCTGCAGTATATGGACTTTGACAATTATGATGGTGTCTGCACTCTGGGTGGCGATGGAACCGCGCACGAAGCCATCAACGGCTTGTTGACTCGTCCTGATGGTAAATTGATACCACTGGGCCTGATCCCCGGTGGCAGTGGAAATTCCTTTCTCTGGGGTTTGGGTTGTACCGATCCCGTGGATGCCGTCAATCGGGTATTGAGTGGCAAAACAATGAGTGTGGATGTGGCCCGGATGCGGATGGGAGACGAAATAATGTACTCCTTCAACATCATCGGCTGGGGGCTGGTTACCGCCATCAATGAAACCGCCGAACGTTTTCGCTGGTGGCCGAAACAACGGTATAATTTGTCTACTGTGATCGAATTAATTAGGCTGAAATCCCGCAGCGCACGGCTGGTAATCGATGACCAGTCTTTCAACGGGGAAGTCTCTTTTCTGATAACATGCAACACGCCCTACACCGGTGTCGGAATGAAGATGGCTCCCAAGGCAGTGCTTGATGACGGAAAAATGGACATTATTGTCGTCAAAAGTGCCACCCGGATGCAGATGCTGAAACTGTTTCCGCAGGTGTTTGATGGTTCTCATATCCAGTCCGACCTGGTCGATTATTATCAGGCCAGCCATTTTGAATTGATTCCGGATGAGGATGATCTGCTCGATGTAGACGGAGAACTGACTGGCAGCACGCCGCTTAAGGTCGATATGGTAAGGAACGCTATCGATATTTTCTCGGGTTAGTAATTATTATACCCGAGCCTGTCTAACAGAGGACCGGCAACTTCTCTGATAAAGTCCAAATCCGAAGCTGAAATATTTTCCTCATTTTGTTCATCGTAGGTTGCGTTAGATGAGATTACATTCTTATCACGCTCCGGACGGCGTATTTCAACAGGCAACCTCAAATCCAGGTCAGCCGATAGTTTTTTAACTGTTTCCACAAAACTGTCATTTAAGTCACGGTAACTGATGGTATGTATCCGGTCGGGGTAGATTGACTCATAATCAAGCCAGCCTGATACATGTGAATGCCATCGATGCACCATACTGGCTTCCTGCATTTTCTGATAGCGTAGCATGCTACCGCTGGGTTCCAGTCTTAAGAATTCACTTAAATTCTGTGACAGAGGTCCTTCATCCCAGCCCTTTAACCGGAAACTTTCGATCAATCTACGGTTACTGCGCAGGGTGGCTGCCGGATCACGATGAATGTAAAGAATGAAGAACTGACTGCTCATATATTCCATTATATCAGCGTATATCCCGATCGGATGATGTGATTTCAGAATATTCAATATCGGCTTATCATGGGCTAATTGAATATATTGCAGGATAGTGGACGGTGAATGGAAGTTGATGCCTAGCTCAAAATCGAAATTCCACCATGGATTGGAAAGATATCCAAAATTCAATGCCATTGTATTCATCAAAAAATGCGTACCTGACCGCTCGTGGCTGATAACAGCAACCTTTTTCCGGTCTTCTGAGCCGATATTTAAATTGATTGACATTTCTGCGTTGTATCCAGAGGAAAATAGATACAACGATCATGCCAGACTAAGTGATATACAATTATTTATCTGGTATCTGAAATACACGGATCTAAGTCCAAAATGAATTGAATCTCAATCTGCTGTGTGTTATAATCGGCATCTCTGTGTCAGTTCTATTCGACAAATTATGCTATGAGAGACTTTTGGAAAATTCTTTGGGGAGTTAAGCTGAATAATGGAAATGGATAAAAAAGTGATCCTTGCCGTCGATGACGAGCCATCACATTTATTTCTGATTGGGAAAATCCTGCGGGACTATACGGTTATTCCCTGTTCTAATGCCAGCGAAATGTGGCAGATTCTTAATGATAAACTGCCCGATCTGATTCTAATGGATGTGATGATGCCGGGGAACGATGGTTTCGAGACTGTATCGGATTTAAGCCAGAATGCCCGCACAATGGATATACCTGTCCTTTTTATATCAGCCAAAACTTCCGGGGAGGATGTATCCACCGGGTTAGAGATCGGGGGCAGTGATTATATCAAGAAACCCTTTGACAAACTGGAATTAATAGCACGAATCAAGGTGGCACTGAGAAAGAAGGAAAAAGAAATAGAACTTCGCCGACAGACCATGACCGATCCGTTGACAAAATTGTATAATCGCCGTTATTTTTATTCTGCCCTGGACAATCAACTGGCGTATGCCCGCCGGAACAAACGAAATATTTCTATCGCTCTGATCGATTTGGATAAATTCAAACTGGTAAATGACACATTTGGTCATTTGGCAGGTGATTATATACTGCAGGTATTTTCAGAAATTTTAATGAACCGGGTCCGGCAATACGATGTTGTAGCCCGGTTTGGCGGAGAAGAATTCACTATCCTGTTTTTCGATTGCGATAAGAAAACCGCCAATACGATTCTGTCCAGGATAAAGGATGAAATCTATGAATCGGAATATCAGTTCGAGTCTGATTTGATACAGTTTACTTTCAGTGCCGGCATTGTGGATCTCCCCGATTTTGAATCAGATGGCATAAAAATAGATGACTTGTTGAAGATTGCCGATCAACGATTGTACAAATCCAAAGATACCGGGAGAAACAGAATTACAATCAATTAACAACATTTGTGGTTTGTTTGGCATAATAATGTTCTGTATAACCGCTTTAATGCCAGTTGTATTGCTTGTGAACGAGGTTTAATTTTCAAACCGTTTTAACAGCAGATATGAAAGATACATTCGTCAATAGATTGCTAGTAAATGTTCTGGGAATACCAGGGATACTCCTGCTGATCTGGTTAGGTGATATATATTTCACCGTTTTCATGACGCTGGTCATGCTGATTGCCGTCTGGGAATTTTATACCATCAGCACGGAAAAACAGAATAAACCGGTCAAATGGATTGGATTGCTGGCTACTGTTTATGTTGCGTTGGTCTATTCCCGTTGGGATGCAGCCAGTGCACATCATTTAATATTAGGCCTGATGGTAATAATTATAGTTACCCTGTTAGTGGAAATGTTACGAAATAAACCTGAGCCAACAAAAAACATAGCAATCACAATTTCCGGTATAATTTACATTCCTGTTCTCCTGGGAAGCCTGATAGTTTTAAGAAACTGGGATTCGGCCGTTGGCTCACATCTCACTTATTCGGTCTTTATCTCGGTCTGGATCTGTGATTCGGCCGCCTACACTTTTGGCAAACTCTGGGGTAATAAAAAAATGCTGGAGCGGGTGAGTCCAAAAAAAACGGTGGTAGGATGCATAGGTGGGGTAGTGGGCGCCCTTCTAACCTACGGCGTATTGTATAAGACTGGTTTTCTTGGCGGTCCGTTTAACTGGCTGGATGTAACCATTCTGGCACTGATAACCGGAGTATTCGGTCAAGCCGGGGATTTTGCCCAATCACTGGTTAAGCGGGATATGGGGGTAAAGGATTCAGGTGCTCTGCTTATGGCCCATGGTGGTGTATTCGACCGCTTTGATTCACTGATTTTTGCCGGGTCATTATCATTGCTGTATCTACATTTCTCCCACGGTATTTTATAATACAATCGCCGACTATATGAGCGCTGATCCTAAATCTCAAGAATATTCATGGACCGCGCAACCAGCCCGTAACAATCGTCGGAAATTGATATTTGCCATAACAACAATACTTGTTCTTTCCGTACTGATTTTCTTTTCTTTTGGCAGTTGGTCCTGGGCGATCTTTTGCCTGTTATTTATGGTGCTTACCCTGAACCGTTTTTTCTTTAAAAGTACTTTTAAGATCGATGCCAAAGGGATCCAGGCCATTTACCCATTAAAGAAAAAATATCTGGAATGGGCCGATATCCGGCGTTTCCAACATGACCGGTATGGAGGCTACCTGTCAACTCGCCGCCGTCCATCACGGCTGGATTATTATAGGGGAATGCATCTATATTTTGCGGTTGAAAAAGACGCGGCAATTAAAGTAATAGAAGACCGGATTTCTACAACAGAAAAATGAAAAAATGGCTGAAAGACGCTTTTGCGGTTGAATCTGATAAACCTCTGGAACTTAACACAGAGCAAAAAGCAATTGTCGATCGTGTCTGTGAAGAAGTTGCCCGCCGGCATATGACAACACCAGCCCTGATATTCCTGGAAACATTTCGTCCCTTGAATTACCTCGGTTCGCAGGTATTGCATTTTTTCCAACCGATCGTAACTACTGTTTTGAATGCCGAATCATATAAGGTATTCACTGCATTCCTGGAACAGCGCAACAGCGTCGATTATCTTTGTCGTCGGATCGAATATTTCGAAGATTTACATATTAAAAATGAAAAACAGGATTCTTCACCAGCAAGTGTCGAAGCAATTACTCCTGCCGATTTAACTGATGAAAAGAGTGAATGATGAGTGCAAAAGATCTTGATAAAATTAATATTATATTAGCTACCGACTGTGGTAGTACTACAACGAAAGCAATTCTAATCCAAAAAGTCGATGGCGTTTTCCGCCAGACCCATCGTGGCGAGGCCCCCTCGACTGTTGAGGAACCCTTCGCCGATGTTACTGTTGGTGTGATCAATTCTGTGACTGAAGTAGCCGAACTGGCCGGCCGTAAATTGATCAATGAAGATAGAAAGATCATCCAGCCTGTCAATGATAAAGATGGCTGCGATCTCTATATTTCCACTTCCAGTGCCGGTGGCGGCTTGCAAATGATGGTGGCTGGTGTAATTGCCGAGATGACGGCCGCCAGTGCCAAGCGTGCTGCCCTGGGAGCCGGTGCTATTGTCATGGATGTTATCGCTTCCAACGACAGGCGTAAACCCCACGATCAGATTCAGCGTATTCGTGAATTACGACCCGATATGATGTTATTGTCCGGTGGAACCGATGGTGGTACCATGACCCATATCATGCAGATTGCCGAGCTGATCGCCCCGGCCAAACCCCAGCCGCGATTCGGGGCTCAATATCAACTGCCGATAATCTATGCCGGGAATAATAAAGCCCAGGATAATATCCGGGAATTATTCAAAGATGAATTTGAATTGACTATAGTCGATAATTTACGTCCCACACTGGAGCAGGAGAACCTGGAACCAGCCCGCGATTCGATCCATGACCTGTTCCTGGAACACGTAATGGCCCACGCTCCCGGCTATAACAAGCTGATGGGGTGGACCGACGCCGATATTATGCCAACACCCGGTGCGGTTGGTAATATTCTGCAGACCATTGCCGAGAAACAGGGCATCAATGTGGTTGGTGTTGACATCGGTGGTGCCACAACCGACGTATTTTCAGTTTTCGACGGTACTTTCAACCGTACCGTAAGTGCCAACCTGGGAATGAGCTATTCGATTTCCAACGTTTGTGCCGAAGCAACCATGCCGTATATCCTGCGCTGGGTCCATCTGGATATGGATGAACGGGAACTTCGCAACCGGGTCAAGAACAAGATGATCCGCCCGACAACCATTCCCCAATCCATGGAAGCACTGATTTTTGAACAGGCCGTAGCCCGGGAGGCATTGCGGCTGGCCTATAAACAGCATAAAGAATTCGCAACTACTCTGAAGGGTGTTCAGCAGCAGCGGACGGTTGGTGACACGTTCAGTCAGGAGACCGGCGGGCAGACCATCGTCAATAACATGAAGCTGAACCTGCTGGTGGCTTCCGGCGGTGTCCTTTCGCACGCTCCCAACATGCACCAGACGGCCATGATGCTGATCGATGCTTTCCAGCCGGAAGGTATCACCAAACTGGCCAAAGACAGTATCTTCATGATGCCCCATTTGGGTGTGGCTGCACAGGTACATCCTCAGGCGGCTATGGAAGTATTTGACCGTGACTGTCTGATCTACCTTGGTACGGTTGTAGCCCCGGCCGGACATACCAAACCAGGAAAGAATTGTTTTAATTACACAATCTCCGGTGACACACTGAATGAAAGCGGTACTATTGCCTATGGCGATGTCAAGCTGCTCCCATTGGGCATCGATGAAAGTGCCCAGATAACCATCGAACCGGAGAAAACATTCGATGCAGGCAAAGGTAACGGGAAGAAACATACCGGTGAAGTTCGGGGCGGTACAGTGGGATTGATTCTCGATGGCCGTGGACGACCACTGAATATTCCTTCCGAACATTCCGAGAGTAAAACACTGGTTGAAAAATGGATCGACAGCCTGTCACTTTACCCACCGGTTGAGTTACCGCCTGAAGATGATAAGAAGAAGGCGGAAAACAGCGAAAAAGCCCATGCTTATTCACCTGGTCTGCAGGTCAGCCAAAGAACAAAAATTCAACGCCGTCGCGTATTACCGATTGAAGGTAAGGTTCTGGTCAAAAAGGGTGATATCGTTACCGCCGAACAGGTGGTTGCCGAAACATTCATGCCCGGCGACGTGATTCCGGTAAATGTATCCAATCTGTTGTCACTGCCGCCACGGGACGTACCTGAGTGCATGTGTGTCAAAGTTGGCGATAAACTTGTCGAAGGTGATGTGATTGCCGAAACCAAAGGAATGTTTGGTTTCTTTAAGAATTCATGTAAATGTAAAGATGCCGGTGAGGTTGAGACTATCTCCGAAATCACCGGCCAGGTCATTTTGAGGGGCGATCCCCATCCGGTCCAGGTACTGGCCTTTGCACCGGGTGAGGTGATTGAAGTTATTCCGAAACAGGGCGTTGTCATTGAATCCGATTGTACCTTCATTCAGGGTATTTTCGGTATCGGTGGTGAAACTTTCGGGAAAATTCATATTGCCACCGATGATATTCATAATCCGCTGACCGCTGAAATGATTACACCCGATATGAAGGGTAAAATCATCGTCGGTGGAGCACGGATGACGGCTGAAGCCATCAAGAAAGCCGTTGAAATCGGTGCCGCTGGTGTCGTATCCGGTGGTATCGATGACCAGGATCTTAAAAATTTCCTCGGGTATGACCTGGGTGTTGCAATCACAGGGTCTGAGAAAATGGGGATTACGTTGATAATTACGGAAGGTTTTGGCGACATCGCCATGGCCGAACGTACTTTCAATCTCTTGAAATCCAGAAATGGAGCCGAATCATCCATTACGGGTGCCACCCAGATTCGGGCCGGAGTAATTCGTCCATCGATTATTATTCCAGCCGATGAAACCGTACCGGAAGCAATCGCCGCTACCGAGCATGCTACCGGTATATTGGAAATAGGCTACCCCGTACGTATTATTCGTGACCCATATTTTGGCAAAATCGGAAAAGTTCATGAATTACCACCGGAACCGCGTCAGTTAGCTTCGGGTACCAGGACGCGGGTGTTGAAGGTAGCATTTGATTCCGGTGAAATAGTCACCATTCCACGTGCCAACGTGGAATTGATCGAAGAGTAGGAGTAATATGAAATTATCCTTCATTTCAAAACTGGTCATTGCCATGCTGGTATTGGCCACAGGTGTCTGGGCTCAGACTGGAGGACCGGCACCGCCAACCAACGTGGTTGCACAAGATCATCCCTGGGACGGGGGAAGCCAGATTGATGTCAGCTGGGACATATCAGCGGATGACGGTACAACATTGGCAACTTACAAAATATACCGCACTTTAACGGAAGCTGAGATCATCAAACTCAGTGCCGACCGGCGGGCGAATTCTGTCAATGCAGCCAAGGCTGCAGCAACTGAAGAAATATTCGCTCAAGCTGATGCCGAAGGAATCGCACACGACGATTCCGAACTGCTGGCTCAACTAAGGGCGGCCCGTGCTAAAGCAGCGGAGGAAGCGCTCGCTGAAACCAACGCCGCACTGGAACTGGAAGCACAGCAAACCCAGTTTAAATTCCTGACAGTTTTGTTGCCTGGCTCAAATCACTTCACAGCTGAAAAGCTGGACCGTGGTGAGGGATATGCTTTCAAAGTTGTTGCCCGCGATACCGACGGGGTGGAAACATCATCTGAAGTAACGGCTATGGTATCACCAACCCGCCAGGGATTCGACGGCGGTCGGTTTTACCTCAGCCTGATCGTCCTTTTGATCTGTGGTTCGGTGATATATTTTATCAATATCGCCCGTCGTGGAATTGACCTGAAGGTCCGGAAAATTGCCGGTCTGCAGGCCGTTGATGAGGCCGTAGGCCGCGCCACCGAAATGGGCCGCTCGATTCTGTTCATACCTGGTATCCAGGATATAAATGATATTCAAACTATCGCCGGTATCACCGTTCTTTCGCGGGTTGCCAAAACAGCCGCCGAATATGATGCCAAACTGGAAGTTCCCACCAGCCGTTCACTGGTTATGACCACAGCCCGGGAGACGGTTCAGGCCGCCTTTATGGCCGCCGGACGACCCGACGCGTTTAACCAGGACCTGATCTACTATGTTACCGATGAACAGTTCGGTTATGTGGCTTATCTGTCCGGTATGATGGTACGTGAAAAACCGGCTGCCTGTTTCTACATGGGATCATTCTTTGCCGAATCATTGATCCTGGCAGAGACAGGTAATTCGATCGGTGCCATCCAGGTTGCCGGGACGGCCATGCCGGCCCAGTTGCCCTTCTTTGTCGCCGCCTGCGACTATACCCTGATCGGTGAGGAATTCTTCGCCGCTTCGGCTTATCTTTCCGGAGAACCGGATCAGCTGGGCAGCCTGAAAGGGCAGGATGTTGGCAAGGCCCTGGTCGGTGCAATCATGGTGATCGGTATTACCATGTTCACCATTGCCACTATTGCCGGTGTCGATTCCGGTCTGGGGACCGCCATGCTGGATGCCGTAGAATATCTAAAAAGCGTTATCCTCACTTAAGGAGTTAACGGATGAAACGTACAGTTCCATTATTAATAACCGCGCTGGGTGGGTTTGTGCTGATTATAGCATATTTTATTCCCCGTACCCAGGGCTGGGGAGAGGTAGCCGCTATCTGGTTCGATGTTCTGGCATCAATCGCCTTTATTCTGGGCGGCGGTAACCTGCTTAAAATTCATTTACAGAAAATATCCGATCAGAAGACCGGCTGGGGCTACTCGGCAGTAACGATTGCTGCCTTTGTGTTCACCCTCTTTGTCGGACTGGGTAAAATTGGTGTCAATCCCAATATCCAGTATCCTGATTTTGCCTGGTCGGGAAGTTATCGCGAAATGGGCAGCGCTTTCTGGTGGTTATACGAATACGTATTCAAGCCCCTGACAGCGACCATGTTTGCCATGTTGGCCTTCTATGTGGCCTCAGCGGCCTTCCGGGCCTTTCGCGCTAAAAATATTGAAGCTATCCTGCTGTTGGGTACGGCCTTCATAATCCTGCTGGGACGGACTTTTGCCGGCGTCGTACTGACTGCCTGGCTGCCGGACTGGCTCAGTGGATTGAAGCTGGAGAACCTGACAGTAACGATTATGCAGGTATTTAACACGGCCGGTAACCGGGCGATCATGATTGGTATCGCTCTGGGAATCGCATCCACTTCACTTAAAGTGTTATTGGGTGTGGACCGGTCATATCTTGGCAGTGGAGGGGAGTAAGTTATGTATGAATTTCTGAAAAACCTCGATCGCCGCTGGATTTTCCTGCTGATGTTGCTGGCAGTATCGATTCCGATTCTGTTCCAGGTTAAGTTTCCGGAGAAGGAAACCGACCTGGCACAGGCCGTTTTCGATGCCGTGGACAATCTGAATGAAGGCGATAAAGTACTGCTGTCATTTGACTTTGACCCGGCCAGCGAAGGCGAACTGGGGCCCATGGCCACCATGTTCACTTATCATTGTGCCGCCAAAGGACTGAAAATGTATTACATGGCCCTCTGGCCGGTAGGTCCCCAAATGATCGACGAAAGAATCGAATCGGTGATCAAAAAGGATTTCCCGGATATGGTCTATGGCGAAGATTATGTCAACTTGGGCTTCAAGTCCGGTAACGAAGGTGTGATCAAGGTTATCGTTACCGATTTCCGTGAGCTTTACACCACCGATTCCCAGGGTACATCATTCGACGACATACCCATGTGCCAGGGAATTACCAGCGTCCAGGATATGGATCTGATGATCAATGTCAGTGCCGGGTATGCCGGTACCAAGGAATGGGTCCAGTACGCCGTGACCGCCTTCCCGGACAAGATTAAGCTGGTGGCGGGATGTACCGGTGTTCAGGCGCCCTTACTCTATCCTTACATTCCCGATCAGTTGCCCGGTCTGCTGGGCGCCATTAAGGGTGCGGCTGAATATGAGAAACTGGTTGTGGAAAAATACGGTCTTGAAGACCAGCCGAAATACCAGGAAGGCATCCGCCGGATGGGACCCCAGCTGGTGGCCCACCTATTGATGATCCTTTTGATTATCATCGGTAACGTGGTCTTCTTCATAGAGAAAAAACGGGAGGTCCAGTCATGAGTCAGAATAAACTTATCTGGACTATCGTGCTTGTCGTAGCCGTTTTAGTTCTAATAATGAATTCCGCTTTCCGCGGTGCCGGTAGTGTCTATGTTAAGGCAGTCGATGTGAATATGGTCAATGTTGGTACGCCGGAAGAGACTAACTGGGTCAATGCCAATACGGATGCGGCCCTGGATTATGATATTGCCGCTGTACCTGATGATCAACGGATTGACTGGACACTGTATGAATCGGCCAACCCGGCCGATTATGCCGCTGCCGTTGCTGCCGATCCAAATCAGACCGATTATCAATTCAGCCTGTGGCGTTCGATCGGTGTCTGGGTTGCCGCCCTGTTCACGATCTTCATCCTTTCATTCCTGTATCGTGATAATCCTTTCTACAAACTGGCCGAATCGGTGGTGGTTGGTGTATCCGCCGCTTATTGGATGACAGTCGGTTTCTGGGATGTGATCGTGCCGAATCTGCTGGGTAAATTGCTGCCGGGACTCGTTAAAGCCTGGGCCATGCCCGGGTTGAATGGCCATTCCGAATGGCTGTATATATTCCCGACGATTTTCGGTTTCATGCTGCTCATGCGCCTGTCACCCAAGGGTGCCTGGATCAGTCGTTGGCCCCTGGCATTTATTATCGGTACTACCGCCGGTATCCGTCTGCTGGGCTTCATCCATGCCGACTTCCTGAGCCAGATCCGCAACAGCATTATACCGATGATCGTGGTTGACCCAACCAATGGTTTCATGTTCTGGGATTCGATCTTGAATACGATCCTGGTACTGGGCGTCCTGGCTTCGCTGGTGTATTTCTTTTTCTCAGTGGAGCATAAAGGTGTCGTTGGCAAAACCGCCAAGGTCGGTATCTGGGTCCTGATGGTAACCTTTGGCGCCGCCTTCGGTTACACCGTCATGGGACGTATCGCCCTGCTGGCCATCCGGCTGGAATTCCTGTTCGATGACTGGCTCTGGCTGATTGACCCGACCCTGCGAAGGTTGGGATTGTAACAGCAATCCTGTTGTAATTAAGAAGCCCGTTACCAACAAGTGACGGGCTTTTTAATTATTTGAATGCTTCGTCAAATTACTAATTATACTTGAAATAGTATATGTTTAAGGGTAGATTCGCTGTAGATCAGCAGTAACCAATTGTTCGCTTGTTAAGTCAGTAGGGTATCCATTATCAAGAAATGCATTAAGCGGGGAGGCTGGTGATTATGGACTGGTCAGGACGAATATCTGACTATTAGTATTGTTAGTTTAATCCCAGATATAAGGGGGAATCTTCAATGTTGTATTCGCAATCTTCCAACCACAAGAAGATCAGCCTATCGGTAAATAGCATCTTATTATTAATCCTTCTGGTTGTGTTAAGCACCACTCTGGGAGCTGATGACTGGTCCCAGACAGCAAAAATTGTCA
>CAYPJE010000036.1:0-32086 GCA_964410945.1 uncultured bacterium
TTATTAGTATGGCGGTAATGCATCTGGATCGGGTGGCTTTTGATTGTAATTCCACGCTCCCGTTCCAGATCCATGCTGTCCAGCACCTGGGATTTCATCTCCTTTTGTGAAAGGGTGTGGGTCTCCTCCAGCAGGCGGTCGGCCAGGGTCGACTTGCCGTGATCGATATGGGCGATGATGCAAAAATTGCGAATATGCGTTGTGGACATGGCCGGAAGTTACAGCGGGATGGGAATTGGATGTAATAATGGATTCTGGATTATGAATGTTGAATTTTGGATTATATGTTCTACAAATAGCAATGATACTCTAATTTTGAATATTAAAGAAATGGTAAATAATATGTACACCGGTCTCCTTATAGCTGAAAGTCTCACCGATTCACACCTGCTTTCTGATCCACAAATCACTGTAACCAGACAGGAAACCTGGGATGTGGACGACCGGGCCGTGGACTGGCAGCCGCAAACCTGGACCGCCATTTACATCGAAGGCAATGAAAAGGATTTGACGGCGGTAGCCGATCTGGTTTCGTTGTCCATTATGGAGCGCTGGTACGCCAACCTGTCGGATAATGACAATGAATATGTGGTTTTTCAAGGAAGGATTTTCAAGTATTCCAAAGGAGATGCTGCCACCAAGCGTAAAGCCCAGAAATACGCCATTGCCCAGGGTGTACCGGAACATCAGGTGGACTGGTAAAATCACAATATCTAATATGGGCACGGCATGTCGGGCCCATACGACATTGATCAATTTTTTCTGCAAACGCCCACGACTTTCGCGCGGGGACTCCTATTGAGCAGTCGTGGGATAAAAAGGATAAAATATTTCAAACCATTTCATGGTTTATACGATCAATAATCTGACCGTAACCTTCAAGGTCTCGAGGAAGTGACCTTGAAGGTATTTAGCGTTCGAAGCGCTTATCCAGTTCAGCCAGAGTAAGCTGAACAATCACCGGCCGGCCGTGGGGACAATGATAAGGATTTTTCGTACCGAATAACTGGTTCACCAGGGCCTGCATCTCTTCCCTGGAAAGCGGATCGCCAGCCTTAATGGCGGCATGGCAGGCAAAAGAAGCAGCAATCGCCTCCTGGTAAGAGCTATGCTCCTTATTGTGCTCCAGATAATGGTCGATGATATCGCGGATGACCCCTTTCTCGTTCCCCCAGCCCATTACCGAGGGAACCGCCTCCACCATTACCGTGTGCTTGCCGAATTCTTTCAGGCGGAATCCGATTTTTTCCAAAGCCGGCAAAACATCCAGCAATACCGAGTATTCATCCGGCGAAAACTCCAATACTTCCGGGAACAGCAGGGTTTGGGCTGCCATTGTATGCTTTTCAAAAGCATCCAGGGCTTCCTCGAACAATACCCGTTCGTGAGCCACATGCTGATCGATTATTACCAGTCCGCTGTTGATCTGGGAAATGATGTATTTATTATGAACCTGCCAGATATTCTCAACATCAACACCGGAATTTTCCTCACCCCTGGCAGCCAGTGAAGAGGCATAGGACTTGGCCCGTTCCAGTCCCGCTCCGGACTTAAAACCCGGGCCGTGATTATCCATCGCTGTGGGTGCATCAAACGAAAATCCGCTTTGCGACGATGATTGAGGACGGACCGGGCCGGAATCAGGCACAATCTCAAATGGCTGCGATGGACGCTCCATCGAAGGAATAGTGTCCTCGACTGCTGAAAGCGTTTCCTCAACAGCTGATTTCAGTACATGATAAATCCGCCATTCATCTTTGAAACGGACTTCCAGTTTCATCGGATGCACATTCACATCCACCTGTCCGGTTGGTACTGACAGGTTCAGTACAAAAAACGGGAATTCACCCCGTTTGGTAAGGGACTGATAACCGGAATATACTGCCGAGTTCAACAAACGATCCTTGATATAACGGCCATTCAAGAATAAGTATTGTTCCCCGGGTCTTGAACGCACCAGATTCAGATTGCCTAAGTATCCGTCAACTGAGAACTCATCTTTGGTAAATACGAGTGGTTGGATATTATCAGTATATGTAGGATCGAATACGGCCCGGATACGGCCGGGCAAGTCTTCGGCGGACAGATTGAATAATTCTTTACTATCAGCCACCAGCCGGAAAGCAATATCAGGATGTGCCAATCCGAACCTTTGCACCATTTTGACAATATGCCGCAACTCCGTCCGTGGTGTTTTCAGAAATTTTCGACGGGCCGGGGTATTATAAAACAGATTCCTGACCGTTATGACCGTTCCTCGGGTAGCTGCCGCCGGTTGGACCTGGGAAGGCCGGCCATTTCTGATTGTCATCGCCACGCCTTGAGCGGAATCGGTGTCCAGGGACTCGATCCGTGCTTCGGAAACCGAGGCGATACTGGCCAGCGCTTCACCCCGGAAACCAAGGGTATTAATTTGGAATAAATCTCTGGTGGTGGCTATCTTGCTGGTAGTGTACCGCTCAAAGGCCAGCGGCAAATCTTCACCGGGAATACCAGCCCCGTTATCGGCAACCTGGATTAACTGTTCTCCGCCGATTTCGACGACTACCTCGATTTTACTGGCTCCCGCATCGACACTGTTCTCTACCAATTCCTTCACCACAGAGGCCGGACGTTCGACAACTTCTCCGGCAGCGATCTTGTTACGTAAATCTAAATCAAGTGCTTGGATTCTGGGGGCCATCAGCCTTCGATCTTCTTTTTGGTAGCCGTAAATATAGTATGGCGGTAAGTTTTGGCCGCTGTCAGCAGGTTGCCAACTTCCTTCTGCATCTTTCCGATATATTTTTCATCGCCTGAGACACCCGGCAGGTTGATCAGGACGTTTAAACAGGCACCATTGACTGCCGCTGCACTAACCTCCGCCGCTACCCCGGCGTCACTGACCGAATTGGGATTGCCTTTGGCTACCAGTTTTTGGGCCAGTTTAATCACTTCCAGAGATAGCTGGGCTACTTCCAATGGTATTTCAATCGCGTATTTGGCAGCATCGAGAACCTCGGCTTTCTTTACGGCTTTTTCATCGCTCGTATCTTCAGGAAGCCGATTGGCGACCATGACACGATTGAAAGCATTAGTATCCTCATCGACCAGATGAATCAATCTGTCCTGGATTGTCTGGGCCTGCACACCGAGGATTTCCATTTCGGGGCGTTCCGCTTCAAAACCCTTCTTTTCATATGTCAAGGCGGCCACCATCGATGATAACGCTGCTCCCAGGCTGCCTGCCAGAGCTGAAACGCTTCCACCCCCGGGGGCCGGGCTGTTTGTCGATGTTTCAAAAATAAAATCCCTGACCGAAAAACCAACCAGTTGCTGGCCATTGTCTGCCACGGCATAATCAATTATTTTTTCATTTGGTAAAAAGGGTGCAACATCGTTCAGCCCCAGTGACTGAACGGCCGTTTCGACCAGATCGGAAACCGGCACCCCGGTTGTCCTGCGCTGCTTGCGCAGGTAATGTCGTCCGGCCATTAATAATGCTTCCAGTGGAATCAATCCCACCAGTTCACTGCCCGTAACCCTGGCTCCCCGCTCCTCGGCCAACCGGCAGGCGGCATCGAAAACATCATGAATGGTCGATTCTTTGTAATTGGTGAAATTAATCGAAATCTGCGCCCGCTTGTAGGTATCGATATACCACCCAACCGCCTTTACACCTTTGAACATTCCTGGTTTCTTGACCGGTTTCCGATTGAGTTTTTTAGGATCGTATTCAAATTCAGCCCAATTTGCTTCTAAGTCGAATTCGTGGTCTTTTTTATTGTGCTTGACGATATCGCTGGTAGTTTTACCAACATATTCACAAAAGGCACAAGGATAAGAGTCATCATAATAGCGAACAATTGACCCATCAAGTAAATTTGGTGAATCCGGATTCAGGTGGCGGTGGCTTCGTCCTTTCTCACGTAATTCAAAAGCTATGTCGGTCGCCAACCGGTTATCACGGGTGTTTAAATTTATATTATAGGCAATCAGGAACTCCCGGCAGCCGATCACTGTGGCACCGGCTACCGAATTGAATTTAGCCGGCCCAAAATCAGGTTTCCAACGTGGTTGGGTTAGTTTCTCGGCCAGTGCCTCATATTCACCGGAACGAACCACTGCCAGGTTTCGGCGTTCCTCAATCCGGGCGGAATGCTCGTATAAATAGACCGGAATATCCAGCTCACGTCCAACCCGTTTACCCACTCTTTCAGATAATTTGACGCATTCGGGAATCCCTAATCCGCTGACGGGTATAAAAGGACACACGTCAGTTGCCCCCATCCGGGCATGGGCACCGCTGTGTTGACGCATATCGATCACTTCAGCTGCCTTTTTAATGGCTTGAAAGGCAGCCTCTTCTACTGCTTCGATTGCCCCGACAAAGGTAACCACGGTCCGATTGGTATCGGCACCAGGATCGACATCGAGCAGAGTAATCCCATCGACAGATTTTATAACCGCCGTAATCTGGTTGATTTTATCTAGGTCACGGCCTTCACTGAAATTCGGAACGCATTCTACTAAGGTAGCCATTACAGCAACTCCCCGTCAGTTAAGTGTTTAAAAACCCCGCAGGAAATAGATCAGAATCAGTACCACGATCACCATCCCCATGGCCCAGTAAATTGAGCGCTGTGGTTTCCGCCGCGGTAAAACTCTCCTGAACTTTATCCGATCATTCATTAAAACATGCCTAAAGTAAATATTTTCATGAAAAAATATAGAAAAGGCGATAATATTTTCCATATAATGGAGACACCGATAAACATACCAATCAGAATAACCGCAAACAGGATTCGAGGACCATACATCTCCAGGTTGTACAGAAACCGCCCATTACCCGGTGGCAGCAATCCCGCCAGTACCTTGGAACCATCCAGGGGCGGAACAGGGATAAAATTGAACAATCCCAGCACCAGATTGATCTGCAGACTCATGACCAGAACGGTCGTAATCACACCTCCACTGCTTACAATTCCCATTGTCCATAACAATCTTAAAAGCAATCCACTGATCAGGGCCATCAGAAAATTTGAAGCAGGGCCAGCCAGCGATATCCACAGCAGGTCACGTTTCGGATTGGCCAGATAGCGGTAATCAACCGGTACCGGTTTGGCCCAGCCAACGCCCACCAGGTATAAGACGATCGCCCCCATCGGGTCCAGGTGTGCCAGTGGATTTAAGGTTAAACGGCCATATGACTGGGCCGTTGGATCACCAAGGCGGAAAGCAGCCCAGGCATGGGCGAATTCATGAAATGACAAGGCGAATATTATTACCGGAATCAGGATAACCTGTACCGATGGATCTAGACTTATTAATCCCATAATGTTCGGAATCAGGAAAAATCACACTGTCCCTAATCCTGTGCTTCCACTCCTATAATTTGTGATACATGTACCATTGTTCAATTTACTACTAATTACCATTTACTCATTACATCTCACTTCGCGACTACCGTGGGTGAAATGTTTTGTGTACTTCTTTCAGATAGGCCTTATCAAGATGGGTATATATCTGGGTTGTACTGATATCCGCATGCCCCAGCATTTCCTGAACGGCCCTCAGATCGGCACCGCCTTCCAGTAGATGGGTTGCAAACGAATGGCGCAGCGTGTGTGGGCTTACCTTCTTGTTTATCCCGGCTTCGTCAGCCCAGCGCTTCAGGATATTCCAGACAGACATACGTGTCAGTTGCTTCCCGTTACGGCTGAGAAACAGGAATCCGGCCTTCTTATTTTTTCTGGATAGTCCCGGCCGGGTATGTTTCAGGTATAAATCCAGGATTTCCAGCGCCTGGTCACCGATCGGTACGTAACGTTCCTTGGAACCTTTACCAATCACCCGCAGCATCTGGTCATCGATCAGAACACCGGTTAACAGCAGGTCACATAATTCAGTTACCCGCAAACCGGCCGAATACAGACATTCCAGGATTGCCCGGTCGCGAATTGCCAGCGGCTGTTGCGGATCGATGGCATTGAGAATTCGATCGACCTCTTCAATTGTCAATACATCCGGGAGCTTACGGGGCAAGCGGGGTGCTTCCAGTAATTGGGTCGGATTTTCCAGACAATAATTTTCAGTTGTCAGAAATGAGTGGTAGGTTCGGATGGCTGAGAAAATGCGATTGATACTGGCCGGTGCCAGACAGGCGTCATTCAATTGACGAATAAACCCCCGGATATGCTTCTGTTTAATCTGATCCAGGAATTCTAATCCATCATCGTCCTGCAGGTAATCAAGGTAGCGATTCAGATCTCTTTCGTAGGCTGATATTGAATTTCGGGCCAGGTTGCGCTCAACCCGCAGAACAGTCAAATAATCATGTAAATAGGTTTTCATCCACTATTTCTGGTCCAGAACAGTACGCTCGACCAGATCGCAGAGGATATGCCCACTTAGAATGTGTCCTTCTTGAATTCTTTGGGTATCAGGGCTGGGTATAACTATAACCACATCTCCCCCCGCTTTCATTTTACCGCCTTCACCACCGGTCAATACGATTGTCCTCAGCCCCTTTTCTTCAGCCAATTCCAGGGCTTTGAGCACATTGGGGGAGTTTCCGCTGGTGGAAATCCCGATCAGCACGTCGCCGGTCTGCCCGATGGCTTCCACCTGCCGGGAAAATATCGAAGGATAGTCCACATCATTCGTCCAGGCCGTCAGAAAGGAAGTATCAGTAGTCAGGGCCAGGGATGCGATCGGTTTTCTGACCTGCCGCAGCTTTCCCACCAGCTCAGCCGACAAATGCTGCGAATCAGCGGCACTGCCACCGTTCCCACACCATAATATCTTTTTGCCGGATTGAACCGCTTCTATCATTATTTCTGCAGCGGCAGCAATATCGCTGGTACATTGCTCCAGCATTTTTTTCTTGGTGGCGGCGCTTTCAGATATTTGTTGACTAATGATATCTTGAATGGACATGGATTTACTCTTTTATGTGTACGGCGGAAGCAAATTCGCGCATTAATTCCGGATTCGACTGATCTTCAAAAATAGTACCTGTTACAATCATACTGGCGCCGACCTCTATTCGTTCCCGAGCCGCATCGGGAGTACGAATACCACCTCCAACGATTACCGGTATTTCCAGATGACCGGTTACGGCAGCCACCGTTTCAACCGGGACAGATTCAGCCGCACCGCTGCCTGCTTCCAGATAGACAATCTTCATTCCCAGGAATTGAGCCGCCAGGGCATGGGCAACCGCAATGTCAGGACGATTCAACGGGAGCGGTGTAGTGTTACTCATAATCTGTACCGCCGATGAAGCACCGCCGTCGAATAATAAATACCCGGTTGGAATGGTCTCAATACCCAGATCATGTACAATTGGTGCGGCCAATACCTGTTCACCAATCAGATAATGGGGATTACGTCCAGAAAGAATACTCATGAACAACATAGCGTCATAATGCTTGTTCAGCTGGTTCAAACCACCAGGAAAGAACACCACCGGGATCTGAGAAGCAGCCTTGATCCGGGCCACCCGTTCGTGACAACGACTGTCCATCATCAAGCTGCCACCCACCAGAATAATATCAACACCGGCCTGATTGGCCTGTTCGACTTTTTCCTCCAGTGAGGTATCATTCTTACGGTCCGGATCGATCAGGATGGCGTAGACGCCCCCCCGCTCCCGGGCAGTTGATATAATTTGATCGTAAACCTTCACTGGCTGTAGCCTTTTAAAAATTCAATCAGCTTATCAATATCGGCCCTGGTACGCTTTTCCGTTACCGCCAACCTCAACAGATTGGAATCACTTGGCAAGGAACTACCAATCAGTAAGTCCGAATCAAGGGCCGCCACGATCAAGTCCTTGGCGGGAACAGGACATCGAACAACAAATTCCTTAAAATAACCCCGGTCATGAGCCAGGCTGAATCCGGAAATACCAGCAATTTCATCACCACAGTAATGGCTCTTCTGAAAACATAATTCAGCAATTCTTTTATATCCAGCTTGGCCAACCAGACTTAAATATACAGCCGTTGAAAGTGCCATCAATCCCTGATTAGTACAAATATTACTTGTGGCCCGTTCACGACGGATATGCTGCTCCCGGGTCTGTAGCGCCAACACAAAGCCCGGTTTGCCTTCCACGTCCTCAGTAGCCCCGATTATCCGACCGGGCATCTTGCGAACATGCTTCTCCCGTGTGGCAAATAATCCCAGTCCTGGACCACCAAAAGACATCGGATTTCCCAATCCCTGGCCTTCTCCACAATAGATGTCGGCACTACATTCACCTGGTGTGGTAAACATTCCTGATGCCAATGGATCACCTACGGCAATAAAAAAGGCCGGGTGCCGCTGACATAAATCGCCTACGGCAGACCAATCTTCGATTAAACCATACCGGTTTGGTGATTGCACCACGACGGCGGCCACGTCGCTGAAGTCCAGCTGTGCCAGTTCATCGATATCAAGACGTCCATTTTTATCATTCAAGTAATCGAGTACCAGTCCACTGTGCTGCAGATAGGTCTCCACTACCTGACGATAGTTTGCACATAGCCCGGCACCCAGGACGATCCGGGATTTGCGGGTACTGTTTCCGGCCATCAGGCAGGCTTCGGCAACCGCCGAGGCTCCATCATACAGCGAGGCATTGGCTACATCCATATCGGATATTTCACATAGCATCGACTGATATTCGTACATGGCCTGCAAAGTCCCCTGGCTGACTTCGGCCTGGTAAGGTGTGTAAGCCGTATAGAATTCAGACCGCATCACGAGGGCTGGAATGGCACTGGGAATGAAATGATCATAATTTCCACTGCCCAGAAAGGAAATCTCTTTCCCGGCTGGCCGATTCAATGCGGCCATCTCTTCCATCAGCCGGGTGGATTCCTGCTCGCTGAGTGCTGGGCCAACGGGCATCTCAAAAGGCTGCTTCAGGTCATCGGGCAGATTGGAGATCAGATCATCAAAAGACGATACACCGATATCCGCCAGCATCTCATTTTCCAGGCTGGTTGTAACCGGTATATAGCGGGAATTTTCAGTCAACGAGGGCTTGGTAGTCATTGGCACTCAACAGTTGATCAAGTTCATCAGGATTGGAGAGGGCAATTTTCACAATCCAGCCATCACCGTAGGGATCATTATTGACGGCTTCCGGATTGTCTTCTAATTCTTCATTAATCGCGGTAATCGTTCCACTCACCGGCATGAACAGATCGGCAACTGTCTTCACTGCTTCAATCGTTCCGAACGGATCGGCCTGGTCAAATTCATCATCGACAGCCGGCAGCTCAACAAAGATAATATCGCCCAGCTCACCTTGAGCAAAATCTGTTATTCCGATGGTTATTTCATCACCGGCCTTGCGGGCCCATTCATGATCTTTGGTATAAATTAATTCCTGGGGGATATTCATTTACTGCCTCCGGATTGTTATGAATTTAATTGATTAACCGATTCTACTTGCCTGGCTTGTACTCAAATGATTCCAACAGACTGGTATCATAATTTCCGCTGCGAAAGTGCGGATCGCGCATAATGGCCTGCTGAAATGGAATTGTTGTTTTGGGGCCTTCAATTATACATTCTTCCAGTGCCCGCTGCATACGATTGATGGCTCCTTCCCTGCTGTTGGCATGCACAATCAGTTTTGCGATCAGTGAGTCATACTGGGTCGGTATCCGATACCCGGCATAGACATGTGTGTCAACCCGGACACCTTTACCACCGGGCATATGGAAGCTTTCAACCGTGGCTGGTGAAGGGATGAAATTCTTGTCGGGATCTTCGGCGTTGATTCTGCACTCGATCGAATGACCCCGTAGTTTTAAATCATAAAAATAATCGGGAAATTTTTCACCGGCATGCATACGAATCTGCTGCTTGATCAAATCACAGCCTACTACCATCTCGGTTACCGGATGTTCAACCTGGATACGGGTATTCATTTCCATGAAATAAAAATTCTTATCTTTATCCAATAAAAATTCAACTGTTCCCACGCCTACGTATCCAGCGGCCTTAACACCTTTGATTGCCGCTTCCCCCATTCGCTGACGTAACTCAGGATCCACGACAGCCGACGGTGATTCTTCAATTAATTTCTGGTGGCGGCGCTGAACAGAACATTCCCGTTCACCTAAATGAACCGCGTTCCCGAAGGAATCGGCAATTACCTGCAGTTCAATATGGCGCGGTTCCTCAACAAATTTTTCAAGATATATATCACCGTTGCTGAAAGCGGTCTGAGCCTCGTTCGTGGCCGTTTTAAAGGCTATTTCAATTTCATCTTCACTGTGCACGATCCGCATGCCACGACCACCACCACCGGCCGATGCTTTCAGGATTACCGGAAAACCAATTTCAGCGGCCTGTTTTTTTGCTTCGCTAACCGTTGGCACCACCCCATCACTGCCCGGAATGACCGGTACGCCGGACGCCTTCATGGTCGATTTGGCCTGGGCTTTATCGCCCATGGCATCGATTATGTCCGGCCCGGGGCCGATAAAAGTAAATCCATTTTCGGCACAGATACCGGCAAACTGGGAATTCTCGGCCAGGAAGCCATAGCCCGGGTGAATTGCATCCGAATCGGTGATCTCACCGGCAGCAATCAAATGCGGAATGTTTAGATAACTTTCGTTACTTGGTGGCGGACCGATACAGACGGCTTCATCGGCAAAGCGAACATGAAGCGACAATTCATCAGCGATTGAATAAACAGCCACAGTTTTAATACCCAGTTCATGGCAGGCCCTGATAATCCGCAGAGCTATCTCGCCACGGTTGGCGATTAAAATTTTCTTTATTTTTCCCATTACAGGTTGCCTATGGAAAACGATTACTCGATTCGAAACAGGGGCTGATTATATTCCACCGGGGTACCATTTTCCACCAGTATCTCTTTCACCACTCCACTGACATTTGTTTCGATCTCATTCATAATTTTCATCGCCTCCACGATGCACAACGATTCACCCTTCTGGACTT
This sequence comes from uncultured bacterium, assembly GCA_964410945.1. Lineage (GTDB taxonomy): Bacteria > Fidelibacterota > Marinisomatia > Marinisomatales > TCS56 > CAYPJE01. Next base: position 10,954 of record CAYPJE010000036.1, read on the forward strand.
TATCTCCTCGTTTCACATAAGCATCCTCACCGGGAGCCGGTGCGGTATAAAAGGTGCCGGGCATAGGCGATCTTACTTCCAACTGGTCGGTAGGCGGCGGTTCCGGCTGGTTTTCAATCGGCTGGCCTTCATTACCGGCCGGTGTCAGCGCTGTTGCCGCCAGCGGAGCTCCTGATAACATACCGGGATTTTTAACGACCCGGTATTTTCGTCCCCAGAAAGATGCTTCGATCTCGTTTATATCACTCTGTTCTAATATATAGATTAATTCTTTAAGCTTCTTTTTCCACATAATTCAACTCCCGGAGTCGAGGTATTAATTGGAACGGACGCGTTCGATATATTCACCTGAGCGCGTATCTACTTTCAGTACATCCCCAATATCGATAAACAATGGTACCTGTACGATATAATCGGTTTCAACCGTGGCTGGTTTGGTTGCACCGGTGGCGGTATTGCCTTTCATCCCAGGCTCGGTGTGGGTCACTTCCAGTTCCACATGGGCCGGAATCCGCACATCCAACACTTCCGATCCGTCAAAAATCAGATCGACATTCATGCCGGGCTTGATGAAATTTCTGCTGTTACCAACCACCGGGACGGCAACATTCAACTGTTCGTAGGTACCGTTATCCATGAATACGAAGAAGTCTCCATCTTCATACAGGTACTGCATCTCCTTGGCTTCGATCTTAATTACTTCGATCCGGGCACCGGCATTGAAGGTCTCATCAATCACTTTACCGGATTGAATATCCTTTAATTTAGTACGGACGAAGGCACCACCTTTCCCTGGTTTCACATGCAGGAATTCCACCACTTTCATCCGCTTACCTTTATGCAGCAGGACGACGCCATTTTTTATTTCAGCCGTTGTTGCCATAAAATTTCTCCTTTTAGCCGCAAAATTTAAGCTAGGCAGGGGTAGATTCAAATTTTGAATCTGACAGATTTGAAATCTTAATCAGGTTCCACACTGAGACTGTATCCATAACAAATTGGCGTGCTGAATCCAGATCGGCCCGGCATTCCTCCGGTGCTGGTACCTGGCGGGCAAATTTTATCATATCTGACCTGGTCAAAACATTAATAAATGAAATGAATAAACTATCATCAATCGCCAGTTCATCGCGAACAGATATGATTTCACTGGTGGTCATTTCCAGAGTCTTGATGTATAAACTGTTTTCCAGATATTCCCTTAGAATATAGGATATATCAAAATATAATTCTTTGAATTGCCCGTTCTCCCAAGCTCTATTTTCGATCAAATCATTGATTTTATTCAGGGCAATCCTGTCAGGCGGCTCGGTAGGAATAATTTTAATTTCCTCCTGAATGGAAGACGTCTGACGTTTTTTCATGATGATTACCAGTGCCAGTATCAGCATTACCAGAATCCCGATAAGGATTATTGAACGCCAGGGGAATGGTATCCGGACGGACACCGGGCCTTTTATTGGCCTGAGACCGGCCTGGCCGGATACTGGTAACACGGAAGATACTTTGATAAACACGGGATCGGTACGCATTGTAAAGCCAGTAGTATCCTCCCGGCTGGTGATTTTCACCGAGTGGGGTGGAAATTCGATCCGGCCCGTATCCCAGACAGCCAGTTCATATTCCAAACCAAAATCATCGCGGTACTCATTTGAAATGTCCTCGATTGACCTGATCTGTATTTTGGTAGTGTCAATTTGCCACGGTAAAAATTCGATTTTACGTTCACCACTGCCATGAGCCCAGACCTGAAAAGATACCACATCACCAATTGTTGCTACACTTGTATCAGCCAATGCTTCAATATAAAAGGGGCTGGAATTGCTTTTCTTCCCGCAGCCAGTCAGTATCAGGATTACCAGTAGAACAGGTAAGAGTGATCTTTTTATGAAATGAGCCATCAATAGCGCTTCTCACGTTTTTTAAAATAACTCATAATAGGCTCTACAAAATCACTGTCGGTGGCGATTGGAATCAGGTCAAAATTGATTTGATCGCAGGTTTTCTTAATATCAGAAAACTGCTGCTCCCGGGCAGCCGCAAAGGATTGGCGTTCTTTGTAGGAACTGGTATCAATCCAGAATTGTTCGTCACTTTCAGGGTCGTGAACCTTGATCAATCCCATATCGGGCAGCATTTTCTCCACCGGATCATATAATTGAATACCAATAATGTCATGTTTGCGATTTGCAATCCGCAGGGCCTTAAGGTAATCGCCATCAATGAAATCTGAGATCAGGAAGACAACACTGCGCCGTTTGGCCACCCTTAACAGGAATTCCAGGGCATTGTTCAGCGATGTACCTTTACCTTCCGGTCGGTGATAGAGTAATTCACGCACAACCCGCAGAACATGGGACCGTCCTTTCTGTGGTGTGATGTATTTTTCAACCTCATCACTGAACAGGATCAATCCCACCTTGTCATTATTCTTGATGGCTGAAAAACCCAACACCGCACCGATCTCAGTGCCGATTTCCGTCTTGAATTTATCCCGGCTGCCAAAATGTCCGGAACGGCTCACATCGACCATCAGAAATACAGTCAGCTCGCGTTCTTCCTCGAAAATCTTAACAAAGGGATTACCCGTACGGGCGGTTACATTCCAGTCGATTAAGCGGATATCATCGCCAGGCTGGTATTCACGGACTTCGGAGAACATCATACCCCGGCCTTTAAAAACCGAATGATACTCCCCGCCGAACAGATCGTTTACCAGTCCCCTGGTCCGAATCTCAATCTGCTTGACCTTTCTGAGGACTTCCTTGGGAATCATAACGCTTTCGAGGTCAGGGCACTTCTATAGTATCAAACAGGCGTTGAATAATATCTTCGGAGGTAAGCTCTTCCGCTTCCGCTTCGTAGGTGAGAATGATGCGATGGCGAAGGACATCAGCACCGATATACCTGATATCTTCCGGTGTGATAAATCCACGATGTTGTAAAAAGGCACGGGCACGGGCGGCCCGAATCAGGTTGATTGAAGCGCGCGGTGAGGCGCCATAGCCGATCAGATCCTTTAAATCACCCAGATTATATTTCTCCGGGCTGCGGGTGGCAAAGATCAAATCTAAAACATAATCTTCCACTTTTTCATCAACATAAATTTCACTGACCGTTTTCTGGGCCTTTAAAATCTGTTCCGGTTTAACAACCGGTTTGATTTCAATTGCCGAATTCTTGCCTGCCACCTGACGGATTATCTGTCTTTCATCGTCCAGCTCAGGATAATCTACTTTCAGTTTGAGCATGAAGCGGTCGACTTGGGCTTCCGGTAAGGGATAGGTACCCTCCTGTTCGATCGGGTTCTGGGTTGCCAGAACCAGGAACGGTTGATCCAGGACAAAAGTATTCTCACCAATCGTGACCTGGCGCTCCTGCATAGCCTCCAGCAAGGCACTTTGTACCTTGGCCGGACTGCGGTTGATTTCATCAGCCAGGATCAGGTTGGCAAATAGCGGCCCCTTGCGCGTCTTGAAATCACCGGTTTTCTGGTCATAGATCAGGGTTCCGATCAAATCGGCCGGTAACATGTCAGGTGTGAACTGAATCCGCTGAAAATCGGTGGCGATCACCTGGGAAAGGGTTTTTACAGTCAGGGTTTTGGCCAGGCCAGGAACGCCTTCCAGCAAGATGTGGCCGTTGGCCAACAGGCTGATCAAAATCTTGTCAATCAATTCGGCTTGGCCCACAATGACCTGCCGGATGGACTGTTTCAGATCGTCTACAAAAGCTGATTCCCGGACGATACGCTCATTAATTTCTGATAAACTGAATTCCATACTACGTACCATATTCCTTATGCAATCAGGAAGCTATATGCTTAAGTACTTCAATCTCGTTGATATCTTTTCCCATATATTCCATTTCGAACTTAACGGATGGCGTAAGTTCATGATCCGGGAATTTGATCAGGAATTTGTGATATTCTTCCTGTGCTTTATCAAACTGTGATAGAATATTGCTATAAATATAGCCAATCATGAAATGGGCATGCGGTTCTTCCGGAGCGGCTGAGAAATCGGAAATCACTTTCCGGTATTCAGTGATAGCTGTTTCAAAATCCCGCAAATCGTTCATAAAAATATCTCCCAGGACATACTGAGACTTGGATGCCATAATATCGTCGCCAAAATGCTCAACCAACAGCTTCAAATCCTTAATGGCAGCTTCGGTATCTTTGGCTTGTCTGTGCATTTCTGCCCGGTTATACAATTCGAGGGCGGTTTTTGGTATTTTTTCTCCGCAGCCGGCAATGAATAATAAAACGAGCAAACTTATCAGGTAATTACGCTTCATTTTTCCCCTTATGAGTTATGAATAATTATCAGCAAATTTATTGGTATACAATTTTTCAGTTCAAGTTAATATACTGGGACTTTCTGAATTTATAGGCTCGGCACCAGCGTTTAGAATGCATATAGTACGCCCAATAAGATCATGGAGTTCCTGGTATCTTCAAGTTGTACGGCATAATCGACGCGGACCGGCCCCAAAGGTGATTGAATGACGATCCCGGCTCCGGCATCCCAATGCATGTTGTCTACGGTTATCGACTGGAATGAATCAGACAGGTTACCGCCATCGATGAAAACTTCCATACCGATCAACCAGAATAACGGAATCCGCAGCTCCCAATTTGTCAGGATTCGATACGGTTTGCCAACCGGGTCGCCCCCTTCTTTCAGGAACCGGAAATTCTCCCAGCCCCGCAGGGTTGTACTTCCGCCCAAGTAGAACTGGTCATAGAGCGGGTCCTCATAACTGTCCTTCCACCCATACATGAAGCCGTACTTGATCCGGCCGGCTAAAACAACATCCCAGAACAGCCGGTTATAGGTGGACAATCCCAGATCTATTTTCAGGAAATCACGGTTTCCACCCAGCAACCATCCGGCGCTGGATACGTTGACCGTCACCAGGCTACCATTGCTGGGATTCAGGGGATCATTGGTGGCATCCCAGTGCACATCGAAGTTTATCGTCCGTTTCTCGATATCGGAACTATTCATTTCCGGTGGCTGGACAAATCTTTCCCACTGCGAACCAGTGGTGATGTAGGAAACATCGTCGAAACGGTGGTGATAATTGAATTCAGCACCATATTTCTGAATCCTGGGGTATCCTGACATCCACAAGTCTGCATAGGTCTCATAATAGGCAGATAAGGTGGTTGGCAGGCGGTACCCCAGAAACCATTGGGAGGAAAGCGTCAACGAACTGCTGAATTTGAAATACTGGATCTCACGCCAGATTTCAGTAATCGGTAAATTGGCGCCGGTTTTTAAGCTGAAACGTTTCATCGTGTTCAACAGGTTACGGTTCTTCCATTCGATCGTCCCTCCAATCCCCGGTAATTCATTGGCCGTTTCATTCATTAGAAATGGGTAGAATCCCCCCTCAGAGATTATCTCCCGGGGCTTGAATTTGCGTAATTCGATCGACAGATCAACCTCGTCCTGACTGTCCGGTGTGGGTGTTGGAATGATCTTAACAAAGGAATACTGCCCACTCTCGATAATCCGCTTTTCCGATTCGTCAATTTCGTCCTGGTTGAAATAATCACCGGAACTGAACAATAATTCACGTGTTATGAAACTCGTATCCGTGTTACCAATCCCGTTAATGGAGATGGAACCAATTCTTACATCCGGCCCTTCATCGAATTGCAGCAATAACTCGATAGTATCAGAGTCGGTCTCATAGACCTGAATGGCAGTAAACAGCTTGCTATGCCGGGCCAACTCTTCTTCAACCAAAGACATACTGCTGTTCATTCCAACCGGATTATACGGTTTCCCGGGCGCCAATCCGAGGATACGCATTATCTTCCGGTCGCTGATAACCGTATTCCCTTCAATCTGTGCAGCACCCAGAATTGTTTGTGGACCCTCATATATATTTAAATAAATATCGACAGACTGCTCCTCATTGATCGAAAAGGAATCGATTACCGACACAGTCAAATAGCCTTGGGAAACATAATAGTTCTTCAGAATAATCGCATCCAGTTTTAGAATCCGCTGGTCAAATTTTGAGTTTGACAGCAACCGTGGTTCTTTCAGATGCATCAGGGCGATCAGGTCACGCTCCTTAACCTTTTCATTCCCTATAAAATATATACGATTGACTGTATAGCGTTCAATGTCGGCACAAAATATCGTACCGGTAAGCAGGATCAGAAATATAAATTTTTTGGGTAGCATTAATCTAATATGAGAAACGGAGACGGTATTTTACTTGCAGATTTCCTTGATCATCATAGTTTCCAACCAGTGAAAGATAACGATTTAATTTATATTCCACACCAACTAATTGCTGATTCGGGTTACCGAACCCAAAAGATCTTTTATACGAATAACTGTAATTCAGAGCCAGCTTGTCGGACAGCTGCCGCTGGGCAGTAATCGTGGTTACGTTATCACTTTCCGCATCGGGATTTTCCTCATTCAATTCACTGGTGGTCACAATATTTACCTCGTCAATAATTCCCAGTTGACGTGTAATCTGCAGTAAGTTCTTCTCCAGTTGCTGTTCGAACCAGGCATTGAATAACGATCCCGAAACCTGGCCGAAACCCTGGCTGGCAGTAGTATTGTCACCAATATGGGTTTTTAATGTCAATAAAGCCAGTATATCACTCTGTGAGAGGGTACTGGTTGATTCCTCAAAAGTCAGGGTTGGGTTATCAAGCTGGCCTACCAGGGATGCGGTTATTTCATACTCGGAAATATTAGTGACAGCCTGGATGTCCATATCGGGATTAAAGCCTTTGCCATCAAAAAGCAGTGAACCATCGCTCTGGATAGAAAATATTACACCGGTATAGTAGAACCTTCCACTGCTTATATACAACTCTCCTGAGAAATCAGAATCCTGGCGTCCGTATTTTATCAGGCTTAACTCGCCGGTCAGGTCAGCATCCAACTGACTGTTGATCAATTTAAATTCCTCTTCAATCGGAAACGTTAGTTTATAGACCGTTGTTATGCGGCCGGGCTCCAGATCGGACTTATCGACTTCTTCACTCGTGAATTCCTGCTTCATCTCTACATTGATTGGGGCAATAGTTCCGGAGAAAGTGATTGTATCTTTACCGACCATCGTCAAATCAACATCCACCAGGCCTTCGATATCACCCAGCAGGGTTCTGATGTATGCTTCTTCCGCCTGAATCCCCAGATCGAAACGTGGACGGAAAAACTTGGCCATATCCATACTTCCGGACAGGGACAGGTTGGATTGGGATGTTGATCTTTGTCCGGTCAGGGCCGCTCTCAAGCTCAACCGGCGGTTGAATTCCGCCGATGGAGTGGCTGTTCCCACCAGACGCTGGATTTCCATCCGGTTATTGGTCAATCGCAGGTCACCACTTACCTTATCAATGGTATTATCAAGCAGGATCGTATATACCGAACCGTCGTCAACCCTTATCCAGCCATCCCGGACTATCCGCTCAGGTACACCACTTAGGAATAGCCCGATATCAAAATCACCGGTGAGTGAATCCACATCATCAAGATAACTGGTCAGAAATTCCATATCCCCGGTTTTTGCAGTTACATTGAGATCAAGACTGTCACCAAATATCCATTGTCCGAAATTTTTTGAGGCAATATTAAAATCTATCGGCAACGAACCGGAGCCACGGATGGCATTATTCCCCTTCAAAGATTCGAAGTACCCCAAATCCATCCGGTAATTCTGGAATGAACCATATCCATTGACCTGTCCAAGAGGGATACGGTCAAATACAGCATTATTTATTCCCAGATCATAAGAAAGACGTGTATTTTTTGTGGTCCCGGATAGATTCAGTTCACCGGAGATTTTCCCATCCATGAAAATAAAATTGGGAATAAACTGGCGGATAAAGCCAAAATCGACCTGTCGCAATTCGGCCATTAATTCGATCGGGACCGTTCCCTTGCGCTGCCGGTCGAAGGGGATTATTCCGCTGAACTGGATGCCCACTTTCTCACCGTCGGTAAGGGTGAATTCATCAAAATGAAATACACTGTCCAGAAATACCGCTGAGACGATTAAATCATCAAAATCCTGATTTAAGATTGATCCATTCTTAATTGATAATTCCACATCAAAAGACTCATCCCCTTTGTCACCCATCAGGGATATCTCGCCAAAAACGATTCCCGACAAACCAAGTAATCCTTTTGGAAAATGCTCCAGAATTGCATCGGAATTGAAGTTGGAAAATTTCAACCGGCCTTCCCGGTATTCACCCATGGTGAGAAATCCGTTTAGAATTCCGTCATCAACATGCAACGTAAATGGTTTAACCCTGTAGTCATTCTCGGACCAGTTCAGTTTCACCGGGGTGGCATTCACAAAATAGTGTAATCCGTATCCCAATCTCAACATATCCAGTTCGATTGAAGCCTGTGGATTCAAAACTCCACTGAGTTGCAGAAAATTATCCCCGTCCTTGAAATTCAAGCTGGAAATTCCAATTATTCGGTCTTCAATACTGAGTTCTGCAAAACCCTCCTGTGTTCGATATTGACGCCAGGCCGCATTACGTATATCAATGATGACATTCCCCGCATGGTGGTTCAAATCACCGGAGAGATGTACATCTGTTTTCATCTGATCCACCAATAAATCATGCCAGGCCAGATTATCTACAGTAACAACACCATCGATTACCGGAGCTTCAATATTACCGGAAATTCTAACATCACCAGTCATTACTCCGGCTTTCAATCCCGGTAACTTGTCACTTAATCCGGTGATATCAAGATTAGAAAAATCAGAGGATAAATTGACCATCCTGGATTTATAATTGAGCCAACCGTTGGAAGTTATCAATCCGGAATCATATCCAACCGATAATGGATTATCGGTACGAATCGTACTATCGTTAAGGATAAAACTCCCTGATAAATGGTTTGTCATCCCCGGTACGATCGATTCTTCAGCCAGTTCCAGCGACAGCCAGACCTCTGGGAGTTCTTTACTGCCATCATGCCCTTCGAAGAGTATTAATCCCGACAGTGAAGTTCGGGGAGCAGAGTGCAGGATCGGTTCAAGATCAAATTCCGTTAAATTTAAGCGGCCCCTTATAATCCCATCGGATTCATACAGGCCCTGGCCGATTATCCGGCCATCAGCGGTACTGATTTCCAGTTTATTAACCAGGTATACACCATCTTCCCGGGCCAAATCAAAACCGGCCAGCAATTGATTCTTGTTTGCTGATAGTTGAACCTGGCCGGTCAGGCTGGCCAGATCAGTGCTGAATTCAAGATCTATATCAGCCAATTGCCAATCAGGATTGAACAGGCGTCTGGACGTTGAATCCGGTAATAACTCAAGACCTGGACAATTGATTTTTCCATTCAGCTCAAGCTGAGGTTTCAGTGTTCCTTCAATATTGATCGTAAATGATTGATCATCAAGGCTTCCCTCCATATCCCTGATAATGAAACTGTCCGGAAAAACCTGCAATCCGGATTTATGTACTGCAAGCATATGGTTCGCTGCATCCTGCAGAGTCAGCTCATTGATAAATATGAAGGAACTATGTCGGCGAATCCGCAAACGTCCGTCATATAGAATCGATACTTCCTCTAATTCTTTCATTCCCGGTGCGGATATAATACCACTGAGCGATAATTCTTTAATTGATATATCTGCCGCGCCGGAAATTGAATTAACACTGTCGCGATCTGATTTTTCACCGGTAAAAATGCTCAATTCGAAATCATTGACAGAAACTGATCGAAATGAATATTTACCGACCAGCCAGGGCATTGGATTTATATTTAGTTCTACAAGCGGGGCAATCAGTAGTTGGGTTGAGTCCCGATTGGATATGCGCAGGTTGGTAATTTCCGTAGTAGTCAATAAATGTCCGGTCATTGATTCAAATTCTATCTGCCACTCACCATCGGCAGCATAATAATCGGACAAGTATCCGGTGATCGTATCGGTCCAGATAGATGGTGTTAACAGCACGATCATGCCGGCCATAATCATGCTGGCCAGGATGATCAATATCAGACTGGTAATTTTAAAATACTTTTTCACTGTTCACCGAAGCAATGAATATAAGTTTCATAAGTTCCAAAAACAAAAAAAGCGGGATAAATCCCGCTTTTTTAATTGCCAGGTAAATCTCAATTCACGACTTCAAAGTCAGCATCTTCGATTTCGCTATCGTCTTTTGATGATTTGCTCTTCTTTTCAGGCTCACCCTGCGGTTCTTCGGTGGGTGGTGCCTGGTCCTTGGTGGCTTCATACATCTTTGATGATATGGTGCTCCAGGTATTGGTCAAATCATCCAAAGCGGTCTTGATATCATCAGCACTTGAACCGGCCGATGCCTTCTTAAGCGCCTCGACCTTGTCTTCCAGTTGTTTCTTATCATCATCGCCAAGTTTGTCACCCAGCTCGTCAATATTCTTCTCGGTCTGATAAACCATCTGGTCGGCCTGGTTACGAAGATCAATCTCTTCACGCTTGGCTTTATCATCTGCTTCATGCTTCTTGGCATCGTTAACCATCTTATCAATTTCGGAATCATTCAATCCACTGGATGCCTCGATACGGATGCTCTGCTCTTTGCCGGTAGCCTTGTCCTTGGCTCCTACGTTCAAAATCCCGTTGGCATCGATATCAAATGTGACCTCAACCTGTGGAATACCACGCGGTGCCGGAGGAATTCCATCCAGATGGAAGCGGCCGATGGTTTTATTATCGTTGGCCATTTCCCGCTCGCCCTGCAGGACATGAATTTCAACCGTAGTCTGATTATCGGCAGCTGTACTGAATATCTGCGATTTCTTGGTCGGAATGGTCGTGTTCCGCTCGATTAATTTTGTGCAGACACCACCAAGGGTTTCGATACCTAATGAAAGCGGTGTAACATCCAACAGCAGGATATCATCGACCTCGCCGGCCAATACACCACCCTGAATTGCTGCTCCCAGAGCAACTACTTCATCGGGATTGACGCTGCGATTGGGTTCTTTACCAAAAATCTCTTTCACTTTTTCCTGAACCATTGGAATCCGGGTGGAGCCGCCAACCAGGATTACTTCATCGATATCAGAAGCAGTCAGACCGGCATCTTTGATAGCTTTTTTACAGGGATTTATGGTTCGTTCTACCAGCTTGCGTACCAGCTCTTCAAACTTTGCCCGGGTCAGGGTCAGATTCAAATGTTTGGGTCCTGAGGAATCGGCCGTCACGAAGGGCAGATTGATCTCGGTCTGCTTGGAACTGGATAATTCCTTTTTGGCTGCTTCGGCGGCTTCTTTCAAGCGCTGTAAAGCCATCGGATCCTTACGAAGATCGATTCCATCGCTGTTCTTGAATTCTGTGGCGATCCAGTCGATCAGTTCCTGGTCAAAATCATCACCACCAAGATGGGTATCGCCGTTGGTTGATTTCACTTCGAACACACCATCACCCAATTCCAGGATCGATATATCAAAAGTACCGCCACCAAGGTCGAAAACAGCGATTTTCTCGTCGTGTTTTTTATCCAGTCCATAACTCAGGGACGCGGCGGTAGGTTCGTTGATAATCCGGCGCACATTCAATCCGGCAATTTTACCGGCATCCTTGGTCGCCTGCCGTTGTGAATCATTAAAATAAGCCGGTACGGTAATTACCGCATCGGTCACCATGGTACCAAGATGCTCTTCAGCCATCTGTTTCAATTTCTGCAGCGTCATGGCACTAATCTCAGGTGGTGTATATTTCTTGCCGCTGGCTTCAACTACCAGACCAGAACCGGAATGCTTCGATACCTTGTAAGGTACTTCCTCAATTTCGGTCCCTACTTCACTGAAGTTCCGTCCCATGAAACGCTTGATAGAAAAAATAGTGTTCTGTGAATTGGTCACAGCCTGCCGTTTGGCCGGTTGCCCGACAAGACGCTCTTCGGATTTTGTAAAAGCGACCACTGAGGGTGTTGTCCGGCCCCCTTCCGGGTTGGTGATAATCGTCGGCTCGCCACCTTCCAGTACGGCAACACAGGAATTGGTGGTTCCTAAGTCGATTCCAATAATTTTGCTCATCATATTCTCCTGAATTAAATAATTTTTATACCTCAAAGCGCAATAAGCATACCATCCCCGGTTCTACGACCATTTGGCAGAAATGCTTTTATACTGTTAATAAATGGCAGATTGCTTCAGGGTGTTCTGTCGGGATTACCAGCATAATACGCTGGACTAATCAGGATTTAACGGTCGATTTCCGGGGCTGTTTTAACTGGAAAATGAACTCGCCGCCCACGAAATCGATCTTAACCTTATCGCCTGCCCCGAATTTCTTTTTAAGCAGCAATTCCGATAATGGATCTTCAATACTGGTCTGAATTTCCCGGCGCAGGTAGCGGGCACCGAAATCACTGTTGAATCCCCGTTCCAACAGTTTGGTCCGTGCACGTTTGGTCAACATCACAGTCATGCCAAGTTTATGCAGATTATCCCTGACATCACTCAATTGCAGATCAATAATCCTTAAAGCATCATCTTTCAGCAGCGGATGAAATACAATCGTATCATCAATACGATTAAGAAATTCCGGGTTGAAATGATCCGATAATTCATCCAGCAGGGCCGCCTTCAAATCTTCAAATTCAGCCTTATTGGATGATTCAATAAATCCGATTGATGAACCGGAACGGATATTTTTCGAACCGGCGTTGGAAGTCATAATAATTATCGTATTTTTGAAATCGACCTTCCGGCCCAGTCCGTCGGTCAATACACCTTCATCGAACAATTGCAGTAATACGTTGTAAACATCCGGGTGTGCTTTTTCGATTTCATCAAACAGGATTACACAATACGGATTCCTGCGGACCCGCTCGGTCAATTCGCCCCCTTCTTCGTAACCCACATAACCGGGAGGAGCGCCAATCATCCGGGATACTGAAAACCTTTCACCGTATTCGGACATATCCAGTTTGATCAGGGCATCGTGACGAGTAAATAAATATTTGGCCAATGCTTTAGCCGATTCGGTCTTGCCTACACCGGTGGGACCAAGAAAAAGGAATACACCAATGGGCCGATGGGGACTCTTCAATCCGGCCCGCGCCCGCTGGATCGAGCGTGTCAGGCTGTTTATCGCTTCCTCCTGCCCGATTATATAACGCTGCATCCCTTCCTGCATTTTCAACAGTTTTTCCGATTCATTCTGGGCTACTTTAGTGACCGGAATACCGGAAACGGCCGATACGACTTCGGCTATCTGTTCCGTACTGATATTGACCGGATTACTCTGGTCATCCTCATGCCAGGCCTTCTGCTCCCGGGCCAGTTCTTCCAATAAACCACGTTCCTTGTCCCGCAATGCGGCGGCATCCTCAAAATTCTGATCGGCCACCACTTGATCCTTTTGACGGCGAATATCCTCGATGGCCAATTCCAGATCGAGAATCTTCTGTGGAACCGACACGTTCATCAGATGGGCCCGCGCACCGGCTTCATCCATGATATCGATTGCTTTATCGGGTAAATATTTATCGGTTATATACCGTTCGGATAAATGAACACAGGCTTCAATTGCCCCATCTTCGAAATGAACATTATGATGTTCCTCATAATGGGATTTGAGGCCTTCCAGAATCAGAATGGACTGATCAACGGTAGGGGGATTAATATTTATTTTCTGAAAACGGCGCTCCAGGGCACCATCCTTCTCGACGTTCTTACGGTATTCATCCAGGGTAGTGGCACCGATGCAGTGAATGTCTCCGCGGGCCAGGGCCGGCTTGAACATATTCGAAGCATCCAGCGATCCGGTGGCGCCGCCGGCACCCACCAGGGTGTGCAATTCATCAATAAACAGGATCAGGTCATCATTCGATTCCAGTTCCTGCATGATGGTCTTGATCCGTTCCTCGAATTGTCCGCGATATTTTGTACCAGCCACCATAGCCGCGATATCCAGTGACAGAATGCGTTTATTATTCAACAGGCGGGGGACTGTTTTTTCGACAATCTTTTGCGCCAGGCCCTCGATGATCGCTGTTTTACCTACTCCCGGTTCCCCGATCAAAACCGGATTGTTTTTCTTCCGGCGGGTCAGAATCTGGGCCACGCGTTCGATTTCAGTTTCCCGGCCAATCACGGGGTCCAGCTTTTTCTCTACCGCCAGCCTGGTAATATCACGGGCAAAATGATCCAGGGCCGGTGTTTTTGATTTTGTAGCTTTATCGACGGCCACCAGCTTGGAGACCGAATCATCACTGGCTTTACCTTCCTTGACTGATTTCAGGACCGTGTTATAATCAACGTTGTTATCCGCTAAAACCTCAAAAGCGATACCTTCCGATTCCTTCAGCATCGCCAGCAGTAAATGTTCATCGCTGGCCATGGCGGCCCCTAGGCCAACCGCTTCCGCATAGGCATTTCTTAAAATCCGTTCGGCTCTCCTGGTCAATGGAATATGCCCCAGGGTCATCGTTCCACCGGATGATTTAATCATTTCAACAATACGAGTCCGTATCTCCGCGATCTCACAGCCAAATGATTCCAATAACCGGATCGAATTACATGTCTCTTCCCTGAACAAACCCAGCAGAAGATGTTCCGAACCCACATAGCTGTGCCCCAGGCGGATGGCCTCCTCCCGGGAAAATTTCATGATATTCTGTACGCGCTTGGAAAAATTTTCTTTCATCTGATTGTAATCTACTGCAAAAATGGACTTTATTCAAGTCGGCCTGATTCTAAACTCAGTTGCCGGTGGCCAATCCGGGCTACTTCCGGATTGTGGGTGGTTATTATCAAAGACTGGTTGAAATCGCGATTGATCTGTTTAAACAACCCGATCAGATTAGACGCGTTTCCCAGGTCCAGGTTCCCGGTGGGTTCATCCGCCATGACCAGGTTGGGACGATTGATCAATGCCCGTGTGACGGCTACCCGCAACCTTTCACCACCGGACAATTCCGCAGGATAATGATCGGCCCGCTCACTCAAGCCGACATAGTCCAGCAGTTCCATGGCCCGCGCGGTCCGGGGCTGATCCTGATTCATAACCAGGCTGGGAATCACAACGTTTTCAAGGGCGGTAAATTCCGGTAACAGGTGATGGAACTGAAATACAAACCCGATCGTCCGGTTTCTCAACTCGGATATCTCACGATCCGACAGGCTGTCAATCGGCTGATCGGCGATTATCAGTGAACCTTCAGTTGGTGAATCCAAGGTACCCAGAATATTAAGCAGGGTCGATTTACCACAGCCGGACGGCCCCATAATGGTGACTATCTCACCCTGTTCCAGAGCGAAGTTGACACCATCCAGTACGTTCAAGGTTCGGGTACCATTGGAATAAGTTTTATGTATATTTTGCGCTTTTAAAATCATCACTGGTCTTTTCTGTGCCGGTCAGGCAATATAACCAGGTTTACACTGGTATGAAACACGATTAAATATTCTGTGCGGCAAATCATTTTTCCATCTGTACCGCATCTTTGGGATTGATCAGCGTGGCCCGGTTGCTGGCTATCAGGGAGGCACCGAACACCAGTGAAAACGCTATCAGCGGGATAATGACCAGGTCCTGCCAGAACAACAGCATCGGTACGGCATCGATGATATATATCTCTGCCGGCAAGGGAAGAAAACCGGTCTGCTGCTGAATGAAAACCACCGCCAGGCTCACTACCAGTCCGGTGGCAGCACCCAGCCCGCCAATGATCATGCCCTGGGCCAGGATAATCCGCCGGATGCCCCTCCTGTCTACACCGATGGTCCTCAATATACCGATTTCACGTACCTTCTGAAACGTAATCAGGGCCAGGGTTGACGACAGGTTAAAGGAGGCCACCAGCACGATCAGGCTTAACACGATAATGGCGCCGATCCGTTCCATGCGCATGGCACTGAATAATCCCTGGTGCCGTTCGCCCCAATTCTCGGTAATTACACCTTCTGACAGGGCCGCTTCCACCAGCTTCCGCTGGTGGCTTTCATCTGAAATAGCTGGCCAGCGCAGATCGATACCATCAAGGCCCTGCTTCCGGGTAAACAGGCGCCGGGCACTGGACAGGGGAATGAAACATATCCGGTCATCATAGTCGAGGACATCGACCCGGAAGATCCCTTTGACCGGGAGCCGGACAGTGCGCGGCAGGCCGATACTCACCGGCGAATCGATGGGGCTGTACAAACGCAGCCAGTCGCCGGGCATCAAACTAAGGCGCTGGGCCAGCAAGCGGCCGACATAGATTCCCGGTTCGCTGGATACGCTGTCGATTCCCAGGTCATAAAATTGGGGCAGTTTATCAAAATCGACGGCCTTGAACTCTACCATCCGCACATCATCGAAATTGTTCACTATCAATCCCTTGCGCTGGACAAATGGCATATAACTGTCGATCAGTTCTTTTTCAATCAGCATTTGAGCCTGCTCTGTCAGAATCACCTCGCCCGTGGTTGATACCAGTCTAAGATCGCCTTCAAAACCCATGATCTTGTTCATCACCCGGGTCTCAAAACCATTCAGCACCGCCACCGAAATAATCAGGGCAAAACACCCCACCGCCAGACCGATGATCGCGATCCAACCGGTGAAACGGCTGGCACCGCTGCCCTTGCCGCCCAGCATGAATCGTTTGGCTATCAACAGGGCCAGCTTCATTCGTAACGCAGGGCTCCCGCCGGTTTGATCCGGGCCGCTTTACCGGTCGGCCAGAGTGAGGCCAGCAGGGCCGCCCCGGTTCCCGCTGAAATAAACAAAATTATTGTCGCCAGGTTAAGGTCAACCGGCAGGTAATCCATGAAATATATTTCCTCCGGGATTGAAAACAACTGGAACCGGTTCTGCAGAACGGCCAGCAGAACGGCTGCCGCTGTACCGCCCAGCGATCCCACCATACCGATTATCCCCCCTTCGAACAGGAAGACCAGCTTGATTCTGCGCCGGGTCAGGCCCATCGATTTCAGGATACCGATCTCGCGGATTTTTTCCAGCACGATCATCGCCAGGGCGGAAATAATATTCACCACTCCCACCAGGGCGATCAATCCGAAGATGATCAGGATCGGCCATTTCTGGATGGACATCCAGTTGAATAATACGCGGTGCTTTTCCATCCATGACAGAATGAAATAGGGATAACCCAGGTCGTTTTCCAGACTGGCGGTAACGGCATTGACATCACGGTCATTCTCGAGAAAAAGTACCTGTCCGGTAATGCGCCTATCCATATTGAACAGGCGCTGGGCGGCCGCCAGGGAAACATAGACCAGAGTGTTGTCATAATCCTGCAGGCCGCTGTGGTAAATGCCGGAAACGGTAAATTGACTTAAACGCCGGGCAGCGGCAATCTGATGGATATTGGACAGGTCGAACAGGACCAGCCGGTCCCCGATCTCCAGATCCATTTTCCGGGCCAGCTCCACTCCCACGACGATCTCCGAATCAGCAATTGTAGTATGCCCTTCAACCGTAAAACCACCCAGGACCGGTGAATCGGTGGCCCGATCGTAGGCTTCAACCAGTACCCCTTCCGCTTCCGGTCCACTGCGCAGGATGGCCGGCTTCTGAATGTACTTGAAGGCCCGATATTCCACGGCCAGTTTAGCCAGGGCCGAATCGATCAGAACGTCATCTTGGAGCACAGGATTATCCATGAAATGCTCGATGCGCACATGGCCGTCAAACTCAGTCAGTTTCTCCGACAGGGTGCGTTCGAAACCTTCCAGGATGGCAAAGGTCAGGATCAGGGCGGCGATCCCCAGACCGAGGCCGGTCATGGCCATGGCCCCGGCATAGCGGGAAAATCCGGCTTTCTGGGGTGCTTTCAGATGTCGAAGGGCTATTTTAAATGCCAGACGCATAGGTTTCGCCTTTAACAAATACCTGCAACCTGAAACTAGAAAACAACATGGTACTATTCATCTGTATTGCGAATCAATTGGATGCAAACGCAATCCATACAGGCCGCAAGTAATAACCGAACAGGTTTTCATATCATAAACTTACTTCAAAACCAATATCAATGTCATTTCGTATCACGACAAAGTCGTGAGAAGAAATCTACAATAGTCATGACTAAGAAACTGCTTATGAAGTATATGTTCCAGTTTCGTCAACACCAATGTTCTAAATCTTTAATCAAACAGAAAGAAGATTTCTCTTCGACTGCCTAAGATCAGCCTCATCGAAATGACTGACTGAAATTGAAAAATTGACGACTGGTTAATCATTCCTGGGGTCAATACTTTGATTATTATACTAATTTACACAATGGCTTATTCTTCCTGGGTGCGCATGGCCGGGAAGAAGATCACATCGCGGATCGATCGCTGTTCGGTAAGCAGCATCACCAGACGGTCAACACCCATACCGACCCCGCCGGTGGGCGGCATACCGCAATCCACCGCCTCCAAAAAGTTCTCGTCCAGGGACTGGGCTTCCTCATCCCCTTCCGCCTTCAGACGGGCCTGGGCCTCGAAACGTTCACGCTGATCCACCGGATCGTTCAATTCGGAAAAGGCATTGGCGAATTCGGCACCACCGATAAATAATTCAAACCGTTCCACCAGCTCCGGATCGCCGCCGCGGTGCATCTTGGCCAGGGGCGAAATGGCCTTGGGATAATCGATGACAAAGGTCGGCTGGTTCAGGTTGGGCTCTACCAACTCCTTCATCATTTCATCCAGCAGGTTGCCGTAATTGGCGGCCGCCGGTATCTCCAGGTCGAATTCCTTGCAGACCGCTTTCATCTCCTCCACCGTGGCATTGCCCAGATCGCGGCCGGTAGCTTCCTTCAGCAGGGCCAGGATCGGCTGGCGGGCAAACGGTTTTGATAAATCGATGTCACTGCCGTTCCAGCTTACCTGCATGGCACCCACTGCTTCCGCGGCGGAACGGATCATATTCTCCACGAAATCCATCATGTATTCATAATCCACATAGGCCTGGTAGAATTCCAGCATGGTGAATTCGGGATTGTGGTTGCGGTCCATGCCCTCATTGCGGAAATCCTTGGATATCTCATAGACCTTGTCGAAACCGCCGATGATCAGGCGCTTAAGGTAGAGTTCGTCAGCGATCCGCAGATAAAGGGTCTGGTCGAGGGCATTGTGGTGGGTCACGAACGGCCGGGCAAAGGCGCCGCCATAGATCGGCTGCAGCACCGGTGTTTCGGCTTCCAGGTAGCCCTGGGAATCCAGAAACCGGCGCAGGGTGGCAATGATTTTGGCCCGTTTGACGAAGACCTCCCGCACCTCGGGGTTGACCACCAGATCGAGATGACGGTTGCGGTAACGCTGTTCCTTGTCGGCAAAGGCGTCAAAGGTTTCGCCGTCCCGTTCCTTCACCACCGGCAAGGGCCGGATGCTCTTCGCCAGGACAGTTATTTCTTTGGCATGGATCGAAATCTCGCCCATCCTGGTGGTAAATACATAGCCGCTGATCCCCAGGATATCACCGATATCCAGCTTCTTGAAAACCTGGTAATTCTCAACACCAACGTCATCCCGGCGGACATAACTCTGAATCCGGCCGGCCTGGTCCTGGATATGGACAAAAGAGGCCTTGCCCATCACCCGCATGGACATGATCCGGCCGGCTACGGTTACATCCTTGCCCTCAAGCTGATCGTATTCAGACTTTACCTGCTCGCTCCGGTGGGTCGGTGAATAATGGTAGGGATAAGGATTTACTCCGGCCTCACGGATGGCCTGGGCCTTGTCCTTCCGGACGTTGATCAATTGTTTTAAACTTTGTTTTTCTTCAGACATATCAATTACTTGTTTGGGTATCTTTCAACTGCCATAACAGCCAGGCGCGGATAAAACGGTCGATTCCGCCGTCCATCACAGCCTGTACATTGCCGGTTTCTTCTTTGGTGCGGTGATCCTTCACCATGTTGTAGGGATGGAATACATAGGACCGGATCTGGCTCCCCCAGCCGATATCCATTTTCTGGTCTTCCAGTTCCTGGTGGGCGGCCTTCTCCTTCTCCAGCTCCAGCTGGTAGAGCCGCGATTTCAGCACCTTCATGGCCTGGGCCTTGTTCTTGTGCTGGGAGCGCTCGTTCTGGCAGGAGACCACGATCCCACTGGGGATATGGGTGATCCGGATGGCCGAATCGGTCTTGTTCACATGCTGTCCCCCGGCCCCGCTGGCCCGGAAGGTATCGATGCGGATATCGTTGGTATTGATCTCGACCTCGATATCGTCATCCACGGCCGGGAAGACAAACACCGACGCGAATGAGGTATGCCGCCGGCTGTTGGCATCGAATGGTGAAATGCGTACCAGGCGATGGACGCCAGCCTCCGCTTTCAGCAGGCCGTAGGCATAATCGCCCTGGACCTCGAAGGTCACATCCTTGATGCCGGCCTCGTCGCCGGGCTGGAAATCGATGATATCGGACTTAAAACCCTTCTGCTCGAACCAGCGCTTGTACATGCGGAAGAGCATATCGGCCCAGTCCTGGCTCTCGGTGCCGCCGGCACCGGGATGGATCTGCAGGATGGCGTTCTGCATATCCTGCTCGTCCCCCAGCATCAGTTTCAGTTCCAGGTCTTCCACAATGGCGGTGTAGGCACTCAGTTCGGTATCCACTTCGTCGGTGGTGGCACCACCTTCGGCGGCGAATTCCAGCATCACTTCCACATCATCGTGGCGGGTTTGCAGATCCTGCCAGAGTTTGATCTCTTTTTCGATCAGGGCTAGTTTTTTGGAAATGGATGAGGCCCGGGAGCTGTCGTCCCAGAAACCGGGTATCAGGGTTTGCCGGCGGAGTTTATCCAGCTCGGCTTGTTTGGCCGCCAGGTCAAAGATACCTCCGCAGTTCCAGGTATTTGGACTCGGTTACAGTGAAAAGGTCTTTTAATTCGGTCAATTCCATGAGGGAAATTACAGAAAGTAAATAATTAGCTGCGACGGAAAACATTTTAATAACCACTAAGTCACTGAGACACGGAGAACACAGAGATCATATTTATTTTATACAAAAGATCACACATGCTGGTCCGAAACGCAGCCTGAGTACGGAATACAAAATTGGACTGACGGTATACTACATGGAGCCCGCCAGTGCGCCGTAACCATGCCTTCGCACCAAAGGTGCTAGGGCAGATGAATTTCAACGAAGGCGTATCGAAGCATGTGACAGGCAAATACC
>CAYPJE010000037.1:0-30309 GCA_964410945.1 uncultured bacterium
CCTGGCTCTATCGTATTACCGTCAACACCGCCTATAATTTCAAACGCAAACTGTCCCGGCTCAACCTGGTTGAACCAGATGAAGAAAGAGCGTCCGGACACCTTGACTGGATCGCTGACTGTAATGATAAGGAATCATCACGGGGCGAAATCATGGGGGCCGTGAAATCCGCCATGACCGTTTTACCACAGAAACAGAGAACGGTATTTATTTTAAAACATCTTGAGAATCTTAAAATCAAGGATATTGCCAGTATTTTAAATATCTCGGAAGGCACGGTAAAAAGATATTTATTCCGTGCGATGGAGAAACTGCGCGTAGAATTAAAGGAGTATCGCTATGTCTGATACTACTAAAATCAAATTACAGAACCAGGCCACCCTTTATGTACTGGATGCCCTCAACCCCAGGGAACAGGCCGAATTCGAAGCAAAATTAAAAACAGATTTAGCCCTGCAAGCGCTGGTGGACGAGCTGCGGGGAACACTGAAACTCACCGACCTGGCAGCGGAAATTAAACCACCGGAACATGTCCTCCAGGGACAGCGCAATCTGCTGCGTGGCAAGATTGACCAGTTGAAAGTACAGTCTCAGCAAAAAGGTATCCGCAACCGGATAGCCAACCACTGGTATGACCTAACAGAACGGTTCTATATCCCCCGTCAACCGGCCTGGGCCGTGGCAACCTATGTCGCCGTCGCCTTCCTGATCGGCCGCCTGGCTTTCCCTACCGTACAGACCGTTACGGCACCGATAGCTGAGTCACAGCCGGATATCCTCCAACTGATCCAGAGTGGGGCCCTGACCAGTGCCGATATCGATCTGCAGGACAATGATCCGGAGGCGATCAGTTTTAATCTGCAGACCAAAAACGATATCAATGTTGAAGGTGGACTGAACGATTCCGATATTCAACAGATTTTATATTACCTTCTTAAAAATGACAGTAATCCCGGCAAACGCCTCAAAGCGGTGAATCTGATCTCCGATGCCCGTCCAATGGAAGAAGGACGAGTCGTCCTGATCTCATCCCTGTTGACCGATCCCAATCCGGGTGTGCGTCTGCGGGCCGCCAAATCCCTCAGTTCCTACGAACTGGATAAAACCCTGCGCGATGCCTGCATCAAGGTTCTTTTCGAGGACGAAAATGAAGCGGTACGCATGGCGGTTCTGGGAATTCTGGCTACCAATCCCACCGAAGATATCATGCCAGCACTGAAGATCATAGCACAAATGGATAAAAATGAATTCATCCGCGACCAGGCACGGCGTGTGGCGGATTCATATCGCAGCCAAGTAGCAGTAGAACGAATCGAGGAATAATAATGAAAAGGATCCTGGCAACGCTAATCCTATCCCACTTGATTTTCGGACAAGAAATCCTGCAGCATTTTGACCTGGATAAATCCAATCACTACGTCGGTACCACCACCTATGAATTTGATATTGATCGCGATCTGGGAGGATTCTCAAGCTGGACGATCAGTATCTCTGATATTAAAGGTGAGGTATCATTCAGTGGTGAACCCGGGAATATTATACAGATTACAGAAGAAGTATCGATCTGGGCTAAATCAGGAATGCGGGCCAAAGCTTACTTCGACGATTACCGCGCGCAGATAAAACAACTGGAGGAAGCCCACATACTGGAGATTACCGGAACCGGAGAATGGCCGGTCCGGTCGGCTTTCGAATATTCGATAATAATTCCTATTAATACCAATGTTAAAGCCAAGACCAGTGGCGGGGATGTCGATGCCGAAAACATTACCGGTGAGGTTGTATTGATCACCAGTGGCGGCGATATCGATCTGGAAAAATTGACCGGTAAGGTTACCGCCCGTACCAGTGGTGGTGAAATCTGGATCGAAAATTCGGAAGGTATTGTTTCATTGAATACCTCCGGTGGCGATATTGTTGTCGAACACCTGGCCGGTGAAGTACTGGCCAATACCTCCGGCGGTGATATCGATATCGAATCGGTTCAGGGGGATGTGAGCGTTCAGACCAGTGGCGGTGATTTATCATTTCAGGATATTGTCGGCCATACGCTGAAAGGAAACACCTCCGGCGGTGATATCGAAGCTTATCGTATCCAGGCCACAATGGATGTTTATACCAGCGGCGGTGATATCGAAGTGGAAGATTTGTCCGGATCGATTAAAGGCACCACATCCGGCGGCGATATCGAAATTGACGATATCCGCGGTGGCGCTGCAGTCACCACCAGCGGTGGTGATATCGATATAACCGGATTACGCGGTGGTTTACGAGCCAAAACCGCATCGGGACAAATTGAAATTGAAAAAATATGGGACCGTAAGATCGAAGAACACGCCATCGATATTATCAATGACCATGGATCCATTTATTTAACTCTCCCTGGAAATTTTCCCGCACAGATTGATGCAGTAGTGGAAAATGAGATATCATCTTATGTAATCGAAAGTGATTTCCCCCTGGAGATCGATAAGCAACAGGATGAAGTACACGGTGAAAGCACACTTGGTTCCGGAACCTATCAGGTAAAACTGCGGACCAACCATGGAACGATTACGATTGAAAAGGGTAACGATGATGATTAAAATAATTTCAAGCATATTAATATTATTTATGGGCCTGTCGGCACAAAAATCCGATAACCTGGCCTATAACAATGCTGCCATGTTATACGATGAATATTCCATGGCAGAAAATGAAGATTATTCCATTCCTTCGGAAGAAATCAAATTCTTCGGTGATTATTACATTGATGTAAATGAAGTTAATACCGATAAAGTTCGCATTGTCGGTGGTGATCTCACCGTAAACGGCCAGATCGACGGACAATTCACTGTTATCGGTGGGGATGTATATATTAAACCCAATGCCGTTGTGAACGGCCGGATTGTAGCGATCGGTGGAGAAGTCCATAAGGATGAAGGTGCCCGTATCAACGGGCGGATAATAGAAACTAACCTTTCACAGGGGCTTACCTACAAAGATACCCATGATGAAGACAGCAGTGTTAAGGGCAAATCTGATTTTTCGCTCAAGGAACGATCCTGGTATGCCAAGCGCAGCTGGATTCACCCCAAGACAAGCTGGTTCATCTATAATCGCAACGAGGGGTTATTTATTACGCCTTTCAATTATAAGTGGGACCGGCGTTCACTATCCAACCTGCGCTTGAACCTCAGTGCCGGTTGGCGTTTCGGGCAGGATGAAGCGGCTGGTAGAATTACCATGGAAGGCTATTTCCTTAATCGGATGATAATTCTGTATGGCAGTGCTTTCCGTGAGAGCCGCACCGATGATTTCTATCGCCTGCCGGAACTGGAAAACTCCCTGGCTTCCATTCTGGGCCGCCAGGATTTCTATGACCGCTGGGATGAGCTGGGATCTGAAGGTGGTGTTGGAATCGATCTGCCCTGGATCAGAATCAAGGCCAGTTATGTGATTGCAGAAGTAGATTCAATTCCGGTCGATGAAAATGTCTGGTCGGTCTTTAATGACAATCGTCTGGTCCGTGAAAATCTTGATATTATTCCCGGAAATACGGAGAGCCTTCGGCTGACATTTGCCTTTAAACCCCGGAAATTCAGCCCTTACGAGTCCGGAATTGCATTATTTGCAAATCTGGAGGATGTAGTCGCGGCCGATTCCTACGATACGTATCAGCGGGCCCTGGGTATGGCCATAGCCGGACTGGAAATCACTCCCGGTGTAGTGATCAGGGGTCGGCTGGTAGCGGGAACATCAACCGGTACACTTCCCGGCTTCCGGTATTTCAGTGTTGGCGGACTTGGTTCTATTGCCGCCTATCCATACAAACTTCAGACAGGCGATCAGTTTGTTCAGCTGAATGGTGAATTGGTTTTCGCACCGGATTTTCTCGACAACGATATTACCCTGATCGTGTTTGGAGATACCGGTAATGCCTGGATGCGCTCCGATTATGAGCTGACGGATATCGATTCAATCATCGAGAATGGTAAATCTTCAGCCGGTATCGGTTTTGGATTCGCCGATGATGACGATATTGACCTGCGTTTCAATATTGCCCGGCCACTGGATGGAACCGATTACTGGGAATCAACATTGAGAATTAATTTCAATTTCTGAGGCAGAATAAATGCGCATAAAAATATTATTTGCTATATTAATAACCAGTCTGATCTTCGGGCAATCAGATAAATATACCCGCTTTCTGACCGAAATTGAAATCTATGCCAAAGCCCATGATGAACATTATTCCGGAAATTCGAAAGATCATGAGAAGACTGAGAAGTATGATTTCCAACTGGGTAATATTGAGAATCTGGATGTCAGATTTGAATACGGCTTTGGCGTTCTGGAAATAGAAGCCGGGAGAAAGGGCCGGATCACCGGCGAAATCAGTTATAATGAATATGAATTTAAACCCCAGGTAAGTTATGATACCTATGGTACCAGTGGCATATTCAAAGCCAAGATCAAGTCAAACCACTCGGTACGAGCCCGGGAACGGGAACGGGCCCGTTACCGCGCCGATGAGGCTGATGACCACGATGATGAAGCCAATGACCATGATTATGATTATGATTATGACTACGACTATGATTACGATTATGATGTTGAAGAAACAGAGCGAATCAGATTCGATTTCGACTTTGATGAAGATGATATAATCCAGGAGTTTGACTTCAAATTACCCCCTGGTATTCCAACGGATGTCTATATGGATTTTGGTCTGGGCCAGGCCGATATCGACCTTACCGATCTCAGTATCAGCAACCTGGAAGTTGAATGCGGTCTCAGCGATGTGAAACTGGAAATGGATAACAGTAATCCGACCAAGTGCAAAGAGGTATATATCGAGAGCGGCCTGGGGGATTTCAATGGCCATGGACTCGGCAACCTGCGGTCAAAATATATCAACGTGGAAGTGGATCTGGGCGCCTCATACGTGGATTTGCGAGATCAGTCAACTGACCTGACCGGGGATATTTCCGTTGGACTGGGTTCGCTGGAACTGGTACTTCCCGAGGATGCCAATATCAAAATCAGGGTTGATGACAGCTTTTTATCTTCCATTGATCTGGATGACCTGGTTAAAACCGGCCACAAGGAATGGCGTTCGGAAGACTGGAAAAGCCGGCGGCCTATTATCGAACTGGATATATCAATCGGCCTGGGTTCGGTTGATGTAGACCTGGATTAACCAGGAATACACCCTAAATACTAATCATTAACCGCCGATTTTTATCGGCGGTTTTATTTTATCAGATCAATGACGGCGGCAACCAGCTTGTCGATTCCAGTAGCGACATCACTGATTCTGGCAGCTGACATATAAGCCGGAGAAGTCACAATTTTATTATCCTGATCAATTACGATACCAGTAGCTTCACAGGGGACATGTACCTGTCCCATACTATCGATATCCCGGGCCGTGGTAGTATTATTGCCGATTGTCAGCCGGGCTTTACGGCCGATACGGCTCATTATCTTGGCAATCATCACCGGGGATATACATAAGGAACCGATTGGTTTTCCGGCTTCCAGCATCTGTACAACCAGACTCATCACATCCGGATTGACCTCACACTCCGGCCCGACCATGGCATAATCACTCAGGTTCTTTGCCACTCCGTATCCACCCGGAATAATTAGCGCATCCAGTTCGGAAGCGTTTATATTGGACATTTCACGGATATTGCCACGGGCAATCCTTGCGGCTTCAACCAGCACATTCCGATTCTCATTTTCCATCTCATTGCCGTTAAGATGATTGACGGTATGTAATTGATCAATATTCGGTGCCATCAGAATTTGTTCGGTACCGGCCCGGTCCAGGGCCAGCATCGTCAGAACCGCCTCATGCAGCTCGGAACCATCATATACACCGCTACCGGATAGAACTACTCCAATTTTTAACATTATTTACTCCCGATTTAATGTTATTCAATTTCTATGATTGACTCCATCAGATAAAGAGCTGGCTCGGAATTTAATAAAGCCACCCGATCCAAGACTTTACCCAGCTCCAATTGACTGTCCAGCGTTTCCAGTTCTTTTAAAATTGTTGTCGTAGCTTTCATATTAAAATCAAATTCGGGACGGTCATATCCAGGATAGATTTTTATCGGAACATCCCGGTCGTTCTTGATTCCAAGGCGTTGCTTCATCAATACAAAAGCTTGTTCCAGACCACCCAGTTCATCCACCAGACCAATCTGTTGAGCATCAATTCCAGACCATATTCTACCCTGCCCCACCGAATCAACGGCACTGATTTCCAGGCTTCTGCCCTCCGCAACACGTTGGAGAAATATATCATAATAGTTGTCAACCAGGGCCTGCATCCGCTGCCCTTCCTGATCAGAGAATTCCCGATGAAGGGAAAACATGTCCGCATGCGGTTCACTCTGCAATACTTCGATATTATATCCTATTTTATTCAATAATTCCGCCCCGGAAATCTTACCTGCCAAAACACCGATCGAGCCGGTGATGCAGGCCGAATCGGCAACGATTGTATCGGCGGCACAGGCGATATAATAGCCGCCGGAAGCGGCTACACTGCCCATCGAGACATAAAACGGTTTTTGGTTCTCAGCATCGGCCGAATCGGGATGGGTGGTCCGATTGACCTCGCGCCAGATATCTTCTGAGGCCAGTATCGATCCGCCGGGGCTGTTAATCCTTAAAATAATCCCAGCGATTGATTTATCCTCCCGGGCCTTGCGGATGGCCCGTGCCGTAGTGACCGACCCAACCTGTTTACTGTCATCAAAAGGAGAATTGGAGGCCCGTCCCGGTAAAATCGGACCTTCGGCATAGATCAGGGCTATCCGTTTTTCCAGTCCGCTCTCCCAGGCATAATCCCATTGATTACGCCAGAATGCGGCCTTCGACAAGTTGATTTCTTCACCAACCTGATCGCTGACTATTTTCCCAATCTGATCGGGATGATAGGTTCCGTCGATCAAACCAATCTCCAGCGCCTGATCCGGTGTAAATAACGCTTTAGCAAATATTGTATCCAGGTTTTTCCTGGTTAATCCAGGACGATCCATTAACATCCTCCGGTACATCCGGTCTATATCATTCAATACTTCCAACCTGGCTTCCCGGCTGGGATCAGACATACCCTCCCTGGTATAGGTTTCGGCAGCGCTCTTATAGCGGCCCCGGCGATAGTACTGGGCCTTAAGGCCAACCTTATCGAAAGTGCCTTTCCAGAAATCCACGCCCATGGCAATACCATCGATGAACATGACGCCACCGGAGTTGAGATAAATACCATCAGCCAGGGACAGCAAGGCGTATTGACCGTCACTCATCACACTGGAGAAAACAAAGATCTGCTTCCCGGCTGCCTTCATCCGCACCAGGGCTTCACGAACTTCCATCATCATGCTGAAGCCCATATACATTTCATCCGGGTAGATCACCAATCCGGTAATATCCTCATCACGGGTAAACTGATCAAGCATCTCAATGGTCTGTTTCAGGGTTGTAACCTGCGAACCAATCATGGCAACCGGACCTGGCGAATCGCTGATATTGTACCGGAAGCGTACTTCAACAAAGCGTGGTTTCTTCGCTTTCATCAGACTTCGTTTCCGGTCTACGTTGCTGAAAATACCGATAATTCCATCACTGGTCAGCGAACCGCTTTCATTGACGCTGGCATAGCTTTCCAGCCCACCTAATCCATAACTCAGGGCAACACCCAACTGCCAGCCTTCCGACTTCAGATCATAAGTCGATTGAAGGATCAGTCCATCAAATACCTCCATTGACAGGCCTGCCAGACCGCCCAGATCGACTATTTCCGAGCCCGTTTCCTTAATGCGGGAGTCGTAGCTGAGTGTCAGTCGGTCACCCAACGGCCTGAGAGCGATACCCATACGGGTGATTCCTACAGTCTTAGTGCGGGAATATACATTATCCCACTGGCTACCAATCGAGCACCATTTCATTCCTCGCCAGATTAATCCCAGGTCTATGGCCTCATAACCACGCCTGCTGAAATGTGACATGACACCAAAATACAGCCCATAATCCAAATCCATTCCGCTGCCAAAATGGAACAGGTTATAATCATCTTTACGATAGGTAAAACCAAAACCGGAGGTTCGGGACTGCATCAGCCATGAGAAATCAGTGAGTTCGGAATCGGGTTGGGTAAAATCCACCGGGAACAACAAACGACTGTTGAAATGGCGGTCAACCGCCAATCCGGCCGGGTTGGCCAGGATCGCACCGGCATCATCAACTTCAGCCACTGATCCCAGGGGCCTATACTGGGCAAAACCCAGACTAAAAATAATCAACACAACAAGTAATTTCTTTGGCATTACCTTCTCCATTATTTATTCACCCGGCGATACTGGATCGAATTTACTGTACAATAATTGAAAAACATCCACTGGATTGTTCCCGTTAATTTTCACTGGCAAGTCAGTGGTCTCAACACAGACCAAAAAAAAGCCCCGCTTTTCAGCGGGGCTTCTATCCCACGTTGTCTATCAACCAGATTTTTACAGCCCAGGAGGTCCACATGATAGTAGATGAATTAACCTATTAATCCGGAAATAATCGGATGATCCAATCATAAAAAGAGTCATTGGACCGCACATTATTCCCGGCTAACAAAAGTCAGGAAGAGGGACTGTAAAAAACCAGAATCATATCACTATGACCTGTACCACACCGGATTGGTTGTCATAAATATTAATTTTTATTGAATAACAATCTGAATATTGATTATCAGACCGGTTTAGCGTCCCCGCTTGTGTGACGGCTGATTTCACCATCAACCATATACATCACATCCTCGGCTATGTTGGTGGCATGATCGGCGATCCGTTCCAGATAGCGGGAAATTCCGACCAGATGAATCAGATCACCGGCCTGCTCCGGATTGTTACTGATTGTATTTTCCACATACCCAAAAGTTTTTTTATGCAGCAGATCCACTTCCTGGTCATCTTCACGAACTTTGGCTGCTATTACCATATCCAGTCGTATTAATGCATCCAGGCTGTCTTTAACCATCTGTTGAACCTTACGGGTCATAAGGGTAATATCATCGGGGATTGTTATCGGGGGCCGTTCGGCCAATCTTCGCGCCTGTTTGGCAATATTTACCGAAAGGTCACCCATGCGTTCCAAATCATTATTAATTTTCAGAACCGATACAATATAGCGCAGATCGGCGGCCACTGGCTGATGCAGGGCCAGCACTTTCAGGCATTCCTCTTCCAGGTTTACTTCCATCTGGTCGATTCGAACATCATTTTCAATGACCTCAACGGCATAATTGATATTCCGGTTGACCAGTGCCATTACTGATTTACTGACACTTTCTTCAACAATAGCACTGATTGATAGCAGACTACGTTTAATGATTTCAATTTCACGGAATAAATGTGTATTCATTAGCTGTTCTCCCTAACCAAAGCGGCCGGTAATATAATCTTCAGTCTGTTGAATTGCCGGTCTGGTAAATATCTGTTCGGTTTCTCCGAACTCAATTAATTCACCTTCATAGAAAAACGCCGTTTTATCTGATACACGCGCCGCCTGTTGCATATTGTGGGTAACAATAACGATTGTATAATTCTTACGCAATTCACCAATCAGGTTTTCAATCCTGGCCGTCGACTTCGGGTCTAGGGCTGAGGCTGGTTCATCCATCAGGATAATTTCCGGCTCTACTGCCAACGCACGAGCAATACACAAACGCTGCTGCTGTCCTCCCGACAAACCGATAGCACTTTCATCCAGCCGGTCTTTCACTTCATCCCATAAGGCTGCACCTTTCAGGCTGTTGAAAACAATTTCATCCAGCACTTTGATGTCTTTCAAACCATGAATCCGCGGACCGTAGGCGATGTTTTCATAGACTGATTTAGGAAAAGGATTCGATTTCTGGAATACCATTCCAACCATTTTCCGCAACTCGACAACATCCGAATCTGGTGAATATATCTCTTTTCCGTCAATGGATATTCGTCCGTCATGCCAGGTTCCGGGGATGATGTCGTTCATCCGGTTGATCATTCTGAGAAAAGTGGATTTACCACACCCGGATGGTCCGATCAGGGCCGTAACTTCCTTTTCAGGAATATTCAGATTGATATCAAACAATGCCTGTGCATCACCATAATGGAAATTTACTTTTTCAACCAGAATCTTTGGATATTGATTTTCTACCATCGGTATTTTTTCCGGAAATAACTGCGTAAAATAATTGCTGAAATATTAAATATCAGCACCAGTATCAGAAGAACCAGTGCCGTGCCATACTGCATAGGTAATACCTTACTCGCTTCGGGATGCTGGGTTGCCAGAACATAAAGGTGGTAGGGCAGAGCCATAACCTGATCAAAAACAGAGCGGGGCAAACGCGGCAGGAAAAATGCCGCCACTGTCAACAGGATCGGTGCCGTCTCTCCGGCTGCCCGTCCAATTCCGAGAATTGATCCGGTGAACATCCCTGGTACGGCATACGGTAAAACATTCTTGTAGATTGTCTGCCATTTGGTGGCACCTAAAGCCAGGGATCCTTCACGAAAGGCCCGGGGGATGGCCTGAAGTGCCTCCTCACTGGATACAATTATGGTCGGCAATATCATTAATGCCAGCGTAAGGCTACCAGCAAGAATTGAAGCCCCGAAATTCAGGAAAAGAACGAATAATCCTAGTCCGAACAGACCGAAAACAATTGAGGGTACCCCGGCCAGGGTAACTATAGCCAACCGGATCAGCCTGGTGAACCGGCCCTGGCGGGCGTATTCAGTCAAGTATACAGCGCTGGCCATACCAAGCGGTAAAGCCACCAGAATCGCCAGCCCAACCAGATAAATAGAACCGACAATCGCAGGGAAAATTCCTCCCTCTGCCCCACTTTTACGGGGATTGGATAAAATAAATTCCCAGCTCAGGGTTGGCAATCCTTTGACTACTATATCGAGAATGATATAACCAATCACCAAAACGACAGAATAACTGGCCAGTCGTATGGCCCAATAAATGATCTGTTCGCCTGATTTTTTCATCGCATCTGATATTTTTTTAGAACGCGCTGTGCAATCATATTTAAAATAAATGTGATCAGCAACAAGACCAATCCCACCCAGAACAAGGCCTGGTAATGGGAACTGCCAAAGGCTACCTCACCCATTTCCGCGGCAATGGTAGCGGTCATTGTCCGAACCGAACCAAATGGATTCAGGGTCACCTTGGCGGCATTTCCAGTAACCATCAGGACCACCATCGTTTCACCGATCACCCGTCCCATACCCAGCATTATTGAGGCAATGATGCCCGGCAGGGCGGCCGGCACGATTACCCTCCAGATGGTCTGTAGATGGCTGGCTCCCAGCGCCAGCGAGGCTTCCTTGTAATTTCGCGGCACCGAATGAATGGCATCTTCCGAGATTGAAATAACGGTGGGGATCGCCATCAGGGCCAGCAACAGAGCACCGGTAAAGGCCGTCAAACCGGTATTCAACCCAAACAGGTTTTTAACCAACGGACTGAGTACCACCAATCCGAAGAAACCAATAACAACCGAGGGTATACCGGCCAGTATTTCTATGAATGGCTTCAGGATTTCATTCTCACGCGGCGAGGCAATCTCGGCTACATAAACAGCCCCCAGAACACCAAAAGGTATCATGATTGCTGTTGCAATCAATGTAACCAGAACCGAACCGTTTATCAGTGGAATTATCCCATACACCTCCGCGATAAAGGAAACCGGGACCCAACGTTTATTCCAAAGCGCCGAAAGTCCCGGTTCAAAAGCAAACGGAATGGCTTCTTTACCTAGAAACAGAAAAATCAGAATAACAATTAGAATACTGGTGGAGGCAGCCCCCACCAGCATCTTCTGTATAATATTCTCTCTAAACGTCCGGTCCATTTTCAACAGTATTTAGTTGATTGGTACGTATCCGGTCTCGAGCACAATTTTCTGTCCTGCTTCGGACATGCAATAGGCAATGAAATCCTTGGTCACACCTTCGGGAGTGCCCTTGGTGTAGAAATGCAATGGACGGGCAATTGGATAGGCGCCGGTTTTAACCGTGGCAACAGCCGGTGTCACCGGTTCACTATCAGCTTTATCACGAATCGCCAGCATTTTAATCTGGTCCGCTGCTTCAAAGGCATAGCCTAACCCGACATAACCGATCGACCATTTATCCTGCGATACGGTCTGAATAATAGCCGAAGTTGATGGCATCAGCATGGCATCTTTGGAATAATCCTGTTTGTTCAAAACACGCTTCTGGAAGAAAACATAGGTACCTGAACTGGACTCGCGGGAGAGAACAACGATGGATTCTTTGGGTCCATTGACCGCATCCCATTCCTGGTATGATCCACGATAGATCCGTCCAATCTGATCAATGGTAAGTTCATCGATTGGGTTGGCAGGATTCACAACCACAGCAATACCGTCACGGGCAACCACATGCGCCATCGCTTCGATTCCATTCTTTTTAGCCAAATCCACTTCCTTGGATTTAATGGTTCGCGAGGCGATACAGATATCGGTAGTACCGTTTATCAGGGCAGCGATTCCGGTTCCGGAACCACCACCGGTGACGGAAATATTCACATCGGGATGCCGATTCATATAATCCTCGGCCCAGTTACTGGCCAGATGAACCATCGTATCCGATCCCTTGATGGTTAAATAGGTGGCAGTTTTACCACCCTCTTTTTTGCCACAGCCGACAAACATCAGTGCGGCAGAAACCAAAATAATTGTTGATAAGCGTTTCATTTGTTAATTCCTTTCCTTGTCTGATATTAGGTTAACAATGTTAGGATCGTGTTAGGACCTGACTCAGAATTTGAATTGAATATTGAGCGCATAGACCGCTTCGGAATCGTCCGGTTGTACCCTCATATTAGGAGCTATCGATAATCCTTTGGCCGGTTTGATATTCAGACCAAATATGATATAACCAGTTGATTCATCACCGTCACCAGCCAGGTCGTAGCGCCCAAAGATCCTTAGTTTCTCATTAACTTTATAATTTCCATAAGCGGAAACCAGGGTGGCGTTATCGGATTCATCGGAATCAACCATTACATTATATTCGACACCAGCCCTGATCCTGGAGTTGGACCAGCCACCGAAGGCGCCTGCAACTGTCTTGAAGCCAACTGTAACAGAATCGATATCATAGTTTTCAAATGTAAATACACCGCCAAGATTATAACCTTCTTTGGAGGACAATTTGTTTTCACCGGTAAATAACTGAACGGACAGCTTTTTATGATCATCGTCCTCCGGGGCCTTATACCCGCTGCCGTTGGTCAGTAGAGCTGTCCCCTTCAGTGTGTCGAACAATTTGAAAGAATAACCGATTCCCAGATCGGCTGAACTGGACCATTTGTTTTTGTCCATAGCCGATTTCTCGATAAACCGAAAACCCCAGGTCTTTTCCTGAACACTGAACATATTCATCCCCTGCAATCCAAAGATAAATGTTCCGAAATCGGTTTTCCAGTCCAGGCGGGCATTTTTCAGGTAAACCATCAGATGGGGATTTGAGGAATCATTCTTCTGTCTCCCCACATCAGTCTGGATTTTGACTTTCAGATTATCAGTCATTTTCTGCTGATAGGTCAGGTAAGCACGATTTATCTCAAATTCACCGGACTCATATCCGCTCTCCTCCAAAGCAAATTCATAGAAGACAACCCCGCTCCAGGTACCATCTCCTGCCAGAGAAGCATTGAGCATCACTATAATCGTAATCAATGTTTTGATTAAACTGTTCATTTAAAATTCCTTATCACTTTTTTAGTAGTATTAATTTTTGATTGCACCATGGACTCATACACAATCCATATTCAATGGAAGTTGTTATAAAAACTAGACAGGATATGTTAGGAATTTGTTAGCCTGCCATTAGAATTGGATATAATTAAAAAGGGTCGGATTGAGAGGAACTCAACCAGTCTTCAGACAGAGTCGTTCAATGGCAAATATACAGAGAAAGTGCTACCAACATCGGGGATGCTTTCGACTTCGATCAAGCCATTATGGGCCAATACAATATGTTTCACAATCGCCAGTCCCAGACCGGTACCACCGGCCTTGCGACTGCGTCCCTTATCGACCCGGTAAAAACGTTCGAACAGCCGCGACAGATGCTGATCCGCTATCCCGATGCCCTGATCGATGACTTTCAGGACTATTCTATCATCGGTCTGCCCAGCAGTTATTTTGACCTGAGTGCCCTGACCGCTGTATTTGATAGCATTGTCAACAAGGTTCGTTACCGCCTGTCGCAACAAGATCGGGTCGGCCTGTACCTGAATGGTATCTTCACAGGACATTTCGACATTAATCGAATTTACCTCAGCTGCCATTTCACAATCTCGAATTGAACCATAGATAATATCTCTCAGCTTTACAGTTTCGAGAATTATTTCGCTGTGTTCTCGCTGGCGCTCGATTTTTGACAATCGCAACAGGTCTTCCAGGATGGCGTTCAACCGGTCAGCCTGCCGGGCAATAATATCCAGGAAATGCCGGGCTTCATCCGGTTTCTCCAACGCCCCCCCAAGCAGTGTTTCCACAAATCCTTTGATGGATGTCAGTGGTGTTTTCAATTCATGGGCAACATTACCGACAAATTCCTGCCGCAGATTTTCAAGCTTTTTCAACCGGGAAATATCATTCAGAACTACTACAATCCCAAAACTGGAACCATCCGAATTGAGCATCGGTGCACCACTTGCTCTGATATATCTTTCATCCAGACCGACTATCAATATATCCTGTTCGGCCGGTGATCTTTCGACTAGCAGTTGGCCAATAAAATCCTGCAATTGAGTATGCCGGATAATTTCCGGTACAATTTGTCCGATCGCTTCCGATGGATCGCATTCGAATAGAGCGGCCGCGGCCTGATTGATCCTTAATATTTTTTGTGCCGTATCCACCGCCAGGACACCTTCAACCATACTGGACAAAACCGCCTGCTGTTCGTTACGCTGGTTGGTTATCATCGAAATCCGGCGCTGCAGTTCGGCGGCCATTCGATTCATCGAATCGGCCAGACTGTCCAATTCACTGATTTTGGAGTGCGCCATGATATTCTGGAATTCTCCCTTGGAAATCAGTTCCGACCCACTCCGGATTTCTTCAATTGGACGGGTAATCCGCCGCGCCACCACCACACTGATCATCATTGATAAAATGATCGCCAGTATAGTAATCACAATCAGCCGGCTTAATATCGGATTGATGGCATCCCGCAACGACTGCAACGGCACCGCCGATCTGATCACCATGCTAACCATATTGTTGTTCCACACCGGGACAGCAACATAAAGCATATCACGGTGCAGGGTCTGGCTGTAACGAATTGATTGCCCGATTTCACCAGCGAGGGCTTCAATGAATTCCGGACGATCGGCATGCAGTTCCATGCTGGCAGCGCTTTCATCGGTATCACCGAGAACCAGGCCTGTTTTATTTATCAGGGTAATCCGTGTCCCGGAAGCACTACCCAGTTCATAACACAAGGTCTCATAATTAAATTCTGATATATCTTCACGGTACAGAGCTTCACGGGCCAGTTTGGTGCTGGCTACCAGGCGTTCAGTGGTCTGACTGCGGTTAAATCGGTTAATCCCCAGAAAAGCAAACCACAACAGGATGACACTGACCAGGACAATAATTGTCAGATAAGTTGGTAATAACCGGAATAGCAGTCTGGTCGGTTTCATATTTCCAGCATCCGGTATCCGACCCCCCTTACGGTCTGAATAAGGTTGCCTGCTTTGCCAAGTTTTTTCCGGAGACCTACAAACTGAAAATCAACCGAGCGCTCGGTCACCGGATAATTATCACCTCGGACCTTGTCAACAATCTGTCCCCGGGTAAATACCCATCCAGGATGAGCCATCAGCAAATACAGAATCTCGAATTCGGTATAGGTCAATTCGACCTTTTTATCATCGACTTTTATTTCCCGTCTTCCGGGATGCAAATATATATTATGATAATAAATGGGCTGACGATTATTGTCGGCCTGCGTTTCATCAACCCTTCTCAAAACTGTTTTTACCCGGGCTATCAGAACCTTGGGGCTGAATGGTTTGGTTACGTAATCATCGGCCCCCATTTCCAGACCGGCAACGATATCAGATTCTTCCCCCCGGGCGGTCAGCATTACGATCGGCAATTTTTCCGAATCCCGGTCATTTTTTAACAGACGGCAGAGATCCAGTCCGTTCATTCCGGGAAGCATGAGATCAAGCACCAGCAAATCCGGCAGTTTACGTTGAATTTTCCGTAATGCTTCCTCAGCGCTTTCGGCCTTTCTGACCCGGAAACCGGCGCTTTGAAGATTGTAAGAAACCAGCTCAAGAATGTCAATTTCATCATCCACAACCAAAATTGTGGCTGGCAGTGAATCTGTACTTTGATTTATCATCCGTGGAAATTACTATCCAATTGTTAGATTTCTGTTAGGGCTGGTTTCCCCCTGGTAAACGACGTAAAATTACACAACTATTAAAGGCAGAAAAATGAAAACACGCTGTGCCTGGCCGGGTAAAAACCAATTGATGCAGACCTACCATGATGTGGAATGGGGAGTTCCCCTGCATGATGACCAGAAACTTTTTGAATTCCTGGTACTCGATGCGTTTCAGGCCGGATTAAGCTGGTCTACAATATTAAATAAACGGGAAAATTTTAGAATTGCGTTTGATGACTTCGATCCACTGAAGATCGTTGAATATGATGAATCTAAAACCCAGAGTTTATTAGGTGATGCAGGGATCATCAGGAATAAGCTGAAAATTCATTCAACAATCTCAAATGCCCGGTTATTCCTGGAAGCCCAGACTGAATTCGATACTTTCGATAACTATATCTGGCAATTCGTCGGTGGGAAGCCGATAATCAATCAATGGAAAACTCTGGAGAAAATTCCGGTCAGCACCAGGGAATCCGACGCCATGAGTGAAGATTTAAAGCAGCGCGGTTTCAAATTTGTCGGTACAACAATCTGCTATGCCTTCATGCAGGCCGCGGGAATGGTAAACGATCATACAACAGACTGCTTCCGCTATCGGGAGATCAACAAGTTGAAATGATTGATTACCAACATGTTCATATAATTTTTATATTTGGTTTTCCTGTCCGAGGAATTTTACTGAACTATACTACAGAATAAATTCTCAATATATTATGGTTACTTACATAATTTTTATCGATCTAAATGAGTGGCAGTAAATTATTAGATCGTCTTCAGGCCGGTGATCCTGGAGCATTCCGTGAACTGGTGGATAATCATAAAGCCTATGTTCTTAATACCTGCTACCGTTTTGTAAATAATCAGGAAGACGCGGAAGATATATCCCAGGAAGTTTTTGTAGAGGTATATAATTCAATCTCCGGTTTTCGTGCCGATGCAAAGTTATCGACCTGGCTTTACCGGATTGCAGTCAATAAATCATTGGATTATATTCGTCGGAAGAAAAGAAAAAAACGTTTCGCTAAAATCATTCCGCTTTACGGCTACGAAGATGATGAGGAAATAGGCATTCCAGCAGATAATAACCCGGTGCTGGAATTTGAAGACCAGGAACGCCGGAAATTATTGAATGAGGCTGTCGGCAAATTACCGGAAAACCAGCAGGTAGTGATTAATCTTAGTAAATACCAAAGGCTCAGTAATAAGGAGATTGCTGCTGTTATGAATATATCATTATCTGCTGTTGAGTCACTTAATCATCGGGCTAAAATAAATTTGCGCAGGTATTTACACCACTATTTTGAAAAGAATATTTAAATAGACACAAGAATTATGAAAAAAAGTCGTCTAACTGGTATGAAGGCCCATCAAGTGATCAGGAAAGATTTAATTGAGGATGAGATTCAGCGAACATTGGACTTATTCGATTCAGCCGATCAAATTAAGCCGTCTCCGAATTTCTATGCGGCTGTTCAGGGCCGTTTAATGAAAAAATCGGAGCAAAAAACATTAGCAGTTTTCCTGCGACCGGTTGTTCTGGCCTCCCTGCTGGCCATCAATTTGGTCACAACAATCTGGTATCTGGGATCCAGTGAAATTTCATCACAGACCACTACCCGCCAGGAGCTGTTGAATATTCTGGTTGACGATCTGAATCTTGAGACCGAATCATTAGATCTCTTTAACATTGATTAAGGGCAAAAGATGGATATCTTTAAACAAAAACAATATTCAACAATCGCGATAGTTATTTTGATTGTTATGAATCTGGGATTAACCGCCCTCCTGTGGCTGGGCAGACCGCAAAACCAGCCCTGGCCAGCTGAGCGACGGTCGCCTCGGAAAGATAAAAATAAAATTGGTCAACTCCTGAAACAGGAATTGAATTTTGATGATAGCCAGGTTAAGCAATACCTGGATTTACAGTATCAACACCGACAATCAATGATCAAGCTGGATACCGAAATAAGGGAAATGAAGCACCAAATGTTCGACGCAGTATTGTTGGACAGACAGGAACAAATGTTCCCGGATTCTCTGTTAATTATAATTCAAGAGAAACAGGCTCAAATCGAAAGATTGACCTATCAGCACTTTATGGATTTGAAAGAATTATGCCGAACGGACCAACAAGACCAATTACGTTTCTTGATGCATGAATATCTCAGGCCGCAAGCGCCCCCGGAAGGTCATCGGCCACCTAAGAAAGGTGGCGGACAACAACCACCCGGACCACCACCCCGACGAGATTGAGCAATTTTACTAAATCAATTCCCAGCCCTTCGGAAATAAAATCTGAAGGGTTTTTTACTGTACCAATATTTTATTCTTAAAAAATCCGCAAGTTTTTTAAATATATGTCGTCTTAACATTCAGGAACCGGAAATGGAAATAACAAATGATCAATACTCTTACGAACCCCAGCAACTCCGACTATATACAAGCTGGCTATACAAAAGTCCTGGAACAACCAAGGCTGCCAAATCTAATATCATGGAATGATTACCAGCCCACCAATCTGGAGGAACTTTCAGTTATAAAACCGGGAAATCGGAAGGATACAAAATTCATTTTTTCAACCGACCTCCTGCCAATTATTGCCGCCAAACTCAGGGCAGGTTATAAAATCCTTGAAATATCTTCGAAGCGGAGCTTCAGTTATAATAACCGTTATTGTGATACAGGAGATTTCAAGTTCTATCTGCAGCATCACAATGGTTCCCGCCCCCGGAATAAAATCCGGTTCCGCTGTTATCAGAATTCAGGAATTTCCTACTTTGAGATAAAAACAAAGAATAATAAAGGTCGAACGATAAAAGACCGGTTGCAGCTGGGATTGGATGAATCTTACTTATCATTGTTTAATGAACTCAGCGATTCTAAATCAACTGCAGCAATCCGCGATCTAATCCGAACGGTTACCGGGGTTGACCCAAGCACATTAATTAATGTACTGGGAATTAAATTTACCCGGATCACTCTGGTTAACGATTTATTCACCGAAAGAGTAACGATCGATAATAATTTGACAACCTATGCCAACGGTACGGAAAAAACGATCGATGGATTAACGATCGCAGAGATCAAACAGGATAAATACAAACCCAGCTCATATTTCATCCAACTCATGCGCAGTTTATCGATTCCTGAAACACGGTTCAGTAAATACTGCCTGGGAATAAATAATCATTACTATGTAAAAAACAACCGCTTCAAGCCACGCTTTTCACGGCTGGAACAAATATTAAACAATAACTAATGGAGAATTAATAGTGTGAATACTGTACCTCTAGGCTTTTTACTGGGTCATTACGGGTTGAATCTGGCAATCGCTTTTGCGTTGATTATATTGGTTTATAATCGCTATCGCAACCATGAATTGGGTTATGTTTTCATATATTTCATGTTCAATACAATTGTCTTCTTTGTGAGTTTTCTTCTCAGTGCAATTGAACTGAGTGTGGGTTTTGCCTTTGGGTTATTCGCTATCTTCGGGATCATGCGTTATCGGACTGAACCTATCCCGATCCGTGAGATGACCTATTTATTCGGAGCAATTACCATCGGTCTGATCAATGGATTGGCGATTGGAAATTTTGATTTTGCCATGGTATTGATTCCTAATCTGGCGATCCTGACAATGGCCTTTCTCCTGGAACATTACCTGGCGAAAGAAGCAATTCTGGAAACCCTGGTGATCTATGAAAAAATTGAAAACATCAAACCGGCCAACAAAGAATTATTACTGGCCGATCTGAAGTCCAGGACCGGTCTCCCGATCAAAAATTATAATATTGTCCGGGTGGACTTTCTGCGGGATATTGCCCGAATCCGGGTTTTCTATACGGACAAACCGGGTAGATAGACCATGCGTAGAATTCCCAGCAATTTAATAAACTTGCGAATCAGCTTGTCCATATTATTGGTGAGCAGTCTGTTTTGCGGCTGTGAGGATCAACTTGGTTCACAAATAGAATCGATTGTAATCAACGAGTTCCTGTCCAGTAACAGCAATGTCAATCCGGACGGTGAGGGTGATTACGATGATTGGTTCGAATTATATAACCCAAATGATGAAGCGGTCGATCTGAGCGGATATTATCTGACCGATGATTTTGATGAACCAGGCAAATTTATTATCGCCGACGGAACAATAATCCAACCGGGCCGGTTCCTGTTATTCTGGGCCGATGGTGAACCTGAAGAGGGCGAACGGCATTGCAATTTCAAGTTGAGTGCCGATGGTGAAGAGATTGGACTATTTGATCCTGATGGCATACTCATCAATGAAATTTCCTTTGGCGCGCAAACCACTGATATATCATACGGCCGCTCACCGGATGGCAGCAATAACTGGGAATTGTTCGGTGATTGCGAGGAATGTCTGGATGGTTCTGCACCAACCCCGGCTACAAACAATGAATGAAATCCTGATTCGGGGTTGGAAAACACCAGACTTCAAAATTATGAAAACTAAAATGGTAACTATAATGAAGAAATTTATATTTATTGCTGGGCTTCTACTGGTATTGATCAATTCCCTGTCCAGCCAGGATTTCTATGATATCAATACGATCAACACCATTGAAATCAGTTTTACCCAATCGAACTGGGATTATTTACTTGATAACCTGATGAGTGCCGACGAGGAAGGCCGGTTGCTGGGATCGGTTACGATCAACGGCATTTATTTTGACAGTGTGGGTGTCCGCTACAAAGGGAATAGTTCCTATAACGCCTACCAGGTGAAAAACCCGCTGAATATAAAACTAGACTATATCATTGATGACCAGACCATTGAAGGTTATGGAACGCTGAAACTGGCTAATGTCTACAAAGATCCAAGTTTCATCAGGGAAACCTTGAGCTATGAAATTGCCCGTAAATATTTTCCTGCCGGCCAGTCAAATTATGCCAATGTATATATTAATGGTACCCACCTGGGATTATATACCAGCGATCAGGATGTGGATAAATATTTTATGCGTACACATTTTTCCAACAGTGAAAACGTTAGAATAAAGGGTGAGATCGACGGGAATGTTCGTCCGGATGAAATGGGAGGGGTCTGGGAATATTACGGCAGCGATTCAAGCAGTTATTATCACCGGTATGTAATTGAATCTGACCATGGCTGGCGGGAACTGGTAAATTTTCTTGATACATTGAATAATCATAGCGATTGTGTTGACCAGGTCCTGAATGTTGATCGCCATCTGTGGTTCCTTGCTTTTCAGAATCTATTGGTTAACCTGGACGGACCGATTAACAACCCACAAAATTATTATCTGTTTGAGGATGCCTCGGGAAGGTTCAATCCCATCCCCTGGGATCTTAATGAAAGTTTCGGAGTTTTCTCAATGCTCCAGAGCAGTGGTTCGCTTTCAACAACCCAGTTGACTCAACTCAGTCCATTCGTAAATCTGAATAACAGCGATTATCCGGTTATCGGTAAAATATTAAGTAATACCACCTACCGGAAAATGTATGTCGCCCATATGAAAACCATGCTGGAAGAGAATTTTGAAAATGATTTGTATTATGACCGGGCCCTCGAGATCCAACAGATAATTAATGCTGATGTTCAGGCTGATCCCAATAAATTTTACTCCTACAGTAATTTCCTGAGTAATTTGACGACCAGTACAGGCAGCTCGGGACCACCCCCCAGCAGCTCGGTGATCGGAATAACTGAATTAATGGATGCCCGGGTGGATTATTTGACCGGGTTGGCGGAGTTCCAGTGTCAGGCACCGGAAATCACAATTGTCAGTACTTACCCTGAACAGGTATCTGTGAATGGTGAGGTGTCAATTACAGCCACAGTTGCGAATGCCAGCCAGGTTTACCTGGGCTATCGTGCCAATTCTACCGATCCATTTGAAAAAATTTCCATGATTGATGATGGCAACCATAACGATGGATTATCGGGGGATGGTGTCTATGGTTCGGAAATTTTCACCCTTACTTCCGATATGCAGTATTATATCTACGCCGAAAACGATGTTGCCGCTTCCTTCTCTCCCCAACGGGCTGAATACGAGTATTATACAATAACCTCTACCAGTGATGTCACGGTCAACGAATTCCTAGCCGATAACGAATCCATAGCCGCTGACCAGGATGGGGAATATGACGATTGGATTGAATTGTATAATAACACTGATTCAGATATATCCCTGAATGGTTTTTTCCTTTCCGATGACGGTACTGACCTGACTCAATGGTGCTTCCCCGATACTTCAATCCCGGCCAACGATTACCTGATTGTCTGGGCTGATAATGATGAGGAACAGACCGATTTGCACGCCAACTTCAAACTCTCCTCCTCCGGTGAAACACTCTACTTCCTCACCCCAGAC
The DNA here is from genome assembly GCA_964410945.1 of uncultured bacterium. Lineage (GTDB taxonomy): Bacteria > Fidelibacterota > Marinisomatia > Marinisomatales > TCS56 > CAYPJE01. The sequence continues at coordinate 22,856 of CAYPJE010000037.1, forward strand.
AGTACCATTATCAATGCGGTTACGTTCGGAGTTCAGGCTCCCGATTCGTCCACTGGGCGCTACCCTGATGGAGTTGGTTCATTCATCACAATGGACCCATCATTCTCGGCAACTAATAGAAATACCACAGCTGGAACCGGTACCGATCAGCTGGAATTTCCACAAAGCTTTGTACTACAACAGAATTATCCCAATCCGTTTAATCCGGTCACCAATATCGGATATGGACTTCCACAGGCCGGGCAAGTCGTATTGACGATTTATGATTTACTGGGTCGGGAAATCAGAACTCTTGTAAATGACTATCAGGCGGCAGGGCACCACCAGGTTCAATGGAATGGTACAAACAAGAACGGGAATTCAGTCTCCAGCGGAGTATATATTTATGCAATCAGGTCAGACAATTACCATTCTGTAAAAAAGATGCTGTTGGTTAAATAGGGATGATCCTTCAATGCCTTGATTAAATCAACCTGATCTTCAATAGCAGCCCCTCAGCAGTAAATGGTGAGGGGCTTTTTTAATTTATTCAAAACAATTCAGAATCAACCGCAAGCTATCGGATAAAATAACGTCTTATTAACCAGAAACCAGAAATGGAAAATAAAAAAGGAGCTGAAAATGAATTCAAAAAAAATGAAATATGGGATTTTATCGCTAATGTCAATTTTCATGGTAGCAGGACTAGTGGGCCAGCCCCAGCGTGGACAGCAATCACCCCCAATCCCCGACACTGAGCAAATTGAAAATATGGTAGATGAACTGGCAGAAATCCTGGCCTTAACCGATCAACAGAAAAGTAAAATTCAAGCCCTGTATTCAACTCATTTCACTGATGTCAACAAGTTGATGGGAAACAGCAGCGATCGTCCGGACCGTGAAGCAATGGAAAAATTAAAAACAGAGTTTGAGAACCAGATCAAAAACCTGCTGACTGACAAACAGATTGAGGATTATTTGGAATTCATGGCAAGCAAAAAACCTCAAGGTGGACCGCCCAGGGACAGACGCCAATAATTACTAGCCAACACCTTCCAGCGCTAATTGTTGGAGGGTGTTTCGTTATTTATACATACCTATGGAAAACAGTCCTGCTGGTGTTAATCAGCCTTGATCAAGTTTATAATTTCCGGCATCTGCTCCATCGCCCGCTGGTATCCTTCTTCAATCGAACGTTCAGCCTGATCAAAATCAAACATTTTCAAGTCAGCCAAACGGGGTGTAATCAGGATATCCGGTTGATGTAATTCAAGATTGGTGGCAGCGATCTTTTCTTCCATGATATCCAGTGATGCGCCCATTATTTCCATGATATTGGGCTTGGCTTCCTCTTCCCGCTCAAACCACAGATTGATTTTCTCCCGGACCAGGCGTTCTGCCTGGTTATAGCTATGAGCCAGCTTGCCGATCCATTCATTCTGAATTTCAGTTTCATCGATTGTCCGGTCCGATTCATCGACAGTTGTCTTTTTATTTGATCTTTTTGACACCAGACCGGAATTCAGGTTCACGGCAATTACAATATTCGCCCCCATTGAGCGCACTACATCCACCGGTACCGGATTAACCAATCCCCCGTCGATCAATAATTTATCCCCCCGTCTGACCGGTGTTATCACTCCCGGAACCGAAACACTGGCCCGGATCGAATCAATAATGTTACCGCTGTCTAAAATTACTTCCTGGCCGCTGTCCAAATCTGTGGCTACCATTCGCACCGGAATCTGGAAATCGTCAAAGGTCCGGGCACTGGTGTGCATTGAGAATAAATCATGAATTTTTTTACCATCCAGAAACCCGGATTTAGGGAAAACAACATCAAAATAGGAAAGTACCATTTTCCAGTTCATACCCAGTGCAAATTCCCGCAGACTGTCAATTTTTCCGGTAGCATAGACGGCACCTACAAATGAGCCAATGCTGGTACCGGCGATATAATCGATTGGTATTTCATTTTGCTCAAGAGCCTGTAAGACTCCGATATGCGACCAGCCGCGGGCTGAACCGCTGCCTAAAGCCAGACCAATCTTTTTTCTACCTGCCATCCTTATTCCCCAAGCTTTTTAATTTCCAATTCACTGGAAATGAAGGTTTTTGAACCAGGGTCACCGGCGATATAGGTATTGCTGCCCAGGTAAAGGGCAAAATCAATTTTACCCGGATCAAGCAGACCATCTTTTCCAATGAAATTTTCATTGGTATGACTGGCTACAACTTCCCCGATAAATAATGTATGATCACCGGCCGGGTATTGATGAACGACCCGGCATTCATAGGAGGCATAGGCTGTTTCGATTACGGGACAGGTAACCGCCACTGAATCTTTCAGAGGAATTTCCAGCTGACTTACCTTATCACCATCACGGCCGGACAGGGTGCCGGTACCATGAATCAGTTTGAGATACTTCTGATCCAGAAAATTACAGGTAAATACACCGGAATCAGCAATCATGTCATGTGAATAGCGTTTGGGAGCAATCGAAACCATATATAGTGGTGGGGAGTGACTTACACCGCTGTGCCAGGCCGCTGCCATAAAATTAATTTTATCACCCAGCCTGGCTCCAACCACGTTGACCACAGCCGGATAGAACTGATAGAATTGAGTGATTTTTTTTGTAATCATGTCATGCCTTAATTGGGAATGATATACTAATTAACCATGGGAAATTCGTCAATTATAAATAAAAAAGGGACGGAAAACCGTCCCCTGGTAATTCAAGCAAGCCTGGGATTATTCCATGATGCAGTCGCCTGGTCCCTGGAACCCCCGGAAACCGTGTCCACCATGCCGGCTACCCATGCCATTTCCCTGACGACCGTGGCCTTTCCGCATGGCATGCTGATCGAAGATTTCTTTTTGCTCATCGGTCAGTAATTCTCGTACATCAAGCCGATGATTGACGTGCATTTTTTTCATAACCAGTTGTTTCCCTGAAATCTTTTCCAAAGTGGAATTGATCGCTTTACGATTGGGTTTATCGGCCCGCATCAATTCCTTCATTTCCAGGTGCAATTTTTGAACATCGGCCCGCTGATCAATCTGCTGCTTCTGAAAATCAAGCTTCAGAGCTTCAATTTTGTCAGATTGTTCAGTCGTCAAATTCAATTCAGCATGCAGTTGCTTACCACCCATTTTGCAATCCTTCGCTTGACGTCCTCCAAATCCCTGGGCTGATATCACCATACCAAGCGCCAAGCCGATTATTAGTATTTTTTTCATGTCTAAACTCCTGTTTATTGTTGTTTCATGTTTCACTTGTTAGACAACTTAATTAACCGAATTATGACAAAATATTTTGGATTTATCCCAGTTGCATCGGAATTACTGTCGGAGAAAGAGTACGAAAGCCTTGCTCAATCCTGGGGGGATATCCTGGGTGACTGTGGCGGAAAACTGATTTCCAGCGAAACCCTGGATCATGAAGGGCCCCTTGGTTTTCTGGTATTAACCGGTGGCACTGAAAATGATATATTAAACATACATCGACAACGTTGTACTCATTTCCCCGATGAACCATTGCTACTGTTCACACATCCCGGAAATAATTCCCTGCCGTCAGCCCTGGAAACACTGGCACGGGTTAAACAGGATGGCAAAACCGGCGTAATCTTACCATTAGATACATCAAGCCAATCAGACTTGAAAAATCTGATTAATGATTTCTCGATTCAAGCGGAACTGCAAAATACCAGAATTGGATTGATCGGACAGCCATCTGACTGGCTGGTGGCCAGCAGCCCAGATCCCAAGCTGGCCAGCAAAGTCTGGGGCCCTGAAATTGTATCAATTGACATTAAGGAAATGATTGACACCTTTGACAGTATCAGTGAAGCGGAAGCGGAGGAATGGGTATCCGAATTAAAAAATGATTCCAAAACAGTTGTAGAACCAACCAACAGTGAAATCAATGCCGCTGCCCGGATTCTTTTATCGATCCAACAACTGATAAAAAAATACCAATTCGACGCAGTATCACTACGTTGTTTCGATCTGGTTATCGATAGAAAAACAACCGGCTGTTTTGCACTCAGTCTTCTAAATGACCTTGGAATTATTGCCGGTTGTGAAGGTGATTTGGTAAGCACCCTGGGGATGATCTGGGCTAAACTGATTTCAGATCAGACACCCTGGATGGCCAATCCGGCACAGATCGACGCTAGTGGAAACCGGCTCCTGCTGGCTCATTGTACCATCGCCCGAAATTTAATTACTGGTTATTCGCTTCGATCACATTTTGAATCCAATCTAGGGGTCGGTATACAGGGGGATATATCCGTTGGACCGGCCACTCTGCTCCGGATAGGTGGCAGCAATCTTGATCAGATCTGGCTGGCGGAAGGGGATGTAGTTGCAACGACTACCAGAGATAATTTGTGCCGTACCCAGGCCGAAATCAAACTATCCGACAAATATGATATCAATGACCTGCTGACCAATCCGCTTGGTAATCATATCATATTGATAAAAGGACATTACACCAGCCGGATGGCAAACTGGAGGCAAAGGTTCATCAATCATTAGACAAGAGGTATCAAGCATTCGATTAATCAATGTACTGTCAGGTTAGAAACCGAAATATTCCAACCACATGGGACACGCTTCCACCCATCACAAAAATATGCCAAATCGCATGATTAAACGGCAGGCGTTCCCAGGAATAAAATATAAGACCCAATACATAACATAAACCACCTATCCCCAGCCAAAAAACCATTCCAATAGGTACAATTGCCAGTATTGGTTTAATAGCAAACAGAATCAGAGCTCCCATCAAACAATAGTAGGGGACAGAAAACCAATTCATTTTAGTGAAAAAGAAAATTTCATGGATTATACCAGCAACAGCCATTATCCAGACAGCACCCAGCAAAGTCCATCCCAATGGATTACGCATAAGTGACAAAATCACAGGTGTATAGGTTCCTGCTATTAACAAATATATCGCCACATGGTCCAGGATCCTGAAAACCCGCTTTACCTTCGGTATGGTAATTCCGTGATATAAAGTCGAAGTCAAATAGACAAAGAACAGTGACAGGCCAAACACAATGAAACCAGCGAGCTTCCACGGATCACCACTCCAGACTGCAAAAATGATTAATGGTATCAAAGTCAATAAACTGAGTATTGCTCCTATCCCATGGGTAACACTATTAACAATATCCTCCTTCAATGTGTAAAATGCCGTCACCGGCTTGGAATTTTGAAATGCCAATAATTTATTTTTTGTCTTTCCAGTCATTTGATCACTCAGGCACATTTATGTTGTTTATGAACAAGATTATATTCCGCAACGAGAGTATTCATTAGTTGTGCCACCGATGTTATTTCTGATATCCGGTGGGCATTGGCACCGGCGAATGTAAATCCATGTTTCAATTTACCTTTCTTGGCATTGATTAAAGCAGATGCAATGCAATATGGTGCTTTATCCAGGTTACAGGTTCGCAGGCATTTCCAAGGACACTTAAACGGTTTTTTATTACCCTTCGCAACCTCAGTTAAAAATGCATTTTTAATGGCCCTCCCCGGTAAACCCACCGGTGAGTCAATAATAATTATATCTTCTGGCTGTGCGGTGAGATATGATTTTTTGAAATCAATGTGGGCATCACATTCATGTGTTGCAACAAAACGTGTACCCATTTGAATTCCGGCGGCTCCCAATTCCATCATACAATAAATATCTTCTCCATTATAGATACCACCAGCGGCTATTACCAGAATTGATCGACCATAGCGCTGTTCAAATTCAGCCAGATCATTGACAACTGCCGGGATCAGAACACTCAAATCCTGGCTGGGATCAGATAATGCATTCCTTTTAAATCCCAAGTGGCCGCCCGCCAAAGGCCCCTCAACAACCACCGCATCAGGAATGCATCCAAATTTGCGATCCCAATGATTGAAAATAATACGGGCCGCCCTGTCCGATGATACGATTGGCACAAAACAGGTAGATAACGTGCGCAATCGATCGGGTGGCAAGTTACGGGAAAAGCGCAAAGGCAGGCCGGCCCCTAAAAACAGTATATCAATTTTTTCCTCTATGGCTACATCCACCAATTCATCATAGTCTGATAGCGCTATCATTATATTCACACCCAGTATTCCGTCGGTCTGTTGCTGGGCTTTATGAATCTCTTTCCGAAGTGCAATCTGGTTAGCTGTTGTGATATCAGCATTAGCAGTTGCACATCCCATACCCAAACCAATAGCGGAAATAACACCGATCCCGCCGGCTCGTGCAACTGCTGATGCTAATCCAGCCAATGAAACACCTACACCCATTCCACCCTGAATGATCGGTAAATTTGCTATTTTATCTCCAATTTTAAGCTGCGGTATACTATTAGATATGCTTTTCATAGTTTTAGACTATTTTCGTATTATGTTCGATTTTATGGGAAAAATTTTTACCGGGCCTCAATACCTTTGAACAGAATCGAAAGCATTTGCCGACATTCAATTGCCAAATCACCATTCTCTGACTTAATTATCAATGGATATTCGAGTCCTTTTAAGACAATGGCAAAATTACGGGCCGTACCCGGAACATCTTCGACTTCAAAGACACCATTGTCGACCCCTTCCTGAATCAAATCGGTCAAGGTTGAAATTTCATAATCGGTGAAGTCACGTCTTATATTTTCTACAAAACCATACTGCTCTAAATATTCATCGGTTAGAGTTGTATAATAATTACTCAGTTCCTTTAAATGCTCCATTCTGGTCAGCACATAAGCGCCTATCTTTTCCTGGGGTGATTCCCCTTCGGATATTGCCTGATTCAACAATTGTTGGTAATACCTGGAATCTTTGTGAATCACTTTGGCAAAAATATCTTCTTTGCTTTTGAAATAATAATAAAGCGTTGATTTACCCATTCTGGCTGCTTGGGCAATTTCATCCATCGTTGTTTTTCGGATTCCGAAACGGGCGAATAGTTTATCCGCTACATTCAATATCCGTTCTTTTCTGTCATCCATTATTATTCTACTATGTATTTATCGACCGTTTTCGTTTTACGGTCGGTCGAATTTACACCAGACCAAGACAAAATACACCAGTATTTCTTATTTATATAATGATTACGCTTTCTATTTTAGCTCAATCTTCAATAAGCAAGTAGCTGTAATCGAAATTTCCCCTTACTTCATCAACACCATCCATCTACGTCCAAGAGCCTACGATAGATAAATTTCCCCTATTTCAGCAGGATCATTTTCCTGGTTTGGGTGAAGGCACCGGCCTGCAACCGGTACAGGTATACGCCGGTACTCACCGGTTCACCCCGACTGTTGACACCATTCCATTTCGCAGACCGGTACCCGGATCCCTGAATATCATCGACCAGTGTTACCAACTCCCGACCCAGTAAATCTGTAATCACCAGGTTGACCAGCATTCTTTCACTAAGCTCATAGCTGATTGTTGTAACCGGATTGAA
>CAYPJE010000038.1:0-29753 GCA_964410945.1 uncultured bacterium
GAGATAGGAAAGGCAACTTCGGCAAACATAGCTGGTAAAAATAGCCGGATGGATTTACTTGGAGCAATACTTATGTCGGGTGAGCGTGGATTAGCACTATTCATTTCATTTTGCGCCTGTCAATAAATCCATTATCTTATTTATCCACTATTGCAGATGACCACGCCTGCATGCCAAAAGCAGCTGCGTTGCACAGGCACGGGGTTACCCGTGGATCTCCATTATCGCTATACAATATTTTACTTTGCCATATATGAATAAATATGTATAAATTTACACAACAAATGAATAAAGATACACGATGAAAAACAAAACTGACCGGCTGTTAGCCATCCGTGATATTATCACTACCCAGGCTGTCGCCAGCCAGGAAGACTTGCTTTCCCTCCTGGTAGAGCGCGGCTTTAACACTACCCAGGCAACCTTGTCACGGGATCTGAAATTTCTCAAAGCCAGCAAGGTTGTTGATCCGAACCGGGGGTACATTTATGTGTTTCCCGACAAACGCATCCTGCCACCGGAAGAAATCGCCGGTAATTTTGCGGCCCAGGGATTCATATCAATCGAATTTGCCAACCACCTTGGCGTTGCCCGGACCCAGCCCGGTTATGCCAGCAGCATCGCCGCCATGATCGACCGGGCCGATCCCTATGAGATCATGGGTACTATCGCCGGTGATGATACAATTCTGATCATCCCCCGGGAGGATATCTCCGAGCAGGATATTATCAACACGCTGGTACTTATCATCCCGGATTTAAGGAATAAAATTCAATAATATTACTCAATACGCTTATTTGAAGTCGCCAGCGGCTCATGAAAGACGCCCCATGAAAAAAGAAAAAATAATTCTCGCCTACAGTGGCGGGTTGGACACATCGGTAATCCTTAAATGGTTTATCGATAAAAATTATGAAGTAATTGCCTACGTTGCCGATGTAGGCCAGGATGACGATTTCGAAGAAGTCGAGCAAAAGGCTCTTGCCATCGGCGCATCAAAAGTATATATCGAAAATCTTCAGGAGGAATTTGTTACTGACTATATTTTCCCTTCCATCAAGGCCAATGCCATGTATGAGGGACGCTATTTGCTGGGTACCTCCCTGGCCCGCCCGTTGATTGCTAAACGGCATATCCAGATTGCCCACCGGGAAAAGGCCTGCTATGTCTCGCATGGCGCCACCGGAAAGGGCAATGACCAGGTCAGGTTTGAGTTGTCATACTATGCCCTTGATCCAAACATCAAGATTCTATCCCCCTGGAAAACCAGAGAATTTCTGAATCAGTTCAAAGGCCGGACTGATATGCTTAAATACGCAGAGGAAATGGGGATTCCGGTGAAAGCATCGCTGAAGAAACCTTACAGCGAAGACGATAACCTGATGCATATCAGCCATGAGGCCGGCATCCTGGAAGACCCGGCCTACCAGCCCGATAAAGAAATATTTACTAAAATAGTACCGCCCCAGGACGCCCCGGACCAGGAAACCCACCTGGAAATCCATTTCAAGGATGGGATTCCAATCAAGGTCGTTAACACCGATGATAAAACCGTCGTCGAGCAGCCGCTGGAGCTGTTCAATTACCTGAATAAAGTAGGTGGCCGAAACGGGATCGGTATCCTTGATATGGTGGAAAACCGCTTCGTCGGGATTAAATCACGGGGTGTGTACGAGACACCCGGCGGCGAAATTCTGCTGAAAGCCCACATGGACATCGAAGGAATTGCTATGGACCGGGAAGTGATGCGGCTCAGAAATATCCTGTCACCGATTTTCAGCGAGCTGGTCTATAACGGTTTCTGGTTCTGCCCCGAGATGGATTTCCTGATGGCAGCCATGAATAAAAGTCAGGAACTGATCGATGGAACTGTTTTCCTGACCCTGTATAAAGGTAATGTAATCATCAATGGCCGGACATCACACAGCTCGCTCTATGACCAGGATCTCTCCAGCATGGATATCGAAGGCGGATTCGATCAGAAGGACAGCGAAGGATTCATCAAAATCAACGCCATCCGCCTGATGGCCCACAACGCCATCCTCAAACAACAGGGTAAATCGATCATCTGATGAAAATCTGGGACAAGGGTACGCCCCTCGATCAACTGATCGAGGAATTCACCGCCGGAAAAGACAGGGAGTTGGACCTGCAATTAGCGGAGTACGATATCATCGGTTCCCTGGCCCATATCACCATGCTGGAAAAGGTTGGCCTGCTTTCGGCTGAAGAACTGACACAGTTGCGCCGGGAATTATTGAATATTCTTGGCGAAGTACAAAACGATACTTTCGAAATCGCACCCGGTGTGGAGGATGTCCATTCTCAGATCGAGCTCCTGCTCACTGAGCGGATTGGTGCAGCCGGAAAAAAAATCCACAGCGCCCGCTCCCGGAACGACCAGGTCCTGCTGGATCTGAAATTGTTCACCCGCGCCCGGCTGGAAAGTATTGTCCAACAAGTTTCAGAGCTGTTCACTAAATTACAGTCCCTGAGTGAAAGCAGTAAGGGTGTGCTGATTCCCGGCTACACCCACCTGCAAGTGGCCATGCCATCCTCCTTCGGATTGTGGTTCGGTGCTTACGCCGAGATCCTGGGCGATGATCTTCAAATGTTGTTGGCGGCCTATAAAATTACTAATCAAAACCCATTGGGGGCGGCGGCCGGATATGGCTCGTCCTTTCCAATCGACCGCCAGTTAACCACTAAGCTACTGGGTTTCGATGACCTGAACTACAATGTGGTCTACGCCCAGATGGGCCGGGGGAAAATGGAACGCACGGTGGCCTTTACCCTGGCAACGGTAGCCGCCACCATGGGAAAAATGGCTGCCGACCTGTGCCTTTTCAACAGCCCCAATTTCGGTTTCATCACCCTGCCTGACGAACTGACCACCGGCTCCAGCATCATGCCCCATAAGAAGAACCCCGATGTCTTCGAACTCCTGCGGGCCAACTGCGGCAAGCTCCAGGGGCTACCAAATGAAATAGCTTTGGTAACCAACAATCTGACCTCCGGGTATTTCCGCGATTACCAGATACTTAAAGAATCCTACCTGCCTGCTTTCGGCCGGTTGGTAACCTGTTTGCAGATATTTACTTACGTAATCGATAAAATCGAATTACAGACTGACATATTAGAACAAGACATCTACCAGCATCTGTTCAGTGTGGAGGAGGTCAACAAGCTGGTACTGAATGGGGTGCCATTCCGGGAGGCCTACCGGCAGGTGGCCGATTCAATCGCTGACGGTACATACCGGCCGGATAAAACTATTAAACACACCCATGCCGGCAGTATTGGCAACCTGTGTACGGCTGAGATAAAAACTAAATTCGATCGGATTTATCAGCAGTATGATTTTGAGGAATATCGTCAAGCTATTGATAGTTTGTTAAAATTATAGATGAGAGCTGTGCAGGCGGGTTTTCTCACCATAGCTAGAAACAGATGGAAATGTCGGCACGATTTACGGGTTGATGAAATTATGGATTATTATCGTATAGGTTATGGTGTGTCGTGCCAATGTAATCAGTATATATTAATCTAGTCATTTCCATTTTTATATAATGTCAGTCCAAAATTTCTGGAACCAAGCCAAACATGGTCTTTGCTGTCAATTGCTATTGTCATACCTGAATAATCAAGCACGCCGGAATTTTCATTGTTGTATAGAGTCCAATTGATTCCATCATATTTAATCAATCCCACACCACTGGTAATCCAAACATTATCTTCACTGTCAATTGCCAGTTTATTTAAATAGTCTGTTGGTATGCCGGAATTATCCTGACAGTACTTTAGCCATGCGCCATCCGAGAACTGTATTAATCCTTCACCATAGGTAGTAACATAAATATTATCATTACTATCGATTGATAAATCTTGCACCTCAGAAAAGTAACTATCAATAAAGCCCATTTCCATTAGATCATAAATAGTCCAATTATTGTGATCATATTTACAGACTATTCCATTAAACAGGCCAGCCAAAATATTATTGTGGCTATCTACACCAAGCGCTTCAACATACCTGTTTTTCAATGTATTGATTGTATCCATTTCAATAACTGCAGTACCGTCAAAACGGTATAAATGATTGTGATGTGTACCAACCCAAATAGTGTTGTTTTTATCGGCCACTATCGAATGAACATCATCATAATATATATCCCCTGGAAGTTCGTAAAGTGACCAACTGCTTCCATCATATTTTGAAAAACATGCTGTCATATAAGAGCCTACCCAGATATTACCATAATTATCAGTTGTCATGGCTTCAACATAATAATGGTGAAAATCATACCTATATTCAGAAAAATCCTCGATTTTATCGCCATCAAACATGAATATACCGGTATTGTAATCCTCGGTTCCTACCCAAACGTTATTATCAATATCGATGGTTATCGCACATATTTCATTACTTGGGATACTACTGGAATTTTTCGTGTAATTAATCCACTGCGGATCCTGTGACATATATTTAATCTTAATCGTATCAACCAATACTGTATCGCCAGGTTGATGGATATTCACTACGAATGGATCAGAAAAAGGCGGATTGATAGTAAAGTCTTCATAGTTTAGAATAACATCCACCGGTTCACAACCATATGTGGTATCATAGATGCCCCTAAACCATATATCAATTTTGTTGTGTGTTTTTATGGTATCAAATGCATAGAATGAATAGCAACTATTCTCTCCAATTATTGCATAAACCCTTGTAATCTTAAATGGTTCTTGGTCTAGGGCCTCATCTGGCAATCGATAATTATCAAGCTTAATAAGAAATGTCTCTATCTCATTATCTGATGAAGTTGGTTCCTCACAAGAAGAAATGATTAATAAACATGCTATTATCAATAAAATATTCCACATATTTATCCCCTTTCGCATAAAATATATTCTATGATAATCGGGTAAGTCAATCAATATTACACCTATTTGGCAAAAAAATGTTTTATTATTCTGGTTTTACAATTAATCAAACAAACATATCTCCCACATTGCTGTCGGCCAGATCGACAATAAACTCAGCAATTTCAGTAGTAATCTGATCAAAATACTGTTTTCCTTTTTCCGCCGTGGCCGGTGACGGATCACCGACACCGGTATCTTCCGTTATTTCGGTCCACTGCCGCGGTGCCCAGGCCCAGGGCTGGTTCAGTCCGTTAATCTTGAATTTTCTGGCCTTGCCGTCACCGGCCTCCGACAAGGGTAGTACCAAGTCTGGTTTCAGGTACTGCATCAGACTGGTTTCCAGTTCACCGGCATGATCGCCAGGCTCTTCAAATAAACCTTCCACCGGTTCGATCCGGAACCACTCCACCTGGCAGAGGAAAATATCAGTCTGGTTCTGCAGCTCACGAATGATCTGGTGGAAATCATTACCGCCGTGGCCGTTCAGTATTACCAGTTTCTCGATCCCGTGACCCTCCAGGCTTTCCACCACATCTGCCAGAACCAGGGCGTGGGTGGATGGATTCATATTAATCGTAAATTTAATATCCAGCTGTTGGGTATTCACTCCAAACGGTATGGTGGGTAAAACCATCACCTGTGCGCCTTTATCAGCGGCCAGACCAGCGACGGCAGTGGCGATTGCCTCGGTTTCAATGGTGTCGGTTCCATAGGGCAGATGATAATTATGCGCTTCGGTGGCGCCCCAGGGCAACACAGCCAGTCGGAATTCATGATCCTGTACAGCTTTCAAGGTGGTGGTTTTCAAGGTAAAATCCCGGCTCATAATCAATTCCTCTCAGTTAAGGATAAAATTTAATTAAGCTCATATATTTGATTCCTGAATAAAAATTCAAGTGGATAATGCCCGGTTTAATCATTTTTATCAACAGGCCGTTTGGCAACCCCTTATACCAGGTTGTAACTTTCGCGTCGATAAGCGGCCCGAATTTGTATATTTAAAGTAAATGACAGACCTGCACATTACCGACCCGACCCCAGTTGAGGACGATCTCGTCGCGGAGAAATCGCTACGGCCTTCCCATTTTGATGATTTTGTAGGCCAGAAAGAAATTGTCGATAATCTTAAACTATATATCGAAGCCGCCAATAACCGCAGCGAGGCCCTGGATCACGTACTCCTGTTCGGACCTCCCGGATTAGGTAAGACCACCCTGGCCAATATCATCGCCCGGGAACTGCAGGTCAACCTTAAGCAATCTTCCGGACCTGTGGTGGAACGGGCCGGCGATCTGGCCGGGATGCTGACCAACCTGAACCATCGGGATGTGTTTTTCATCGATGAGGTCCACCGGCTGAACAGCGTAGTGGAAGAATATCTGTATTCTGCCATGGAGGATTATTCGATCGAGATCATGATCGATCGCGGTCCCAGCGCCCGCAGCGTCCAGCTCAATATCGAGCCCTTCACGCTGATTGGTGCCACTACCCGCCTGGGTAACCTGACATCTCCACTGCGCGACCGTTTCGGGGTAGTCCTGCGGGTGGACTATTATTCCCCCGAGGATCTATTCCATATCGTGCACCGCTCGGCCGAAATACTGAATATCGCCATCGATGATGACGGTGCCATGGAAATCGCCCGCCGTTCACGGGGCACTCCAAGGATAACCAATCGTATTTTACGCCGGACACGCGACTATGCTGAGGTCAAAGCAGGTGGTTCAATCACCAGAGATGTGGCCCGCGCATCACTGCAATCACTGGGCATCGATGATAACGGCCTCGATGAAATGGACCGGCGCATACTGTCCGCCCTGATCGACCAATTCAATGGTGGACCCGTCGGTGTGGGATCGCTGGCAGTGGCGGTCAGTGAAGATGCCACAACAATCGAAGACGTATACGAACCATATTTAATTAAAGAAGGCTTTATCCAGCGTACTACCCGTGGCCGGGTGGCTTTACCGAAAGCATTTAAACTGCTGGGACGGGCTGTTAACCAGGATTCACAAGAAGGATTATTCCATGATTGAAAAGAAACCAAAATATAAATTAACCGATTTTGACTATGAGCTGCCGGACAAGAATATCGCCCAGTACCCCGCCAAAGAACGGGATCATTCCAAACTGATGGTACTCAACCGGGAAGCTGAATCGATTGACCACACAACTTTTTCCAACATCGATCAATACCTGAAAAAGAATGATCTCCTGATTCTGAACAAGACCAAGGTATTTCCCGCCCGCCTGTTTGCCACCAAAGACCGTACCGACGCCCGGGTGGAGGTTTTCCTCCTGCGCGAACTGGAAAACAACCTCTGGGAGGTAATGGTCAAACCGGCCCGGAAGGTCAGGATCGGCAATAAACTGATGTTTACCGAAAATTTCCACTGTGATGTTATTGACAATACCGTTTCCGGCGGCCGGGTTGTCCGCTTCGAGTACGGCGATGAAAATATCTATGAAATAATTGATGATATCGGGACCTCACCGCTGCCGCCCTATATTACGCGCGATCCCGACGATACTGACAAGATTCGCTACCAGAGTGTCTTCGCCGAAGAGCGTGGTGCCGTGGCAGCCCCCACCGCCGGACTTCATTTCAGCGAAGAATTGATCGAGCGAATCAGGGCCAAGGGCGTGAAAGTCGAGTTTATCACCCTCCATATTGGCCTGGGTACTTTCAGACCGGTCCAGGTAGAGGATCTGAACCGCCACCAGATGGATTCTGAATATTTCGAAGTTTCACCCCAAACAGCCATGGCCATTAACGAGGCCCGTGCCAAACGGCGCAAGATTGTGGCGGTAGGTACTTCAACAGTCCGGGCCCTGGAAACGGTGGTGGTATCCGGTTTTCAGGTTACGACCAAACGCGGCTGGACCGATAAATTTATCTATCCGCCCTACGATTTCAAGATGGTTGATGGCCTGGTCACCAATTTTCATTTACCAAAATCGACCCTGATCGTATTGGTATCGGCCTTTGGCGGACGCGATTTCATCATGCGGGCCTACGAAGAAGCAAAGAAGAAAAAATACCGCTTCCTCAGTTATGGCGATGCCATGCTGATCCAGTAGACCACCTGGAGCGGAGGATTTCATAAATAAAACAGTCAGCGCAATTATACCCGCCGCCGGCCGGGGCTTGCGTTTTGGTGATTCAACACCGAAGCAATTCATTGAAATAAATGGAGTACCGCTTCTTTTCCACACCCTGGCGGAATTTTTAAAGCATCCCGGGATAGCCGAAATTATTATTGCTGCCCCGGAGGACTGGCTCCCCAGGTTGGAGCGGGAAATAGACCAACGCCAATTGTCCGGACGGGTCAAGCTGGTGGCTGGTGGGGCTCGACGGCAGGATTCTGTTAAAAACGCCGTAGCAGCTTCCGATCCCGCCAACTCAATTATCCTGATTCACGACGCGGGCCGGCCGTTCGTTACCGCTGCAATGATCAGCGCCTCCATTGCGGAATGCACAAAAGTCGACGGTGGTGTAATTATTGCCCTCCCGGCCAGTGATACGGTCAAGCAGGTACAGTCTGCTACAAAAAACATTACCCAAACCCTGGATCGCGAATCCATCTGGCTGTCCCAGACACCCCAGACCTTTCATCGGCCGGTATTGATTAAAGCTTTGGAGGCTGCCGAGCGCGAAGCAATCGCCGGTACCGATGAAGCCGCCCTCATTGAACGGCTGGGATACACGGTTAAGGTTTTGCCTGGTTCGCCGCTTAATATAAAAATCACTACCCCTGAAGATGGGCAATACGCCCGGATAATCCTGGGAGAAAGAAATGATTAGAACCGGAATCGGTTATGACGTTCATCAACTGGCGGCAGGCCGTCCCTTAATAATCGGTGGGGTTCACATCCCTTCTGAGGTGGGCTCACTGGGTCATTCCGATGGTGATGTGCTGTATCATGCTTTGGTCGATGCCCTGCTGGGAGCCGCTGCCCTTGGTGATATCGGAACCCTGTTTCCCAGTGAAGATCAGCGTTGGAAGGATGCGGACAGTCGCATTTTTCTTGAAACCGCTGTCGATAAGATCCGGTCGGCAGGCTATGAAATTTCCAATATCGACGGCGTCGTCATTCTTCAGCAGCCAAAACTGGCGGAGCACATTCAACTCATGCGCCGGAAGATAGCGAATATTTTAGAAATTGATTTATCAGCTGTATCGGTAAAGGCCACTACCACCGACCACCTGGGGTTTACCGGCCGGGGCGAAGGCCTGGGTGCCATGGCAATCGCAACCCTGGAATCAAAGTAATTGCCCATGGCGCCGGAAGCAACCACATTTAAAGCTCCGGCTAAAGTAAATATCGGTCTGCAGATCAGGGAGCGGCGCCCTGACGGCTATCATAATATCCACACAGTTTTTCAGGAACTTGAATTCCACGATACTGTGGTGATTTCAGCCCGGGATTCCGGTTTTCGGCTGGAAGCCAATGTTCCCTGGGTGCCCTGCGATGAGACCAATATCTGCTATAAAATATATTCCGCCCTGAAAAACAGAATCTCCGATCTGCCGGGAGTAAACGTGGAACTGATTAAGCGGATACCGGCCGGAGCCGGCCTTGGTGGTGGTTCGTCTGATGGAGCGGCAGTACTGAAAGGTCTGAATCAACTTTACCAGTTAGATTTATCCGATGGTGACCTGGAAAAATTATCCGCTCCGGTGGGCGCCGACATCCCCTTTTTCATCCGTGGCGGAACCCAACTGGGTGATGGTATTGGTGATCGGCTCACGCCGCTGCCATCGTTTGGGTCGGCCCGGCTCTTACTGGTGATTCCGGATATTTCGATCAATACCGGATGGGCCTACGGTGAATCAAAAAAGGTCTTGAACCCCCCGCGGGAGAAGATTAATTTCCGAGGCTTTTTCCAGGGCATAAATTCGTCCTGGGAGTTATTTGAGAATGATTTTGAACGGATAGTAATTCCAGCATATCCAGAAATTGGGATAATCAAACAGCACCTGCGTGAAGCAGGGGCGATATTCGCCAGTTTGTCGGGTAGCGGCTCGACTGTGTTTGGGGTTTTTGACGATGAAGCAGCAGCAACCGCAGCTGAGTCAGCCTTAAAAAAATCCTACCAAACCTTTCTCACCCGCCCCCCCCAACTTCAATCGATATAGTTACTACCAATTTTTGCCGGGTCGTCTAAGGGTAAGACCGCGGCCTTTGGAGCCGTTAATGGTGGTTCGAATCCTCCCCCGGCAGCTTCATTAAATCAATCAAACAAACGGAGTAAATCCAGTCACACCATGAGTAGTGATAAAATAAAAATCTTTTCCGGTATGAGCAACCGGCCACTGGCTGAGCAGATTGCCGTCGAACTTGGCAGTAAGCTAGGAGATCTGACCATCAAACGGTTCGCCGATGGTGAGCTATGGATCAAGTTTGAGGAAAGTGTTCGCGGCAAGGATGTGTACATCATTCAATCGACTAACGCACCGGCCGGTAATATTGTGGAAGTATTGCTGATCTGTGACGCAGCCGTACGTGCCTCGGCCTCCAGCGTTACTCTGGTAATGCCCTATTTCGGGTATGGCCGCCAGGATCGCAAGGACATGCCCCGGGTGCCGGTCTCAGCTAAAGTCATGGTTGATATATTTACTGCTACCGGAGCAAGCCGGATCGTTACAATGGATCTCCATTCGACCCAGATCCAAGGCTTCGCTACAGTACCGTTTGACAATATCTATTCCCGCATGGTACTGCTGGATGAAATCCGCAAATTGGACCTCAACGAGGAAGAGACGGTTGTCCTGGCGCCGGATATGGGTTCGGCCCGTATGTCGCAGGCCTATGCCAAGCGGCTGGGGATGCATTTTGCCTTGATCGATAAGCGTCGCTATGCCCCCAACCAGGCGGAAGTGGTACATTTAATTGGTGATCTTGAAGGTCGCAATGTGCTGATTGTGGATGACATGATTGACACAGCCGGAACAACGGTAAATGCCGCCGCTAAGGCCTATGATAAAGGTGCCAAGGCGGTTTACGCAATAGCAACCCATGCCCTGCTGTCCGGGCCTGCTGTTGAACGGCTTGAAAAAGCAAACTTTAAAAAAATTATTCTGACCGATACGGTAAAAATTCCAGAAGAGAAAATATTACCGAACATGGTAATCATAACCGTGGCGAATATTCTCGCCGAAGCGATTCAACGAATTCATCGGGGTGACTCGGTCAGCGCCCTGTTCGATTTTTAATCAGGAGTTATTATGTCCAGCGAAAACACCTTAAATGTTGTCGAGCGTAAAGACCTGGGTTCCGGTAGCACAAAAAAACTGCGCCGGGAAGGCTTTATCCCGGTTAATTACTATTTCCAGGGCGGTGAAAACACCAATCTGGCCATCGACCAGAAATCATTTATGCATGTTCTGCATTCCGGCAGTCATATCTTTGAAATGACCCTCGGTAAGAAAAAACATCATGTTCAGATAAAAGAACTGCAGTACCACCCGGTTAACGATTCAATAATGCACATTGATCTGTTGGGCTTCAAAATGACCGACAAAATCAATATTACCGTACCGCTGGTAATTGAAGGTGAGGCCCCCGGTGTTAAAGAAGGCGGTGTACTCATGCAGACCCTGAATCATATCGATATCTACTGTCTGCCTACAAACGTTCCTGAGAATATTGCCGTGGATATTTCCGAACTGGAAATTGGTCATCATATTTCCATCGGTGATCTGGAAATTCCCGAGAATGTAGACGTACAGTCCGACACCGAATTATCAGTAGTGACCATACAGATCGCCCGCGGCCCGGCCGAGGATGAGTTAGTCGAAGGCCTCGAGGAAGATATGGATGAAGAAGCCGAAGAAGGTGAAACCTCCGAGGAATAATGCTGGCGTTTATTGGACTGGGAAATCCGGGCTCGAAATATGGACAAACTAAACACAACGCCGGTTTCTGGGTGGTTGATGAACTGGCCCGCCGCTGGAAAGTCAGTTTTAAACCCGGCAAAGGCGATTATGTGTTCAGCGAAGCCCGGCAGGGACGTGTCTTGTTAGCCAAGCCAACTACCGGTATGAACAGTTCCGGCACAGCGGTCATGAATATCGTAAACCGCTGGGATCTGGCTATTAAGGATACAATAGTAATTGTTGATGATGTCGATCTGCCACTGGGGACAATGCGCATCCGGCCGAAAGGCGGCGATGGCTGTCACCGGGGGATGGAATCGATTATTTATCAACTGGGAGTAATGGATTTCCCCCGCTTGCGTTTTGGAATTGCCACCGATGAAAAGATCCGCCCGGCGGAAGATTTTGTCCTGACACCATTCCGAAAACAAGATCAAGATTTAGCACAAACAATGGTCGACCGGCTGGCCGATGCCGCCGAATCGATTGTATTTCGTGGTCTGGACAAGACCATGGCAACCTTTAATCGAATCCAAAATGTAGGAGACACACAAGCATGAACTACTATTATTTGGTACCTCTCTCAGGATTATTCGCCTTAGCTTTTGCCCTGTGGCGCAGCGCCTGGGTTGGAAAACAGGATCCGGGAAATGAAAAAATGCAGGAAATCGGCCTGGCCGTCCGTGAGGGCGCCATGGCTTTCCTGGCCCGCGAATACAAGGTCCTGGCAGTCTTTGTAATCGCTGTAGCCGCCCTGCTGGCCTGGGGTAATGCCTCCCAGGGAACATCGCTGGTGGCCGTCTCCTTCGTGGTTGGTGCCTTGTGCAGTGGCCTGGCCGGATTTTTCGGGATGCGCGTAGCAACCCTGGCCAACAATCGCACGACGCAGGCCGCACGAAGCAGTCTGAATGCCGCCTTGCTGGTAGCCTTTAATGGCGGTGCCGTCATGGGTCTCAGCGTGGTCGGCCTCGGTATTCTGGGTCTGTCCATTCTTTTCTGGGTATACGGTGGCCTGGCAGCCGACGCTGATCTCCCCCGCGTTATGAATATTTTATCCGGTTTCACCATGGGTGCTTCATCGATCGCCCTGTTTGCCCGTGTCGGTGGTGGTATTTATACAAAAGCAGCAGATGTCGGTGCCGACCTGGTCGGTAAAGTCGAAGCCGGTATCCCGGAAGACGATCCCCGCAACCCGGCCACAATTGCCGACAATGTTGGTGACAACGTAGGTGATGTTGCCGGTATGGGTGCCGACCTGTTTGAATCTTATGTCGGTTCGATTGTAGGTGCCATGGTACTGGCCGCCGCCGCTGGTTTTGCCAACCTGGTTTACCTGCCTTTTGTTCTGGCTGCCTTCGGTATCATTGTTTCGATCATTGGTACTTTTTTCGTTCGCACCAAAGAAGGTGGCAATCCCCAGAGAGCCTTGAACATGGGTGAATTCGGTGCTGGCGGGTTGATGCTGGTGATCAGCTTCTTTGTGATCCGATGGATTGTTCCTGAATCAGTGATGTGGGCAGGTAAAGATGTTAGCAGCTGGGATATTTTCATGGCTACCATCGTCGGTCTGATCGCCGGAACCGCAATTGGTCTGATAACCGAATATTATACCTCGGAAGAGCGCAAACCTTCCCAGACTATTTCCAAGGCATCTGAAACCGGCGCTGCCACAAATATTATTGCCGGTCTGGCTAATGGCATGTATTCCACGCTCTGGCCGGTAATTGCGATTGCGATTGCGATTATTCTGTCATACTATTTTGCCGGGCTTTACGGTATTGCAATTGCAGCCTTAGGTATGCTTTCAACAATCGGTATTCAGCTGGCCGTCGATGCCTATGGTCCGATTGCCGATAACGCCGGTGGTTGTGCCGAAATGGCCGAATTACCGGCTGAAGTCCGTCAGCGTACCGATAAGCTGGATGCGGTCGGGAATACCACCGCGGCAATTGGTAAAGGTTTTGCCATCGGTTCGGCAGCTTTGACTGCCCTGGCATTATTTGCAGCCTATCGCGAAACGGCAGCTGCAGCTTTGGGAATCGAAAAACTTTCCTTAGATATTAATAATCCCATGATTATGGCCGGATTACTGATCGGCGGTATGCTGCCGTTCGTGTTTTCCTCCTTTGCCATGCGGGCTGTGGGTGAAGCAGCTTTCGACATGATCGAGGAAGTCCGCCGCCAATTCAGGGAAATTAAAGGCCTGTTGGATGGAAATGCCAAGGCCGATTATGCCCGTTGCGTAGATATCGCTACCGCGGCGGCCATTAAAAAAATGATTGCTCCGGGTTTACTGGCAATATTGACGCCGGTTTTCTTCGGATTGATATTGAGAAGTCCCGAAATGCTGGGCGGCGTTCTGGCCGGTGTAACCGTATCCGGTGTGCTGATGGCTATTTTCATGGCTAATGCCGGCGGTTCCTGGGACAATGCCAAAAAATATATTGAGGGCGGCGCCCACGGCGGCAAGGGCAGCGATGCCCATAAGGCTGCTGTTGTTGGTGACACGGTCGGTGATCCATTCAAGGATACGGCCGGTCCATCATTGAATATCCTGATAAAACTCATGTCAGTAGTATCGCTGGTTATTGCGCCCTTGTTTTAAATCGGAGGTAATGTGAAATACTACGAAATTCTATACATTGTTAATCCTAACCTGGAGCAGACCCGCCTCGACGAAGTGAAGAAAGAGGTGTCTGGCGAGGTTAGCAAACTGCTATCGGCAGGTATAATTAATCATCGCATCTTTGGCAAGAAGCGCCTGGCTTACCATGTTGAAAAACATAAATACGGGACCTATATGATTTTACATATAGAAACTGAAGACAGTACCAAACTGCCCGAGCTGAGTACATATTTCAAACTGCATAAATCAATAATCCGCCATTTGATCGTTAAATTAGACGAAAAACCGGAAGAAGATTTGAGCCCGGAAGTCGAAGCTGCGGAAGACGGAAAAGCCGGAAAAGAAGCCACCAAGGAAGAAAAACCCGCTGAAGCTAAACCGGAAGTAGAAACAGCCGAAGAACAGGCTGCAGAGGACGGGGACGCTGAGCCTGCCAAAGAAGAAGAACCAGTTGCGGTTGAAGAAGAAACTGAAACACCCGCAGCCGAAGAAGACAACAGCCCAAAAGCTGAATCGTAAGACAGAAGGAAATTATTATGGCTTTTGTAAGCAGACGTAAATTCTGTTATTTCAAAGAGAATGGAATAACCGAAATTGATTATAAAGACGTAAAGTTGTTGAAGCGCTTCACCACCGAACAGGGTAAGATTATGCCCCGCCGGGTCACTGGTACCAGCGCTAAAATGCATCGCAAACTGGTCCGGGCCATCAAGCGGGCCCGCAGTATTGCTTTGCTGCCCTACACCGACGAAGCCAGCGAGTAAGAGCTGGAGCAATACGTTTTTAAAATCATAAACAGATTTAGAGGTCAATCATGGATGTTATTTTACTCCAGGACGTAGAAAATCTAGGGACTGCCGGTGATATCGTTAAGGTTAAGCCTGGCTATGCCCGTAATTTTTTAGTCCCCCGCGGCTATGCCCTCCGGGCATCCAAGCGCAATCTGGCCGTGGCTGAGGAACAGAAAAAAATAGTGGCCGCCCGCGAACGGCGCGAGCATAAAACCCGGGAAGCGCTGGTTAATAAACTGACCGGTATTGAACTGACCATCGAAGCGCAGGTAGGTGAAGAAGAACGGATGTTCGGATCAGTAACCTCGCAGGATATCAGTACTGTCCTGGAAGAACGCGGTATTAAAATCGACCGCCACGACATACTATTGGAGGAACCGATCAAAGCGCTGGGAATTTACAGTATTCCGATTAAGGTCAGTGCCGACCTGAAACCGGAAGTTAAGGTATATGTGATTAAAGCTTAGAACTAAACCTCCTCCTCCCACAAACCCCCGTCCAAACTCAGTGAGTCTGCGGGGGTTTCTTTATTAATTCAGCTTACGTATTTCCGTCCATTAGTTTATGAAAGTAAATTCTCAGCATGTTATCCAAGGTCAAGAGAAAACAGATTAATTCACTGGTTCACAAAAAATATCGTCGGCAGTATCAGCAGTACTTCATTGAAGGTGCCCGGCTGGTAGGTGCTGCGGTTGAAGCCCGAATTAAGTTCGATGCCCTTTACCTGACCAGAGATTTCCTGGAGAATATGGAACACCAGGAATTAATCAATGATCTGAACGCCGGGAATTTCCAATGGGAAATTGTAGCTGACAATGATCTGAAAACCCTGTCTGACACGATCCATCCTGCCGGCATTCTGGCCCTGCTACCATTGCCTCCACCCCGGAAAACTGATTATTTACCTTCCGGACCCTGGTTATACTGTGATGGCATCTCCGATCCCGGCAATTTGGGAACGTTGCTGCGCAGTGCCGCCTGGTTCGGAGTAACCAATATTGGTTTGTCAGACAACTGTGTTGATCCCTGGAATCCCAAGGTGGTCCGCAGCGGGATGGGGGCTCATTTTGGCTTACATCTTTACACGGATCTGAAACTGACTGGGCTGAAGGCCTCCGGACATCAAATACTAGGCGCTGATATGGGCGGAATTCCGCTTAATAAAATTGATCGGCAGCTGAATGAAAAGTGGGTGCTGGTATTAGGTGGGGAAGCGCACGGATTATCAGAGCATACACAGCAAATAATTGATCAGTTTATTAGTATACCCAAAACCGGAACAGGGGAATCGTTGAACGCCGCCGTGGCGGGGAGTGTTCTTTTAGCTCAGTTAACTGGTTAACATATCTTCTATCGAAGTAATTGTTTACACATTTTCTTTCTCCTTGATATACAGTAATTTTACCGGCCATGTTTACCCAGGAACCAGACCCCAATGAACCGGACCCCTACTCTAGCTACCGCTTTTGCTGTTGTTATCCTATCGGTTCTGGCAGCTGCCTTTCTGGCTGCTCTGGTTACCCAGGCCACCGGCGCCGAGCCAACAGATAAATTACTGGTATATATTTCAATTTTTGTCGGCCATGGCTTTATGGCGGTACCACTGATTCTGTATCTGCAACGCCAACAAATTCCCCTGCAACAAGCACTGCGTTTGTACCCAGTACCACTAAAAACGATTATTGCAACTGTCGTCATCGCCATTGGAGCAGTAATTATTACTGACGAGCTGGACCGGTTAATTTTATTACTTATGCCTGAGGACCAGGGTTCGATCGACCGAATCGCCGAATTACTCACATTCGATTCCCTGGGGCCAGCCATTATTTTGTTTATCGGCCTGGGTATCTTCGCTCCCGTTGGGGAGGAACTCCTGTTCCGCGGCTACCTCCAGCAATTTCTGGAAAACCACTGGCAGGATGCAACCCGGGCGGTGCTGATCACCGCCATGACTTTTGCCATGGTACATCTGAATCCCTATTGGGTCATTCAGGCCTATGTTCTCGGGGTATTGCTGGGGTATCTGGCCTGGTATAGTAATTCGGTGCTGCCGGCTATAATTTTGCACGGGGTTTATAACAGTCTGGCCCTTATTATTAACAATCTCGATAAGACAGAAACCGCATTCTACCTTTCGGGAAACCATGTTTCTCTGTTCTGGCTGTTTGCTGCCTTTGGATTAACTGGTGCCGGTTTTTACCTGCTCCATAATCAAGTTGAGGTATCATCATGAAAAAAGAAATGTTTGGTCACGAAATAGCTGTATTACGCGATACTTTCCGGCGCCTGCTACGCCGACATGCCAAAGTTAACCTGGTCAAGTTGATAGATAAAACCCATCCTGCCGACCTGGCGCTGATTTATCGTCACTTCAACGATGATGAGCAGAAAACCCTGTTCGATATGATGGAGGCCAACGAAAAAACAGCCGAATTCCTCGATGAACTGGATGAATCAATTCTGGCCAACCTGCTGGAAAGTGAATCACCACAACGCATTGCTGATGTAATCCGCGAGGCCGGCTCCGGTGACCAGGCTTATATCCTGGGTCTTTTACCGGAGGAAGTGTCCCGGGCCGTGCTCGAATTAATGAAGGATGAAGAGCAGGAAGAAGTCGAAGAAATAATGGCCTATCCGGATGACAGTGCCGGTAGCCTCATGTACACCGATGTATTCACGATGCACGAAGATACGCTGGCCCGGGAGGCCATCGCCGCTCTACAGAGCTTTGAAAAAGCCGAAATGGTTTTCTACCTTTATGTCACCGATGAGGAGGGCCATCTGTCCGGTGTTATTTCACTACGTGACCTGGTTACGACACCACCGGATATGGCCCTGAAAAATATCATGATCAAACATGTCTACACCGTTCGTCCCGAGACTGATCAGGAGGAAGTGGCCAAAATTGTATCACAATACAACTATCTGGCTGTTCCGGTAATCGATCTGGAGAATCATATTCTGGGAATCGTTACGGTAGACGATGTGGTGGATGTTATCCGTGAGGAGGCCACCGAAGACTTTCTCCAGATGGCTGGTGTGGGAAAGGATCGCGAGATTCTGCTGAAATCAAGCTGGGAAAGCGCCAAAAGCCGTTTACCCTGGTTGTTCGCCAGCTGGGTTGGGGGAATTATGGCGGCGCTGATCATCGGTGTCTTTGAGGGCATGCTGGAAACGGTGGTGGCCTTGGCCGCCTTTATACCTGTGATCATTGGTATGGGTGGAAATATCGGAACCCAGTCATCCACAATTATTGTCCGCGGGCTGGCCACCGGACGAGTCGATATCGGCAGCACTTTATCGGTGGTATTTAAAGAAGTGCGGGTTGGTATGATCCTCGGTATTATCTATGGACTCCTGCTGGGTATTGTTACTTATTTCCGGTTTATTGATGGCCCGGCCAATCTCGGCCTGGTGGTGGGGTTGAGTATCTGTGCCTCAATGTTAATTGCCGCCACAATCGGATCATTTGTACCCCTATTTCTGCGCCGAATGGAAATTGACCCGGCCATCGCCACCGGTCCTTTCGTAACCACCAGCATCGATATTCTTGGTGTTCTTTTCTATTTCATTATCGCTTCAGCTCTGCTGCCCATCGGATGATTTTACTGGCTTTCATTCTGTTCCTGAGTCTGGGGGTATATACGGTTTACGTCCTGTTTTTCCTGGCCGGATTACTGCGCCTAAAGCAGGCAGAAGACAATGACAAACTGGAATTGCCATTTGTATCAGTAATCGTAGCCGCCCGGAACGAAGAAAAATTCTTGCCGGCACTGTTAAAGGATTTATCGAAACAGGATTATCCCAAGGATAAAATTGAATTTCTGATCGTGGACGACCGTTCCACTGATGACACCTGGACGATAATCACAAAACACGAGCAAACCGATAAACGTTTCAAAGGCCTTCAAATCAGAGCGGTTAATCCGCACCTGGTATCAAAGAAGAACGCCCTCACACAGGCTATCGACAAGGCCCGGGGAGAAATAATAATAACGACTGATGCTGACTGCCGGGTACCCGATACCTGGGTGTACAGTATGCAGAATCACTTCAACTCTGAAACAGGGGCCGTAGTCGGTTATTCCCGTGTTGCCAAAGGTGACGGCAGCTTGTTTGCCCGCTATCAGCAGGTTGATTTCCTGGCTTTGATGTCCGCCAATGCCGGCAGTCTCGGTTGGGGACGTGTTGTTTCGGGCTCGGGCCAGAATATGGCCTTTAGAAAAAACCTGTTCAATAAAGTAGGTGGATATCAGGATATTAGCGATAATCCATCCGGAGATGATGTGTTTTTAATCGTTCAGATCGGCAAGCTGGCTGCCGTGAGATTCAATTCCGACCACCGGAGTTTCGTGGATACCCATCCATCACCCGGGATAGGTTCATTTATCAGTCAACGTATGCGCTGGTCTTTTGACGTAGGTATCCTGATAAAATTTAATCCCTTTCCGCTGGTTTTTCTGGGATCGGCCTTTGTTTTTAATCTGATTTTGCTGATGAATCTGCTCTTTCCCGCCCTGCGAACAGTTCCGGTATTTACTGTTTTTATATTTAAAGCCCTGTTAGACAGCCTGGTGATTGGCTTGGGGGCCCACCGTTTAAAAACTCTCGTTAGCCTGCCGGCCCTGCTGGCCTGGACCCTGATACAACCATTTTATATTCCATTTATTGGGATTGCCGGAAGAATCGGTAAATTCCGGTGGAAAAACTGATTTTCCGGTTCCAGTGATTATTAATTAACTTTACTGATCTAATGGGATTGATCCGGTGTCTGTTTCAATAAAAAAAATACTGTTCATAATTCTG
Organism: uncultured bacterium; assembly: GCA_964410945.1. Classification (GTDB taxonomy): domain Bacteria; phylum Fidelibacterota; class Marinisomatia; order Marinisomatales; family TCS56; genus CAYPJE01. Next base: position 20,031 of record CAYPJE010000038.1, read on the forward strand.
GTTTTTTATCTGCCCGGACAGATATTTGCGGCCAACCGCATACATTTTGTCAGTATCGATCATCCTGTTTACACCGTAATTGATTATTTACAGTCTACCCAAACCAGCGGAGTGGACAACTTCCAACGCCCCTACACCAGACATTATATCAGGACTATTCTGATAGAAGCAGATCTGCAAAACATAGCTGATCGAAATATGAGGGAATTGATCAAGCGGTATTTAAATGAATTCCATGATCAGGACCGGCATCTGGTAAATCTTTCATCAGCAGATTATTACCTGACTGGTGATGCTGAATTCGGCTGGTCAGGCAAAATCTACCGTGAAACTATTCCATTCCATCGCATATACATGGGCGCAGATCTACGGGGCCAGGTCGGCGACAACCTTTTCTTTCAGTCCAATATCAGAACGCTGGGCTATCTGGCAAACCTTGATCTGGACAGCGGTTATGGCATCAAACGCTCCCAGGCACCAATTAAATATCATTCCTGGCAGAACCATATCACTGCCGATATTAATACATCCCATCTGTCGCTGTTAACTTCCTGGGGATACCTGTCGCTGGGAAATAATTATTTTTCATGGGGACCCGGCCGCAGTGGCAATCTTTTGATCGATCTTGACCAATATCCGCTGAACAATATTCAGGGTGGGGTTCAGATAGGCCCCCTCAGATATGTTCATTTCGCTGGGATTTTAGATAATTTGTATCTACAGGACAATGGGACGAACAAGGAATATCTGGCTAACAAACGAAAGCTGTCGGCCCACCGGCTTGATCTGATACTTTTCAAACATTTGTCGCTGGGCCTGAGTGAATCAATAGTTTATAATCGTGACTGGGAATTTGCATATCTCAATCCGTTAAATCCCTATGTAATCGGTGAGGTGTATGCAGGTGATGCTGATAACAATCTGGGGGCCATCGATCTATCAGCCCAGGTTACCCGAAGTATCAATACCTATTTCGAATTACTGTTCGATGATGTGGATTTCTTTGAAAACTGGTTCACGAAATATGTTAACAAATGGGCGGTGCTGGGTGGATTCATGTGGAATCAACCTCTAGGATTACAACGCACAAACCTGGAACTGGAAATAATTCGTGTTGAGCCATACGTCTATTCTCACCGGGATACAGCCAATCACTATGAATACTACGGCCAATCGATTGGTTACGATTTAGAACCGAACAGCCTGCGTTACCATATCGCCTTAACCTGGTTTCAGAGATATAATCTCTGGCATCGTTTCACCTTTACCCACACAAAACATGGTGCCGGCGACCGAATATACGGCACACCGGATGATATTGACGCTGAAAAACAATTTCTGGCTGGTATAATCGAAGTCCGGAATGTTGTTCAGTGGCAGATTGATTACGAGTTTTACGAAAACATGTGGCTCCGCCTAGCACTGCATTATGAAACTGTACAGAACCCAAGAATCGATGATACTTTCAGTGCCACCGGATCAGATTATACCAGAAATGGTTTAACCTTGGGGATTGACATCAATTATTGAGTATTATGCCTAATTCAAACCAACTCAGATTAATAATAGTAATCGCAACCTTGATTCTTGGATTAAATGCCCAGAATTATGAAATCGACTTTCTGGGAATTCCATGGGTGGCCGTTACCATGGATCATTCCGTTACCGGACAGCTTGATTTCCAGACTAAAACCCTGGGTTTGATCGACAGCATCTGGCCGGTTGATAATAATTATTCTACCAAATATGATCCTTCAACCGGGGCTGTCCAGTCACATCAGAAAAAAATAAACCAGGGTTCCTACCATAATGATATGGAGTTTGTCGTCGATGAAAACGGCCTGATCACCTACAACGATGAAATAAAAATTCAGCGTTCCACCGATACGCAAACAATCTTCACCATGTTGGCCAGGATTAACCAGGTACGGGTGAAGGATCTGGATGGTGTCTGGTTTCCCATGGAACATGAAGGCCAGCTGTACCGGATGCGGTTGTTGTGGGCTGATAAAGAAGAACTGGAAGTAGACAGTAAAACCTTCAACTGCGATCATTTCAGGCTGGATATCGAGCCTACCGAAATGGAGTCGGTGGAAATCCCGGCCAGCAGTGATTATTTCACCGATTATATTGTCCATCCTGACTGTGTCCGCCAACTCTGGGTTTCGAAAAAAGACCCTAGGAAGATAATCCAGGCATCAGTAAAATTATTCGGCTTCACTCTGACAGCAAAGATCAAGGATGAGTAAACTGGCATTTTTCAAGAGCTACCGTAACATAATTCTGTTATGGGCCGGAATATTGGTGGCCGTGATTATTGCACTGATATTAGGCGTAGACCAGAAAATTGTGGTTTTTGGTACACTTGTTGTCGGTTTGTTTACTCAGGCCTTTGCCGGCCTGGCAACCTTGATTGTAATGATCCCGATCGCTGGCCCCCTGATCGTAAAAGTACTTACGATTCCTTTTTTCTGGCTGTTGAACGCCCTGGTTTATTTCGTGTCTGTCCTGGCAATCCGCAAAGGATACGGAAAAGAAATTGTCAGTTCCAGAATTGTTACCCTGGCCTTATTGGTCGGCACAGTTATCGGCTATATACTGGGGCACCTGCTCCCCCTGCGCTAAGCTAATCTTTAAATATTCTGTCCTTCAGGCCACGGTTAACCCGGTAACGGCTGAATTCCAACACCGCCTTGCCGCTGGTTTTTTCAAGATCAGGAATATCCTCGTGAGGTATAACCGGTCCTTCCGAATCAAAATGATCTCGGGAAGATTCCATTGATATTGGCATATCAATCATCACCGTCGTTTTAACCGGCAGTAGATACAAATCATCAATAAAATCATATTCGATTTCAACCGCGGCGATTTTTATAGTATCCAGGGATGAATTTATCTGGCGTATTACCCAGTCTTCCTTATCCACCCAGACAACAGTGTTGATTGTCACATCCCGCTCCACCTTTTTACCGGCCAGTAACCAGCAATGAAAATTGTTTAAATCATCATCACCAATCAATGTAACACCATCCAGGCTGTCGAGAACACTCATATAGCCCAGACCTTGCTTGGGAACCACTGCAAAACCATCAGCCTCGATTTTCAGTAAATCAGGCTGTTTGAAATAAACATCAATTATTTTTCTCGGCATCCGTATTCGAGGCAACTCAGCAGTTAATTTCAACCGCACAGAATAGTCCTGTATAATGCTGAAACGAGCCTTGATACTATCAATAACCGTCTCGGCCTGAGGTTGGGCAAATACAGTGCTAACGAGTATATATATAGCCAATAATCGTTTCATGTAAGTATATCCTTGCGGTTAAAAACAAAAATACCGATGCCTACAAAAATCATTACATGGGCACCAAGTACTGCCAGGCTGAATCCAATATCACCCCAGGGGATTGGCAAATGAAATGCTTTTTCCCAAATATTCAGATAGGATGTGAACAACCAGGGTTCGATCGATTCAAATATATCAATCGGTAAATTAGATATTGCCATCCCGACCAGGATTATGGCCATGGCCCCGATCATTGGTCCAATACCATTATTAACCAGGGTGCTGAACATGAAGCATAGTGAGGTCACAACAATTAAATTGATCGTGGCAAACCCGAATCCAAGTAAAAAGCGCCACAGGGCCTCCCCGCTGGAGTAAATCACAATTCCCTCATGGCGGACCATCAGGTCACCACTACCCAGCCACAGTGTCCCCAGTCCAAGACTCATCAGCATAAAGAAACCTACAATTCCAATCGTGTAGGTATAAGCGGCCAGCAGTTTTGAAATCAGGATTTTTAACCGCGAAACCGGCCGGGTCAGGTAAATCCGGAAGGTGCCGCCGGCTCCTTCCCCAGCTACGACATCACCGGCCACCAGGGTGACCAGAAAGGGAATATGCAGCCACATCAGGTTCATGGTTATATAGGTAACCAGGAAACCGTTAAACAGGGAGCCAACAATTAAAAAAGAACCTTCAAACCGTTTGATCATCTGCTCTTCCATGTGGCTTCCACCCATGCTGAAACCCCAGATTACCAGCGGCATTAGAACCAAAACCGCACCAAAACCGATATAGGTCCGGTATTTACTGAATATCTTTATCAATTCATTATAAACCAAAAGACGCATCATTCGACACCTCCGCCCGTCAGACTGAGAAAATAGTCTTCCAGAGAAGTGCGTGGCACAACCGCGTTAACTGAAACATCATTGTCCACCAACAATTTTATCAGCCGCGCCAGTTCATTCCGATCAACAGATACTTTCAATATATCCTGTTCAACCCAAACCTTCCTGATGGGCTGTTCGGCCAGTAAAAGCTTTTCTGCTTTCCTTACCTCGCTGACCTGAAACTCGGTAATCACAGCTCCAGATTGATACAGTAGTTCCGATACCGGACCAGTTTTAATCAGCTGCCCGTGGTTAACCACCGCCAGGTCGGTGCACATAAGCTCTACTTCGTGGAGAATATGTGATGACAGGAAGACCGTCATTTGCTCCTCTTCCGCCAGACGCAGAATCAATTTACGAATAGTTTTAATACCAGCCGGATCCAACCCGGAGGAGGGTTCATCCAGAATCAGCAGTTTAGGTTTACTCAACAGGGCCTGAGCAATTCCCAGGCGCTGGCGCATACCGCGGGAGTAGGCCCGCACCCGGTCATCGGCCCGATCGGATAACTCAACTATCTCGAGTACTTCATCGATCCACCGCCCGCCATCCTTGCCACGCAAACGCCCAAGTATCTCCAGATTGGTGCGGGCCGACAGGTTACCGTAGAAATCGGGGTCTTCAATAAATGCGCCCACCGGTTTCAGGGCCTGACTGCGGTTAGCGGTGACTGACCGGCCGAAAATTTCAATTTCCCCGTCGTCGGGACTGATCAGGGCCAGCATTAACCGGATTGTGGTTGATTTTCCTGCTCCATTAGGGCCGAGGAAACCGTAGATAGCACCAGCCGGCACTTCCAGGAATAAATCTTTAACAGCATGGAGGGAACCGAATGCTTTATTCAGATTGGTTACTTTTAAGGCGCAAGACATTCAATAGTTTTAGATATTTTTCTTAACACTAAATTAATAATTTAAAACAATAGATATCATCGTAATCAAAATTCATTTTTTGCTAACCTCGACTGATTGAAAAATGTAATTTCGATCCATGGAAATACTGGTATTGCAGGGACCCAACCTGAACATGATCGGCACCCGCTCATCGCAAGTGGGGCAAAAAATCACCTTAGATAAAATCAATCGCAGCCTGCGTAAAGCGGCCCGCGATAAAGAGGTGGAATTAAAAATACTTCAGACCCACCGGATCGATAAGGCTATTACCTTTATCCATCGCAACCGCAACTCCGCCAATGGGATTATAATTGCTCCTATGGCATGGGGCAGATTTGAATTATCCCTGCTGGAGGCAATTGAACTGGTTAATCTGCCGATGGTTCAGGTTTTATTTTCCGGTGATTTTGGTTTCGGGCCCACAACACCCGAATCTATCTACACCATCACCGCCACTGATACGGTGGAGGGACCACCGGATACGGCTTTTCTGGCTGCCCTGGATATCCTGGTTAATTATAAATGATTTAAGACCCCTTATTATTCCCCGTATATTTCCAGTGAATAGGGTCCGCCATAAGCCCCCATGGAATTGCGGGAGCCGTCCAGGTTATTGTACTTCGAATCGGGATGTCCGGTATGATAGCACATTGAAGAAACCTGTAAAGTAAAATCATCATTGGAATAAGAATAAAATCCAGGATAACCGGAAATATTGTTACTGCCCACACCAGATATAAAATCAAAACAGGAGTAATCAATATCCATCATATTGGTTGACAATACACCATCAAATGACAAGTCCATATCCTCAGGACAATAAATGATATTGTTATAAAACTTCAAGGAATCGAGATTACCATTTAGAACAACCGTGTTTCTTATTATGGTATTATTAATAATCTTCCCGTGAGCATTTTGAATCTGGAGCCCACTGCCACCATAATCGCTGACATTATCATAGATCAGGTTATTAATTAAATTTCCGCTGTCGGTGATAAACACACCACCACCAAAGCCATGACTCGTATTGTTATAAATCAGACATTGCATTACCGTTCCGGTACCACTCAAAAAGACACCACCACCTGCTCCTCCATGATTAGGAAGTCCAAGAGTTATTGTAAATCCCTTTAATACGGCTGAACCCATGGTTACGGTTCGTAATGATAGATTTGGTTCCAATGGTTCGGGTGAAATGACTGTTTGCCAGGGCCCTCCGATACTCTTTATCAACACATCTTTACCATATAATGCCAGAGCGCCAATATAATCGCCCGGGGCAACAATGATTGAATCTCCATCGTCAATTACATCCGCTGTAAATGCCGCCTGAATACAAGAATAATCTTCAGGAATACTCAAAACACTGGTTGGCGGAATTGATTTCTGATCCTCAGCCCAGCGCACATTTTCATCGGTATCAATAATACCAACCCGGTACTCCAGATCCTCATCATCCCAAATCGTATCGGTAAATGTGACTTGAAAACGATCCAACAAGATTGTGATTTCCTGCCAATCGACCAATCCCTGCTGGCGTTTTTCAATCTTATAGCAGTAGAAGTTTTCAATAGTAATTTTATCCCACTTCAGGTCCACGGAAGCAAAATCAATAATCTTTTCAATTGAGTGTGAAACTTGAAGTTGAAATAAACTGTCATCATCGCTGGGATTTGTATCAAAGATTCCATCACAGGCCAGCATCAAAACAATCAACATACTGATTATGGAAATCTGATGAATCCTCATGGTCGCTGTAACTCCAGTTTGAGGGTTAACAATTGGCGATGAACCTGATAATATTCAAATGTTTCCTGTCCCGGAAGTAATTCCGGTACTTCATTGGAAAATAAATTCCGGATTGCATAGCTACAACTCAAATCCAACCACCAGATATTGGTATGCGCCGCTAGTGTCAGGTTAGTAGTATGTTGAGGATTCAGTTCCTGATAACTGAATCCACCACGTAGATAATTCTGGGAACCTAAATATAGGTGAGCAAGATTTACATTAAACCAGCGGTAATTAAAATCAACACTAATGTTCATTTGAACACCTGGCTTATTGGGAAAAGCATTTTCATCACTGGGAAAAATCTGAGTGAAATTTCCATTTACCAGAAGGCGGTTTTTCCACAGAAACAACTTACTGTTTACTTCATATCCATTTAACCAGGCCATTGCTCTGTTATATGGTGCCAGCAGGTCATTTTGAATGTGTTTATACATCACCTTGTCCAGATAATAGCTTCTGAAAACACCACCGCCTACTTCCCAACTGTTGACCAAGGTGAATTTTGAATTATCTGAGAAAAGGTTCAGGTTTATTTCAGTGGTTGTGATATACTCATTATCCAATCCTTCTGCCATTGCTTCCAGAATGGACCGCACTTCCCTGATCTCTGCTTCCAGAAAGTCTTTTTCATAATCCTTGCCACCGGGGCCTTCCAAAGTCTGTAGATACTCCTTGGTTTGCTCGTAGGTGGTCCCCCAAGTCTGCCGATCGTTGAGGGTGGGGGCACGCTGATTATAGCCTTGATTGAAAAATACCGTATAAGAACGTCCATTGGATCGGCCCTGTAGATATGACCCCAGGCGAAAAGTGGATAGTTGAAGTTCATCATCAAAAATGTAGTTATAAGTGGTTGTATCAAGGGGGATTACATTTGTTATCTGTTGGGTGTGGGCATATTTCAAGTCACTGCGCCGCATTCCAAATTCAAATAATAATTTCTCAAGCGTGGGGGATACATTTAGAACCTGATACCTGATCACCCCGGCATATCCAAAATCATCCTGAGTCAGTTCGGCAAAATCATAAATTCTTTTATAAGCTGCATATGTATCAATAATTTCCTGATCACCAATATATTCCTGATATTCTTTTTCGACCTGGATGGTAGTCGTAAAATTCCCAAGACTGAATGTTTTGCCTGCACGGATCTGCTCTGTTTTATCCTTCAGACGGCGGTTGATATTGGAGTAAAAATCATCTTCCCATTCCCATTCCCTGGTTCCAGCCTGAAAATCCCATCCCTTCGTATTAAAAATCTTACCCGTGAAATCAACCTGATTCACAGTCATTTTATCAGCTGTGATAATCCCACCTGATATATATTTTGTCGTATTATCAATATTCAGGTACCGATACATCAGATTGGAATTTTCCAGATTGATAGCACCCTGCAAATTGTTGAATATTGTTGTAAAAACCGATTCGCCGTCATAAAGACGCGCCTTTCCGGAATAGCGGCCACCCAGACCGAATAATCCAGCCTGCAGGTCTAATCCTATTGACAAATCCTGATCGTTTTCGTCGGTGATTCCAATCGAGCGAGTCAGGCTGATTTTACTGGTTTCCGGCTTACGGGAATGCAGTAATACAAGACCGCCAAAATTACCAGGACCGAACAGTATGGAGGTACCACCCTTAATTACTTCAATTTCATCCAGGTTGCTCATATCCACCACTCCAAGATTGGCGATACCGTCAACCGCCCGGTTCAGTTTTACACCATCAAGATAAACCGATACTTCGTTGAAATTGCTGCCCCTGATACTCACATATTGTTTACCCGTTTCAGAGGTGGTTACATTTACCGCCTCCATTTCCTGGAGCGCCTCACTGACATCGCGGATACCCCTTTCCTCCACCTGGCGCAGGGATACAGTCTCAGTCTTGGCCTGTACATCCCGTTCACTTAGCCGCGGTGTGCCCGAAACGATAATTTCTTCACCTTCCAGAACCACCGGTGTCATTCGAGCCTGAATTTTCTTCCCGCGTTCAGCCGATATTTCCAGTCTGTCATAACCGATATAGGTTATCTGCAACTTGACTGGAAAAACTCCGGTATATAAGATGGAAAACTCCCCACGGTTATCACTGATCGTACCAACATGGGTATCCATGATAAGAATATTGGCCCCTTCGATCGGCTGCCTGGTTTCAATATCAGAAATGACGCCACGGATCACGTCAGTTTGGGCCGTTAGCAGGCTACCTGCCAGGGTTAGTAAAACGAGAACTCTTTTTCGCACTGCAGTTTTCCAATCAGATGATATCAGCAAATAATACTGTTTAAAGTATTCCCTTCAAACACCAGCAATTAATACCGTTTAATATATTACTGATTCAATCCAATAACTGCTGATTAATTCAATCCTCAACTATATTCGGATCACCGCCAGTTTTAATACCTTGTCACCGGTTTCCGTCTCTATGTGTACGATGTACATACCGCTGGCCACCTTAACATCATAATTATTGGTCAATTCCCAGTTTTCAAATTGAGTGCCGGCATCCGTATGTTTGATGCGCCGTACCGGATTTCCGGCCAGGTCAAATATCCTGATTATGCATTTACCGCTGGTTGGCAGATTGGTGAATTGAACAAATTCAGGGCCTTCCGGGTTATTACCGAAAAACGGATTCGGCCAGACCTTTATTTCCGCTGGATCGTAAATTTTAACATAGGCACCGCCAGTTGAGAAGGTGAATACATCCGAAGGCTGGTTATTACGCGCCGGTACCATAGTTAAGGTACCCCCACGGGCCAGGAAAGTAGTCGCATCAGCAATGTTGATATCCACTGTGTAGTATCCCGGGAGATTGCCACCAGCTACATAAAGTACATACATCCAGTCGGTTT
>CAYPJE010000039.1:0-29144 GCA_964410945.1 uncultured bacterium
TGGTTCTTATATCTTTGTAAACGCTAAAAACAACACTTTTTGGCATTTATGCCCGCAATGACAGAAAATAAGTAGGGACAAGATTCAAATCTTGTCCCTACAGACATTACCTGTCTAACTGTTAATTTAGAAATTAAACGCTGTTTCAATCGTGGTCTGCCGGACCGGTTCCAGACCGTCACCGGTATCACGGTAATACTGGCTGAAATTCCACACCAGGCTCACACCGGGACTGACCTCATAACCCAGCATATATCCAAGAATCGTATTCACACTGGGATTCTTGAAATCAAAGGGATTCGGGTCATTGTTCCGCATGTAATAGGCACTGGCCATGCTGAGCTTGGGAATCCAATCGGTATTGAGACCGGCCACCGCCATGAAACTGCGGATTTCCTCGTCATCGGACAGCATATTGGCGTAGGCCGCCGAGACATTGGCAAACCCGAAGATATCCCAGCCCAGGGAACCGTAATAGCCCATCTGACTGCTATCGTCGGTCAATACCAGTTCATCTTTGGTGATCACGGTCGAATCCTGGATTATCACCCGTGAAATATCATATGACTGGTCAAAGAAACGCGGCACAAAATATCCGGTCTTCATCCGGTATTCCAGGTTCAGATGGATCATCTTGAACAGGGTTGCCTTTACACCGGGAACTGTGATACCGGTACCATACTTGGAATCGCGGCCGTCATACTGGCTGCTCACCGGATCGACTGATGGTACAAACAACTGGTTCCATTCACTGTAAATATCCACTGATACAATTTTATTACTGAAAATCGAATAACCAACATCAGCTGTTATTCCGATCACTGAGGCGCTGGTCTCGGCAGTATTCAAGGGGTCCGGCTTAAGGGTCGGATCATCCGAGCCACCATAAGCCAGATCAAGGTCATTGTCTCCATCAGCATCAATATCGATATCATCGGAGATACCGTCACCATCGGTATCTTTCGACAACTTATCATCATCAGGGAAATCATCAAAGGCGTCAGGAATATCATCACCATCGGCATCCTTCAAGCCGGAGAACTGATTGATATCCATGACGATATTTCCACCAATGGTCAACGGGAATTTCTCAGACAAGGTGAATGTACCCCGGGCACCAACCAGGGTTCCACCGCGCATGAAATCCTTCACGTTGGACATGAACAATTCAGTATTGATTTTCTTCCCAAACTTCAATCCGCCGTTTACACCCAGTTGTCGCACAGTTGGGTACTCCATCATATTGGAATAACCATTGACCAGGCCGCCGTAGCCCAAGGTAACCGTTGGCAGTGTACCGACACGAATCCAGAACGGATCGCCTTTCTTGGCCCAGCTGACAAACATGATTTTATCCAGAATGGCACTGGGGTTTTCAATGAAATCCCAGTCATCCTTGCGGATATTGCCATCACCGTCTATGTAGATCACCATATCCAGGCCAAGGCCCAGCTTGCCTAAGGAGAATTCCGGGCGCAGGGCCAACTGGTTATAGAGCTGGCCATCGATGGTAACCGCACCAATACCCATTCCCAGATCGAAGGGCTTGTCACCTTCCGTCTTCTCAAGATCATCGGGCGGCGTAACATCATCAATCTCCGGTGCAGCTTCGGTATCGACATCGGGAGTCTCAGTATCAACGTCTGTCTCTTCTGTCTCCGTCTCTGGTTCAGCCTCTTCCTCTACTTCCGGCTCCGGTTCGGTCTCGGTTTCCGGGTCTTCCGGGTATTCGGACGGACCGGAGGGCGCCTGTATCAAAGCACCGGCATTATTGGAAATAGCTTTCTGCCCGGCAGCAACATTGACCACCTGCTGGCTTATCAGATTCAAGACCTCAAACATACCGCTCTGCCCCAGAAACTGGTCTACTCCGTACATTGTATTCACGATGGCGGCAAATTCGGTTCCTTTTACGGATGCCACCGAGGTTGGTGTTTCAATCCGAAAAGTTTTTGTTCTGCCCTGGGTAGCAACCTTATTCAGCAAGGTTCCGTTTTCGATTTTCAATGTACGGGTAGCATCGGTATCCAGGAATTCGAATTCGGTCTTTTCCTTGACTTTTACCAGTGAACGATCATCGATGAAAACAACGACGGCAAAGCCGGCTTCACCGACACTAAGGGCATCACCGTTATTGATGGCGGCACCTGGTGTGGCCGCTTCAGTAAATTCACCGGTCCCCATCCTTTTCAGCATCACCTCTCCAGCGGTTTTCATCACCCGGGCGATAGATTCTGCTGAAGCAAAACTGACCATTAATGAAATAACCAGGATTATGGCAAATAATTTCTTCATTTCAACGCTCTCACGGTTAGTTATCAATCGAAAATAAGTCTTATCCCAATAGCGTGGAATTTATGGGATAAGATCAGACAATTCAAATTATGGATAATACCCTATGTGCTCTGGGTCAACCAGTCCCGCACCAGCAACGCAATCGATTCATAGTCGCGATCGGTGGCGGTGGCCATCCCGATCTCGCAGGTCCGGCTGGAGGAATAGGCCTTTGCTGCTTCCGGGAATGCTTTCACATCGGCAGCTTCGGGCCGGGTGGCGCTGGCAGTTAATTCCGGCACCAGCATTCCCCGGTCTCCGGCATAGGCGCAACAGCCATAGTTTTCCGGCAGATGCACTGTGGAAGCACATTTTTGAGCTAATTCCACCATTGTATTAACCTGGTCGAGTTTTTGGGTGGAACAGGTCGGATGCAGAATAACTTCCCGATTCAGTGGTTCGATCTTCTGCCCATCGATGATTTCATTCAGGAAGGGAATGACATCGATGAATTTCAACCGGGACCACAGTACCTTGATTTCCTCATCTTTCAGGTGTTCCCCCATCGTGGCAAACTGGTAGGTACAGGGCGTGGTGTCCACCACAATCGGCAGCTTGCCCTCCTGTGATGTTTCGTACAGCATTCGGACTGTTTTACTGGCCATCTCCAGGTAGGCTTCCTTGAAGCCTTTGGAACTGTAAATCGTCCCGCAACAGGTCTCATCGACTCGTTCGGGAATGATTAACTGGACGCCAGTCAATCCGGCAATTTCTCCGATTATATCGGTCAACGAGGCCTTTTTATCGGTGGCACTGAATGAGCGATTGATACAGGATGTATAATAAACATAAGGTGTTCCGGTACCATAAATTTCTTTCTCGCGATGCTTGGCCCCGGGAGGTAATTTGGGACTCCAGGTGTGAATACTGTGCTTCGACCAGCGATTAATCAGGCGCATCAGTCCGGAGGTCAACCATTGAAATCCTAATATCCGGGCGATTTTCTGCAATGACATGATCGGACGCATCGCATTCATGATTCCGGCAAAATGCCTGACCGTCCAGCCGGCAATGGATTTGGATAAATTGCCATGGCCCTCAAAACGCAGATATTTCATGTAACTGCCGGTATTGATATTGACCGGGCAGGCCGTTTCGCAGAGGCCGTCGGCGGCACAGGTAATCGTACCTTCAAAATCATAATCGGCGATCAACTGGTGCTGCTTGTCATCACCCTGGCCTTTGTAATGATTGATCTCACGGGCAATTATAATCCGGTTGCGGGGCGTTAAAGTGATTTCACGGGACGGGCAGACCGGTTCGCAGAATCCGCATTCCACACACAGATCGACTTCCTTGTGAACCAGGGGCATCGGTTTGAGCGATTTGATATGAACCTGCCGGTCACGATTCAACAACACTCCGGGGTTGAGTATATTTTCCGGATCGGCCAGGTTCTTGATCCGCCACATGATTTCATACAGTTCCGTACCCCATTCCTTCTCCAGATACGGGGCCATGTTCCGGCCGGTGCCGTGTTCCGCCTTCAACGAACCGTCATGTTTATCGACGGTAAGCTCACCGATGTCGGCCAGCATACCTTCGTAGGCTTTTACACCTTCCGGCGTTTCCAGGTCGATAGAAGCCACGAAATGGAGATTTCCATCCTTGGCGTGACCAAAAATAACCGCGTCATCATAATTCCATTTTTCAAATACACCATGCAGGTCAGTAACAACTTCGTCCAGTTTTCCGACGTCGAAACAGAGATCCTCGGTTATTACACTGGTTCCCGGTGCCCGCAGTGATCCGACCGTCGTAAACAGACTCTTACGTACTTTCCATAATTTAAGGCGACTGGCTTCGTCCTCGATAAAATCACTGACTAGCTTACCCTGATAGGCACCAATTCCGTCAACCACCTTTTGTGCATATTCCCTGGCTTCCTCGATACTATCCTTCTGGAATTCGCACAACAAAGCCGCCGAACCTGGCTTCAAAGACGCAGGATCATAAGGTGGTTCATCAAGGTATTTGGCGGTGGTGAGGGAATTATAATCCATCATTTCCACTGCTTCGGCGCCCAGTTCCTTGAAAAAGGGAATTGCCCGGCAGGTATCGGTCAACGAATTAAACAGGATCAGTCCGGCCGTTTTATACTGGGGATCAGGTACAGTATTTAAAGTAATTTCTGACAAAAATGCCAGGGTACCCTCCGCTCCAACCAGTAAATGGGCAAAGATATCCAGGGGATGTTCATAATCAAGCAGTGCATTAAGTGAATACCCTAATGTGTTTTTAATGCGGTATTTGTGTTCTATCTTATCTTTTAATGTTTTACTTGCCAGTATTTCCTGCCGTAAATCTTTCAACCCCTGAGCGAGAGTTGCATCCTCCTTAACGAAGCGATCATAGTCCGCTTCAATACTGGTATCATAAACACTACCGTTGGCCAGCACAAAACGCATGGCATTCAAGGTATGATAGGAATTAAGAAATATCCCGCTGGCCATTCCGGAGGCATTATTGGAAACAATTCCACCCATCCGGGCGGCTTTGATCGAAGCCGGGTCAGGTCCCATTTTCCGGCCGTAAGGAGCCAGATAACGGTTAACATGATCCCCGACCACGCCAGGCTTTACTTTGATGGCCTTTCCCTGGTCAATGACTTTGTGAGCCGTCCAGTCGCGAATAGTCTCGGCAATAATTCCGGTAGTCACTGTCTGGCCTGATAACGAAGTCCCCGCAGCACGGAAGGTTACACCGGTTTTACGACTGTGAGCATATTTAAGCAACCGGGCCACCTCGCCTTCATTGGCGGGCCGTACTACGGTTTCGGGAATCAGACGGTAAATACTGGCATCGTGGGCATAGGCCAAACGGTCGATCAACCGGGTATGAATCCGGTCGGCGGGTAGTAATTCAGATAATTGCATTTATTTAAACCTGGCTGGATATTTTTCAGAAATTTTGAATTGTTGAATTATCATCCGTTCAATGAAAACCGGATCGACAAAATAGCAGGGTCGAATTTAGGGCTTAATGGAAAATCCGGCAGCTTATTAATTGATAAATATTTATCCAGCTTATCGTATATCTTTTTTCGAAGATATCCTCGAATAATTATGCTGCCACGATTAAATTAAATCAACTCAAATTTCATATTTTTCCCGAACTAAAAATCCCGGACAAAAATGCAAAGAATCAGATTGGTAGTTACAGCGGTTATTTTCTTAACAGCCCTCCTTTTTGGGCAACTGGAATATTCGGAACAATTCCACCTTCCCTGGGGAGATGGTGACCTGAATGCCGGTCTCCGGGAAGCACCGGAGGGGCGGCTCGGACCCATGTCATTCTCTGTCTCTGACAGTACCTTATTCCTCCTGGATTCACCCAATAAGAAGTTGAAGATCCTGGTCCATGGCAAACCGACCTCCGAACTGCCATTGCCAAATGAATTCATTGATGATTTTTATTGGATATCCAATGACAGCTACTACCTGCTGGCTGATAATCAGATCATGGCTGTCCGGGCCGGGCGTAACCGGGAAGTATTCGGTGTAGAAAATCCCCGCGACCTGATCAGCGGATTAACCACCGATTCGGCTGGCAATATCCAGGCTATTATTAAACATAAGCATCTGGCAACAATGAATAATGGATCACTGATGCGCACTGGTTCACGGGAAACAGCTCTCCCATTTATCAGGCATATCCGGCGTCAGGAAATTGCCTTCGAGAACGCTGGCAAAACAAACTTCACAATCCAGAGTACCGGCGATAATTTTGGTACCACAGAAATCCTTGGAACAACCCCCGGCCACAATATCTATATTTACCTTGAATTCATTACCCGGCAGATTCCGTTGACTGTCAGGCGGGAAATCCGATTGTATTCACCGAATGGTCGATCACTGGCCGCGATTGATATACCCAGCCATTCACATAGCCGGTCGTTCAAGGAATTTCACGTGGATGATGCCGGCAATCTGTATCATATGCTATCATCCAAAGATGGCATCCACATCATCCGCTGGCAGCTGGATGAATCCGGACTGCCGGTGGAAAATATATATGAGTATCCGGAACAATTCCGGGAATTTCACCACTATAACCTGGTTGAACCATTGGAAGAGGATTTCGCTGTTCACAGTTCGGATAAATCATTGGCCACCCTTGATTATCCCCCGGTCAGCCGTGATGAATCGCTGGCGATTGGCGATACCTATGCTCAGCATACCTGGACCGCCACTTCGGCTAATATTACCAACGGTACTATAACCGATCCGAATGGTGTATCTATATGCACACCAAGCTGGGTCGGGGTCGGATCGAACACCAAAGTACCATACAAATGGGGCGGCTTCAATACTCTGGACGGTTACGACAGTGGTTTAACAGAGGGTAAATATGCCGGAGACAATGCCACCAGTGGCGTGAGCAGTTATTGTGTCGGAGTGGATTGCTCCGGATTTGTCTCCCGCTGCTGGAAACTGGAATCGCATTATTCCACCAGGATGATGGATGATTATATCACGATCGCCTATTCCGACTGGACCGACCTGCAACCGGCCGACGCCGTACATAAGCCTGGACATGTCCGCCTGTTTGTTGAACATAACGATAACAACAGTTTACTGGTAGTAGAAGCATCCGGCAGCGACTGGCGGGTCAGCTACCGTTCGTTTTCGTATTATGACCTGACCAGCTACACACCCCGTTACTACCGTTTCATGAACCAGACCGCCCTTGCTGCCCAGCCGGAAATTGTGGCCGTGAAAAGCAGTGAGCAAATCGATATAAGCTGGACACTTTCCTCTACCGACAACCTGCTGGGATACGCTATCGATTACAGCCTCGATGAAAGCTGGGACAGGTATAATCCAGCTGCCTTGGTAGCGCCGGATAAATTCAGTAATAAAATAGATATAAATTCGGATAATCCAATCTATTTAAAAATCTGCAGTGTCTCTACCGATACGATTGACAGTGATCATTCCGATACCTACGGCTGTTTCGAAACCGGCACTGTTGCCCGCATTTTGATTGTGGATGGCTTCGATCGCCGTGGCAGCTATGGTCAGGCCCGGCATTCCTTCGTGAGATCGGTGGGAGATGTTTTAACCGGTAGCGGTATTTCCTTCGAATCCTGTTCCAACGATGCCATCCTTGACGGTGTGGTCGACCTGGGTAATTATTCGATTGTAATCTGGATTCTGGGTGACGAAAGCACCAGCGATGAAACCTTTAACGACAGCGAGCAGGATCTGGTGGAAGCATATTTACGGCGGGGTGGAAAAATATTTATCAGTGGATCGGAACTGGCCTGGGACCTGGACTATAAGGGCAGTGCCACCGATCAGGTATTCATAAAAGATTATTTGAAGGTTCTGATCGACCAGGATGATTCGGAAAATTATACCGTAAACGGAATTACCGGCACACCGTTTTCAAACCTGACCCTGCAGTTCGATGACGGTACCCATGGGATTTACCAGGAAGATTATCCCGATTCCTACCTGCCCCAGGACAATGCTGAAATTTTGCTGACTTACGGCAATGGCCAGGCTGCCGCCTGTGGTTTCAAAGGATTGGTACCGAACGGCATGACCGAGGCTGGTATTGTTGTCATGGGATTCCCGGTCGAAACGGTCTATAACGCGACGGAGCGGGAATCATTGATGGTGGCTGTTCTTGAATACCTGGATGTTACCATGCATACGGCCCCGGTTGTACCGCAGAAATTTGTTTTACACGGCAATTATCCAAATCCGTTTAACTCCCAAACCACATTTGCAGTTTCAGTCAGTCAAACCCAGAAGTATAAGTTGACCGTTTTCAATCTGCTGGGACAGCAAATCGCCACTGTGATCGACCAGGAACTGGGGCCCGGTCGCCAGGAAATCCCATTTAAGGCTGATCTGTTGTCCAGTGGTGTCTATCTTTATGCACTGGAAGCTGGCAGTTTCCGTAAAACCGGAAAAATAGCAGTATTAAAATGATTAAATGGTTTAGCATATGATTGGATGTCTGCTATTCAGCCACTAATTTTACCAGGTAATTTCGTTAATTCAGGCCAGGATTATGAATCATAAAATTTTTAAGTTGTTTGTCGTATCTTGTTTCTGTCTGCTTGCATTCGCACCCGGGCAGGTCAATAATCACCAATCATTGTTGAATTGGGGGTACGGTTATAATGATTTATTGGCTGATCTGGGCACCTGGGGCGACAGTCCCTGGGTTGCAATCGATTCAATCGGAGCCAGCGTTCAGAATCGCACCCTGTGGGAATTGACCATCACCGATACAACACCGGCCGCTGCACCCCGGCGAACGGTCTACATCCACGCCCGCACCCATCCCAATGAAATCGAATCGTTCTGGGTTACCGATGAAATGATCAAGTTTTTGATCTCGGATGACGCCTTTGCCGGTTTCATACGCAGTAATTGTGTCTTTTACATTATCCCTATGTTCAATCCTGACGGCGTTGAACTGGGGTACGGCCGTGAAAACGCCAATGGGATCGACGTGGAAAGCAATTGGGCCAATAATCCCATGGAACCTGAACCAGCCGCTTTGAAACAACGTTTCACCGCTTTGATGAATTCCACTGCACCGATCGAGGTAGCTTTGAACATGCACTCCGCTTCCAGTGCCACCAAACGGTATTTTGTATTCCACCATGAAAACGGGACCTCCACTGAGTATGCCACCCTGGAAAAACAGTTCATTGCCGGCGTCCAGTCCTATTTCCCCACTGGTATTGCGGACTGGGATTACTTTGTCTCATGGTCCAGCAGTACCCCCAATTACTATCCCGAAAGCTGGTTCTGGCTGAATCACGGTGCCAATGTAATGTCACTTACTTACGAGGACATGCGTAATAATAATGCCGCCCACTTCGATTCCAGTGCCTATGCCCTGCTCCACGGAATCACCGACTACCTGGGGCTGGCATATTCCAACGTGGAACAGGATCTGGCACTGCAACCGGATCAGATCGAGCTTTACCAGAACTACCCCAATCCATTCAACGCTTCAACCACAATTACGTATCTGCTGAATACAACTACTGATGTAGAATTATCAATTATCGATATCACCGGCCGGCGACTGGCAACATTGATCGATGCCAAACAGACGCCTGGCTTAAAAACAGTTCAATGGCGGGCCGATCGCTACCCGACCGGCGTATATTTCTATCAGTTAATTACTCCTTCGGCAATCGAAGTTCGCAAATTGACATTAATCAAATAACTGGAATTCCGAATATGACAAATCACCCACTCCACAATCTGATAGCCGATAGCCAGTTAATGGAAAACCTGGCTGGTAAGTACGGTACCCCGGCCTACCTGTATTCCAAAGAACGATTGGTGGCCAATCTGAACCGCTTAAATAATGCCCTGGTCAACCATTTTGATAAATATCATATCTGTTATGCCGTAAAGGCTAACAGCAATCCCAACCTGATTGGTATAATGCATAACACTTTGCCTGCCATGGGTGCCGATTGTGCCAGTCCCGGTGAGATTCACGCCGCCGAACTGGCCGGAATCAAGCCGACCGACTGCATCTACACCGGCAACTACGAATCAATGGCCGACCTGGAATATGCCCTTGAGTCCGGCATTTGTATAAACCTGGATGATATTTCCTCTCTGGAACGGCTGGCAAAACTCAAATTACCCGAGCGTCTTTCTTTCCGGTTGAATCCCGGTTTCGGACGCGGCGCTTTCCCACAGATAACAACCGGTGGCGACAAGGCCAAATTCGGCGTCCCCCGGAAACAGATTGTGGCCGCCTATCGCCGGGCACAGGAACTGGGTGTCAAGCGTTTCGGCCTTCAATGCATGACCGGATCGGGTGTCCAGGACAAAGACTACTTCCCCGAATTACTATCGGCCATTATTGAAGCGGCAATTGAGATTGAGAAAGAACTTAAAATCCGGATGGAATACATTTCTATTGGTGGCGGTATCGGCTTCCCATACCATGATGATGACATTCCCTATGATATCGACCGTCTGATGGCCCGTCTCAGCAAGATTTTATATGACCGCTATGACCGCAGCGCTGACGATTGTCCCGCCCTGTGGCTGGAGCCGGGGAAATATATCATTGGCGATTGCGGCTTCATTCTGACGCGTGTAACCGGTATCAAAAAGAGTTATCGGACCTTTATCGGCCTGGAGGCAGGGATGGAAACCATCCTGCGGCCGGCCCTCTATGATGCCTACCATCGTTTCCTGAAGGTTGGAGCACCGGATGCCGAAGCGACCCAAACCGTCGATTTTACCGGCCGGATTTGTGAAAATACCGATCTGCAGGCCATCGATCGGCCGTTCCCGGAGGTGGAGGAAAATGACCTGGTGGCTATCATGGATGCCGGTGCCTATGGTTTTGTCATGGCCCTGCAGTACAATTCGCGTCCCCGGCCGGCGGAAGTACTGATCTCAGCTTCCGTTTCACAATTGATCCGTCGCCGGGAAACAATCGAGGATATCTATGCCAAATGTGATATTTAGGATACTGCTGCTGGTCAGCTTGTCGGCTATTGTTTTCGGACAATCCCACCCCGGTATACATCAGGTTCAATCAGAATATTACCGAGATAATTACCCAGAGCCGGAATATCCGCCTGCTGCCGCACCCGCCCTTCCCAAGGTCGAGCGCATGTTACAACCGACCCATACCGTATTCGGGTACCATCCCTACTGGATGGGTACGGCCTGGCAGTCCTATAATTACAATCTGCTTACAACCGTAGCCTGGTTCAGCGCTGAGGTGACTGCCACCGGCCAATTGAGTAACCTGCACGGGTGGCCGGTTACCGACTTGATCAATCTGGCACATGGGAATGGTGTCGACGTTGTGCTTTGCGCTACCCTGTTCGATAACGATGATCTGGCTACGTTGTTGAGCAACAGCAGTTATCGCCAGAACTTGATCACGAATCTGGTCAACCAGGTTAAAAATGCCAACGGTGACGGCGTAAATATAGATTTCGAATCGATGCCGTCATCCCAGCGCAGTAATCTGGTCCAGTTCATGACGGACCTGACGAACACATTTCATTCGGAAATTCCCGGCTCGCAGGTAACCATGGCCACGCCGGCGGTGGACTGGAGCAATGCCTGGGATTACAATGCCCTGGCCAATATCTGTGATGGTTTATTCATCATGGGTTATGCCTACTACTGGTCGGGAAGCAGTTATGCCGGACCCACATCACCTTTGACCGGTGGTTCATATAATATCACCAACACTGTCAATGACTACCTGAGTAAAACGGATAACAACAGTGATAAAATTATCCTGGGACTGCCCTACTATGGTTATGACTGGGCGGTTGTCAGCAACACGAAAGGGGCTGCCGCTACCGCTAGAGGTGTTGCCCGATTTTATGATGAAATGGAAGCCCTGTCGCTGACATATGGAAGAAACTGGGATTCTTCCTCCCAAACTCCCTGGTTTACATACCAGAGCGGAAACTGGCAGCAGGCCTGGTATGATGACAGTCTGTCACTGTCTTTGAAATATGACCTGGCCCTGGACAAGGAATTACAGGGGATCGGAATGTGGGCCTTGGGATATGACGGTTCCAGCCCCAAATTATGGGAGGCACTGGCCGATAAATTCGGTGCCATATCTCCCCCGCTTGAACCAACCGGCCTGGCAATCAGGAATCTCGGTGATGGTTCAATAATGGTTTCTTTCAGCGGAGCCAGCAGCGCTGACGAGTACACTGTTGTGCGCTCCTATCTGGATCAAAGCCACACGGATATTATTGGTACCTTCAATCAACGGCCAATCATCATTACCGGTCTGAATCTTAATATTCCCCATTATCTCAAAATAACCGCCAGCAATGATTTCGGTTCAAGCCCGGAAACGGAAGTTCTGGGTACAACTCCATCGCAATCAGATTCCAAAATACTGGTTGTCCATGGATTTGACCGTGTTTCAGGGACGAATAACACCCGTGACTATACTCGCCAGCACGGATCAGCGATCTGGCAAAGCGGCTACTCATTCGATTCAGCCAGCAATGAGGCTGTGCTCAATGGTGAGATCAGCCTGTCCGACTACCCGGTTGTAGACTGGATACTGGGCGAAGAAGGCTCAACCAACAGTACCTTCACCGGAGAAGAACAAGCACTGGTAAAAGCCTACCTGGAACAGGGTGGCCAACTGATCGTCTCCGGTTCGGAAATAGGTTACGATCTGGTGGCCCAGGGCAATACCGAGGACATCGCTTTTTTCAATAATTACCTGAAAGCTGATTATATTGTCGATGCGGCCAGCGATGAATATGAACTCAATGGTGCAACTAGCAGTATTTTCGATGGCTTATCCGGAATAACTTATGACAATGGGAACTACGGGACCTACGATGTTGACTATCCCGATGGCATAAAGCCGTTTGGAGGAGCAGGCGTATGCCTCCACTATACCGGGGCCGATTACGCTGCCAAAGGCGCTGCCGGAATCCATTACAGCGGTAGTTTCGGATCATCTTCCATAAACGGAGCGGTAATTCTGCTGGCCGTTGGCTTTGAGGCCCTTTATCCGGAGGAGTCCAGAAATACCTTGATGAACCGGATGCTTGGCAGCTTCACCATTCCCAATGGCATCATTGATCATAACAATTCACCGCATCATTTTGAAATCACCAGTATTTATCCTAATCCATCCAATAGTGCCGTTACCATCCGATTCACTGTCCCGGATGAAACTAAAAGTGGTCGACTGCAAATAGTTGATCTCGCTGGCAGAATTATCCGTGATATTTTAATATCAGGCCAGGATACAGAGGTCACATCATTACATTGGAATGGTACCCTTCAGTCGGGCCAGCCGGCACCAACCGGTGTTTATTTTGCCCGGATCAGTTTTGACAATAAAACCCAATCCAGAAAGTTCACCCTCCTAAAATGAAAAATATACTAACATTAATCAGCCTGGTATTGTTGACATTCTGTCACGCCCAGGAACGACCTTCGATTCATCAGGAGCAACTGGAGCAATTCCGCTCCCAGGCCGATCCGATCACCGATATCGCCAAGGTACGCGATGGCATTGATGTACTGATGGAAGATTTATCCGGGGAATTAGCAGGGAAAGTCCTGGCCCTGGTCACTAATCACTCCGGAATTGACAAAAATGGCATCCCCAATTACCGGCGCCTGCTGGAACTGCCGGAGACCGAATTAAGGATTATTTTTTCTCCCGAGCATGGATTGTTCGGTGAGGCCGCCGCCGGCGATAAAATCAGTTACGGCGATCTGGAAAAGGACCTGCCGGAAGTAGTTAGTCTTTACGGAAAGATTCGCCGGCCAACCGCTGAAATGCTGGAAGGCGTCGATATAATTCTTTATGATATCCAGGATATCGGTGCCCGCTTTTACACCTATATATCGACCCTGGGACTGGTGATGGAATCGGCAGCTGAAATGGGAATACCGGTCTGGGTACTGGACCGGCCTAATCCGATCCGTGGCGATCTGGTGGAAGGGCCGGTTATCGATATGGCCAACCGTTCCTTCGTTGGCTATTATCCGATCCCGATCAGATATGGACTGACGGTGGGTGAACTGGCCCGGATGATCGTAGGTGAAAAATGGATTGGCAGTATACCTGAACTGCGGGTAGTAGCTGTTGAGGGCTGGGATCGTAATCGCTGGTTTGACCAGACCGACCTTCCCTGGGTCAAACCATCGCCCAACATCCCTGATCTGGAAACAGCAATCATTTACCCGGGCATGTGCCTGATCGAGGGCACCAATCTCAGCGAAGGCCGGGGAACTTATGAACCATTCAAGAAGATCGGCGCACCCTGGATCAAGGGCCGTAAGCTGGCCCAGAAGTTGAATCAACTCGAGCTACCGGGCGTGGTGTTCAGGCCAGTAAAATTCACTCCGGTTTCAATACCCGGAATGTCCGGCAAACCCAAGCATCAGGATAAAAAATGCCAGGGGATTCAAATAACTGTCACAAATCGCGACCGGTACAACAGCATGCTGGTGGGAATTAAAGTAATTGAAGCAGTATCAGATCTGTACCCCGGTAAACTTACTTTCCGTGAAAGCGGAATGCGCCGCTTGTGGGGTTCGGATACCCTGGTCAATTTTTTCAATACCGACCAGGCCGGTTCAATTGAATCCCTGCTGTCAAATGGAGTCGAAAATTACCTCTGTGAATTCAGCCGGTATTTCATTTATTAGCAGTGCATAATAATCAGTGGCTGATTAAATTTCGGCCAATAATACCGACCAGATGTTACCAGTGACGCCACCCTCTGAAATGAACTGATCTCCTAAGCCAGGAAAGGAAATTCGGGTTGCAGAAAATCAGAACGACTACCGTACCAATAATTACTGTTTTTATTCTAATCCTGATACTATTTAACTGCAGCCAGTCACCAGCTATTTATCAGGCTGAAGGACGTCCCCTTCTGGCTGGCAAGATAAAAAAAGCCATCAATGATTCGGGGCTGTCAACCAATATCGGCATCAAAATAATTGACCCGGCCAACGGTAAAACACTATATGAATTAAACGCCGATAATCTGTATACACCAGCCAGCAATAATAAAATTTATACTGCTGCGGCCGCCTATCATTTTCTCGGCAGTGAGTATCGGTTCACAACCGGAATCTGGGTTGACAGCACTGTTATAGCTGGTGGAAAATGCAATCGGCTGGTGCTCAAAGCCGGGGGCGATCCTGACTTCAGCCTTTCCGAACTGGATTCGCTGGCCACCATAGTTTCTGAACAGATTTCTGCGATCGACACGATCATTATTGACAATACTATTCTGGATGCCACCTACTGGGGCGAAGGCTGGATGTGGGACGAAGGAAGCTGGTGGTATGCCGCCCAAATCGATGCCATGTCGTTAAATGACAACTGCATCGATATCGATATTACCCCAGGGGAAATAAGTGGTCCCCCGGTAATTCACATCAATCCGGCCACTGAGTATGTCACGATCAACAACTGGGCATTATCTACCGATGATACCACCGATCTGGAGGATCTGTCAATCAAACGGCACTGGTGGGAATTCTCCAACCAGATCGACATCACCGGGGAACTGCTGGTGACAGAGGAGCGGGATACACTCTACCGCAATATTCACAATCCGGCCCTGTTTACCGGAAATGTATTCAAGGAACTCCTGGTTGACAAAGGAATCCTGGTGTCCAGTCCGGTCCGGATGGATACCCTGCCCTCCCATTTCATTGAATTGACCGCCCACAAATCAAAACCATTACCGGCGGTAATTGAAAATTTCCTGAAAGCCAGCGATAATTTATCAGGAGAATTGCTGGTAAAAACAATCGGACGACAGGAAAGCGATTCCCAGGGCAACTGGAATAATGGCCTGACTGCCGTAAAAACCTTCATCAACGATTCTGTAGGAATCGATACCACCGCCATGCGCATGGCTGACGGTTCAGGTGTATCACGCTATAACCTGACTTCACCAACCCAGCTGGTTCATATCCTGAACTATGTACATCAACAGGATTACAGCCAGTTGTACATGGATGCTCTTCCGATCGCCGGGATCGACGGAACGCTGGAAAACCGTATGGAGGAAAGTGCAGCCACCGGTAAAATCCTGGCCAAGACCGGCACCCTGTCAGGCGCCAGCAGTCTGTCCGGGTTTGCCTTCCGCCCTAACGGGAAGCCACTGATTTTTTCTATCATGGTGAATGGCTATACCGGGTCATCCTATCCAATCAGATCCCTCCAGGATGAAATCTGTAAAATTTTAGCAACATATTAACGGAGAAAGTAATGATTAAACCTAAACGCTTGAGTCCGGGCGGAACGATTGGCATCATCAATCCATCCTACTGGCTTAAAGAAGAATTCTTGGACAAAACCGTTAAAATCATGGAAAAACGGGGGTATAAACTGGTACTGGGCAAGTCGCCCTATCTGCGCGATAATCTATACGCCGGTACTCCGGAGGAAAGAGCGGCGGATGTAATGGACATGTTCCGGAATCCGGAAATCGATGCTATTGTCTGTGCCCGGGGCGGCTATGGCGCCAACCGGGTGGAACCGCTGTTGGATTATGATGTCATTAAAGCCAATCCGAAGATTTTCATGGGATACAGTGATATCACCACTTACCTCACGTCGATTACCCAGAAGACCGGCCTGGTCACCTTTCACGGCCCCATGCTGGTAACCCACAAAGAAGAGGAACTGGAATACAATTTCGAGTTTTTTACCAAGGGAATCACCGATGCTCAGCCTTTCACCATTGCGCCACCCGCAGATTTTCCGGCCCGCATATTAAAGCCGGGTACGGCCGAAGGCCCGCTCTGGGGTGGAAATGTATCGCTGCTGGTCAACCGGATTGGAACACCGAATCAGCTGGACACCGACGGTGCGATACTGTTCCTGGAGGATATTGACGAGTACCTGTATTCCTTCGACCGGGTAATGTATCATTTTCGTCAGACTGGTATGTTTGACAATATTAAGGGACTGGTAATCGGTGAACTCTGTGAAATGAGCGATACCCAGATTCCATTTGGAAAATCAACCGATGAAATCATCATGGATGTATGTGGCGATCTGGATATTCCGATTGTCACCAATTACGCCTGCGGGCATGGCCGCTACCAGGCCACCCTGCCGATCTCTGTGCCAGTACGGTTAAATACCGCTACTGATACAGTTACAATCGACATTTTAGAATCACCAGTAAGTTAAGGAGGCAGTATGCTCAATTATATCTGGTTCGGTTTAATTATGATTGCCCTGGTGGTTGGCGCCATCAACGGCAATTTGACCGAAGTAACCAACGCCGCTGTGGATTCAGCCGCGATTGCTGTGGAAATTGCCCTCGGCCTGATTGGAATCATGGCCATGTGGTTGGGCATAATGAAAATAGCCGAGAATGGGGGTCTGATCAGAATCCTGGCCCGTGTGATTCGGCCGGTGGCCCGCTTTCTCTTCCCGGAAATTCCTGATGGTCATCCCGCCATCGGCGCCATGATGATGAATATTACCGCCAACTGGCTTGGACTTGGTAATGCCGCTACACCACTTGGCCTGAAGGCCATGGAACAATTACAGGAATTGAATCCTTCCGAAGATACAGCCTCCAATTCACAGGTTACTTTCCTGGCGATCAACACCGCCAGTATTACTTTCATTCCAATGACGATCATCGCCGTACGGGCGGAACTGGGTTCGGCTAATCCTTTTGAGATTATCAGTACCGGAATTTTTGCATCGACCTGTGCCTGTATCGCTGCCATTACCGCCTCACGATTGCTATCAAAACTGCCCTCAATCAGGAAAAGCAATCCCATGAATATCGTTGCCAAGGAGGTGTCCAATGACTGATACAGTAGCTCCCTCCCTGTTCACCGTTATCATGCAGGGCATATCCAACTATGCCATCCCTTTTCTCCTGTTTGTAATCGTACTGATTGGCTTCTACCGTAAGGTCAAGGTCTACGAGGTATTCGTAGAGGGTGCCAAGGAAGGTTTTGATGTGGCAGTACGGATTATACCCTATCTGGTTGCCATGCTGGTTGCGATCGGAATGTTTCGTGCCTCCGGGGCAATGGACTGGCTGGTTGCGATCCTGTCACCGCTTACAAACCTGATCGGGATGCCGGCTGAGACTTTGCCGGTTGGACTCATGCGTCCCCTGTCAGGAAGCGGCTCCCTTGGTATCGTCACTGAGCTGATAAATACACATGGTCCGGATTCTTTCATCGGACGACTTGCATCAACCCTGTACGGAAGTACCGAAACAACGTTTTATGTCCTGGCCGTATACTTCGGGTCGGTTGGTCTG
The DNA here is from genome assembly GCA_964410945.1 of uncultured bacterium. GTDB lineage: Bacteria > Fidelibacterota > Marinisomatia > Marinisomatales > TCS56 > CAYPJE01. Next base: position 18,116 of record CAYPJE010000039.1, read on the forward strand.
CGAAGAGGCCGCCACGCCGTTGCTGCCGGTCTGATTGGCGATTTCACCGGTATGTTCGCCGCAGTATTTATCTGCCGTTTGATATTCGGATAAAACCTATCCTGATAAAAAAATAGCCAGACTTGTCTGGCTATTTTTTTTGCTGTTGTTTTATATAGCGGAGATGCAGTTTTACCTGCATCTCCGTTCCAAGCAAAGGGGACAGTTATACGTCACAAGGTTCTAAGTTATTTTTCTCAATATCCTTGAAATAATTCACTGTTTCGGTTTTCAGTTCGGCGGTAGCATCGTTGTCGCAGACAATCATCGATTTAGGATGCAGCTGCAAGGCCGAGGCCGTCCACATATGATTAACGCCTTCTTCAATGATCTTATGCAGGGCACGGGCCTTTCCATGACCGTTAACAATCAATATGACCTCCCGGGCATCGGTTACTGTTCCCACACCAACTGTCAGGGCCAGTTTAGGTACTTCATCAACATTGTTGTTGAAAAACCGCGAATTGGCTATTCTGGTGTCATAGGTCAGGGTCTTGATACGGGTGCGTGAGTGCAGGGACGAACCAGGTTCATTAAAGGCGATATGTCCATCCGGACCGATTCCGCCAAGGAATAATTGAATACCACCATAGGATTCGATTTTTTCCTCATAGCGCTGGCATTCGGCTTTCAAATCCGCAGCATTTCCGTCTAAAATATTGATATTTTCCTTTGGCATTCCGATATGCTGGAACAGATTGGTACGCATGAAAGAATGATAACTTTCAGGATGTCCTTCCGGAATCCCCACATATTCATCCATATTGAAGGTCACCACATTCTCAAAAGAGACTTTACCGGAATTGACCAGTTTAACCATTTCACGGTAAGTACCAACCGGGGATGAACCGGTGGGAAGGCCTAATACATAGGGTTTATCTTTAGTTGGTTCAAAATCGTTTATCGATTTTGCAATATAATTCGCAACCCAGCTGCTGAGTGTGTCATAACTATCCTGAATAATCAATCGCATCTTCGTATTCCTCCGAATTATTTTATTTTTTCGATTCCGGCTGCATATCGTTTATCAATATCAGCCCTTAAATCATTTAATTGACCAATGAAGCCATTATCCTCAAAATTTCCACGGACAGCTTCAAAGTCGGCTACCTGTCCACCGTCGATTCCATAACCAGTGCGAACCTGACCTTCAAATTCCTTTTTGGCGTCGTTGGCTACCAGATTCAGATATTTTCCATAGGCCGATTTCCAGCGGTCCAGGATACCAACGATATCATCCATACTTGCTTCGGCTAAGGGCTTTCCGAACTGGTTTTCATAGGTATCCAGGAACCAGTTCCATTCGTCAGCGGCATACAGATTGGCAATATCTTTCAGTCTTTTGTTCACATCACCGAGATATTTAACCTGGCTGGTTTCAATAGCCCGGCATAAATCGTCCATACGGCTCCGGGAGCACAGCAGTCCGGCCACATCAATCCATTCTTCCGCCTGTGGTATACCATCGGGATTGCCGACGCCTAGTTCAGCAATTTTCTTTGAGTCAGCCACATTCTTCAGGCTTTTGAATATCATTTCACCGAAATAAATATCAAGCGCCATCTGATAGTAGCGTCGGCAGGTTTTCAGCAACAGACGTTTGATATTAATCCCCTGGTAAACGACCGTATCCTGACCTTTTTCAGTGGAAGCATAAAGATCGTCCATTACTTTTTTCCCGCGCAGCATTTTCTGGATTGTGTAGGGGGACAAAACATCAAAAATGATTTGATCCAGTTTATCGGAATTCTTGCGACGATCACGGGCCGGCCATTTCAATCCATCGCGCATGGTCCCGACGGTGAAAAAATTCATCCCCGGTATCAGCATGGATTTCCCTTTATGTTCATCGATATAACTGAACGGAAAATCACTGGTATCGAAATTGGCATAGTGCTTCCCCATCACAGCGGAAAATGCTCCCACCCGGGAAGGCCACAATAAATATGACGACGATCCGGTCTTACAGCCTCGTTCCAAAATCCCCTGATGAACAGGACCGAGCTTATACATATGATTGGACTGGTTCGTACCACTACCGGCATTGTAGAATGAAAACATACCGGCAATCAGTAATGTCGAGCGGTGATGAGTAACAGTATATGGCCCCGCAAATACCGAACAGGCTTCCGAATGGAAACCTTCGCTGTTTGCAAAAAACACCGAATTTTCAGCCGAAAACTGCTTCCCGATTTTGGTTCCTTCGCCAATGAGTGTCCCGGAGAGCATGGCACCGTCTTTTACCGAAGCACCCTTTTGGATAATAAAATTATCGGCGATTACGCCGGGGCCGATCTCGGTTACCGCTTCTTCGCTCGACTCAATGCTGCCATTTTCCAGTTTTTTTACACCTTTTAGTCTGGCATGCGATCCGATATAGACATTGATTATCTCGCTGCAGTTGGAAATATTGGCACCGCTATCGATTATCATAACGTCATTTTTCAAATCGTCCGCATAATCTTCGGCCAGTTTATTCAGCTGGCTGACCAGTTTAGTTCGGTCACGATACATGGTATTGAGATAGGCAATCTGGGAACTGGTTTCTCTGGTAATCGGCAGATCACGTCCGCCACCTTCATTCAATACCTCAATTTCACTGCCATTTCCGAATGTAGACTCACCGATACAACCAATGGTACCGACATTCTCGATCACTACTCCATCAGCTATTTTCAGGTTCGTAAGCCATCCGCCAATCCGCGACAGATGAGAATTTGAACCGACCACAACATTGGCTAACTGGGCATCGTAAATACCGGCCGGCCGGTGAACTCCATCACCGGTGGAAATATCAGATTTAAATTCACCCAGCTGTATTTTTCCCTGGAAAAATACGCGATGGATTCTATCAGCTGCAAAGTTACCGGTAACGGTGATGCCATTCCATTCATCGGCCCGGCAACCGTTCTCTTTAAGTTCTTCAATCTCAGTATCAGTCAATTTCCGGAATTCGGCATTCATCAATTTCATCCACTATTTAGTAACATCAACAGTTAATTTGTATTTATCACCGCGATAAACACCTTCCAGATATTCTATCGGGCGGTTTTCCTTTGAATATGTCGTTCCTTTTACCATCAGAATCGGACTGCCGGCTTCGATCTGCAATAGATCGGCGGTAGTACCTTTTGCCAGGGCCGGTTCAATTATATGCTCAGCCCGTGCCAGATGGATTTTAAAATCATGTTCGATCAACCGGTAGATCGAGATATTTTCGTCAAAGCCCTCTTCAAGGAGTTTTTCGCCGACGGCATCACTCAGGAACGATGTTTCCAGACAATAGGGCGTGTCTCCCAGATATCGTAACCGGCGCACCATGACCAGCGAATTCTCACGATCTTCATTCAAACCGGCATAGGCATATTCATATTTATCCGTTCCCGGCATAATGCGCTTCAATTTGAGAATCTGAGAATGGGTATGGTAACCGAGTTTGGACATCACCGCCGAAAATCCTTCCAGCTTAATCAACATCTGCGTAACAGGGTGTTCATTGATAAATGTTCCCTCACCACGCTTGATATGGATATATCCACCCTTGTCAAGTTCCCTTATAGCCTGACGAACGGTCATCCGGCTGATATTGAAAGTCGTCGATAATTCGTTCTCGCTGGGAATGCGATCATTAGGTTTCAGGTATTGATTTTTCACCATATCAATGATGATATCGCGGACCTGGATATAGATCGGAGTATGCGAATTCTTATCGATAAAGTAATCGGCGATTGATTTAGGCATTAATTACCTCCCCGGTATATTTTGTGGAATTAACCACCAAAATTACTTTTGGGAGATTACCTTATCAATAAATTCAACGGCATCACCAACATTGGTTACTGCCAGGGCTGCATCTTCATCCATTTCAATATCGAATTCTTCCTCAAAAGCAGCTACCAGTTCGATCGATTGGATCGATTCGGCGCCCAGGTCTTCGACAAAGCGGGAAGTCGTTTCGATCCGGGCTGTTTCAATTCCCAGTAATTCCGCAGTAACGGTTTTGATGCGTTCTAATGTGTCGCTCATAGATTCTCCTTAGGCAGTTGACCTGGCAAGTTCAGGTATAAGATTTTTTGATAATTGATAGGTATCATTAGCGATTGCTATTTCTTCATTGGTTGGAATAACAAATACTTTCAGCTTGGAATCGGGAGACTGGATTTCTCCCTCCTTACCGACAATCATCCGGTTCTGGATCTGATCGACCTGGATTCCCAGGTGGTCAAGATTATTCAGGATTCGCTCCCGCATAAGCCAGCCGTTTTCACCGATACCGCCGGTAAATACAATCCCATCCACACCTGGCAGAATAGCCATATATGATCCTATATATTTTCGGATACGGTAGGCAAAAACATCCAGTGCCAGACTGGCGCGCTTGTGCCCATCATGAGCGGCCTCTTCCAGATCACGAACATCATTGGACAGGCCGGAAACTCCCAGCAGCCCCGATTTCTTGTTCAGTAATGTACTGATTTCGGCAGCCTTCAAGCCTTTCCGCTGGAGATAAAAAATAATCTCAGGATCGATATCACCACTGCGGGTACCCATAACCAGGCCTTCCAGCGGTGTAAGGCCCATGCTGGTATCCACCGATACGCCGTCCCGAATTGCCGTTACCGAACCACCATTCCCCAAATGGCAGGTGATCAGGTTGACTTCATATTTTCCCTTATCCATCAATACCGCGGCACGACGGGCTACGAAACGATGTGATGTACCATGAAAACCATATCTCCGAATACGGAAGTCTTCATAGAATTCGTAAGGCAGCGCATAAGTGTATGCTGTTTCCTCGATCGACTGATGAAAAGCCGTATCGAAACAGGCTACCTGGGGTATTGCCCCGAATAGTTTTTTTGCTTCCCGGATACCGGTCAGGTTCGGAGGATTATGCAGAGGAGCCAGATCGAAATGATCTTCGATTATCTGTTCCAGCTTGTCATCGATCAATTCGGATCCCGTACATTCCTCACCGCCATGTACTACCCGATGACCACAGGCCGAAATTTCTTCCAGGTTATTGATAACGCCCTTTTCCGAATCGGTGAGCATTTCAACAATAATCTGCATTCCTTCACTATGATCGGAGACGGGCCTCCGGACAGCTAGCTCCTGGCCAAGCGCTAACTGGGAGGCCGTTGAATTCTCCGTACCGATTCGCTGTACCAGTCCGTGGGCGATATTTTCGCCTTCGGGCATCCGGTACAACCGGTATTTGATCGATGAGCTTCCACAATTGAGTACTAGTACATTCATAGTCGGTGTTGGTCGTAAACTCATTTTGGTTCCTATGCTACAACTCACTGGCAATTTGATTGGGCTTGGACAGATGTAATGGCACTGACGGCAACCAGGTCTTCAACCGATGCCCCCCGTGACATATCATTCACCGGATGGGCAAATCCCTGCAGGATCGGACCGATGGCCTTGGCACCAGCCAGATACTGGACTAATTTATAGGCGATATTACCGGAATCCAGATCGGGGAATATTAAAACATTGGCCTTTCCGGCCACCGGACTTTCTTTAACTTTTTTCGCCGCCACTGCTTCTATTAATGCGGCATCGCCCTGCAGTTCGCCATCGATTGATAATTCCGGTGCCATTTCCCTGGAGAAAGCCAGAGCGCTTTTGATTTTGTCTACCCGGGCATGGTTGGCCGATCCCTTGGATGCAAATGAAAGCAGAGCAACCTGTGGCTCCACTCCGAGCAATACTTTAGCGTTAGCAGCGGAAACGACGGCGATCTCAGCCAACTCTTTGTCAGATGGGTCGATATTAACAGCACAGTCCGCAAATACGAGCGGGTAATCAGATTGCCCGGCGAATTCCGGCAAGACCATAATGAAAAAACTGGACGGCGTTGAAATTCCTGGCTGAAATCCGATTGTCAGGGAAGCGGCCTGAATCACCGCAGCAGTGGCACTTGCCACCCCTGCAATCATCCCATCGGCAGCACCTGATTTGACCATCATCCCGCCGAATGAAAGTGGTTTTTTCACTAATCGCCGGGCAATCGAGGTTTTAACAGTACGATTCTGAACATATAATTCAGCATACTTATCCAGGACAGCATCCTCGGTATTATCGTTGATTTCGACACCGCTGAAATCAAGTTTCAATTCGGCGGCACGGGAGCGGACCGATTCTTCCTGGCCTATGAGAACCGGTCGTGCTATCCCTTCTTTGGCGACCATGTCGGCCGCTAACAGTATCCTGTCATCCTGAGCCTCCGGAAACACAATCCTGGCCGGTTTCCGACGGGCAATTTCTTTAAAATCCTGCATTAATCCACACTTAGGTTATGTAGTCATATTGATGTTTACTTGTCTAGACATCCTAAACAAGCGAAAATATATCGAAGAATATAAAAAATTAAGTTACTTCACAAAACGATATTCGGTTGATATCTGAAAATAATCCGGCCGGACCAGGCTATATTTGCCCCTCCATTGATTTCTCAAGGCTGCGGGCCATACTCAGGAAATCAGTGGCCGTTAATTCCTTGATGAATACCAGTCCGTGAGCGGCTCTCAGACGGGGATGTTCGTTCTGGTACCAGAAATCCTTCCCCAGGAGCAATTGCATGGTCTGATGCTGCTCGACCCAGATGCGTTGCGCCAGATCGCTGAACGGGCCATCATATTCATAGCTGGGGAATGAAGCCTGTTTCTGGCTCAGGTAGCTTTCCAGGAACATGGACTGGAAAACAGCCATCGAATTCAGTGACACCGGAATGATTATATCAGCGTCAGCCGGATCGAAACGGTACCAGACATTCCGGTAGCCCCAGATCTTCAGTTGGGAGATATCCGTTTCTTTGCCCCATTGGCGGATCGCCTCAGCTATGGCCTGTAAAACCTTGTAATGGGTGTCCGGCCCGCTGCCTTCCGGATCCAGGGCCAGGGTAATTATGGAAGGTTTCTGTGATCTGAGTTGTTCGAGGATCGGCGGGATATCCCTGAGACGGTCGGGCTGCTCGGTAAATACATCGCCGGTGTAAAATCCCAGCCGCAGGTGACTTACATCGCGAACCCTTACACCGATAAATGCCCAGACCAGTTCTTCCTCAAATTCACGGATCATTCCTTTCAGGCGCTGTATGCGTGGTGTATTTTTCTCTCCGTCGTAACAGTTATCCAGATATTCAATTATACTTCCGATCTTGGAAGCCAGCTCGTTCTTGGAATCAATGTTGTATATTTCCACCAACGCCCTGACTACCCGATGGCAGAGACCGCGTTTTTGTCCGGGAATATTGCGTGAGGCAATTTTATCAAGGTAATGGTAGACATCCTTATCCCATTTATGTTTGTACCCCTGGTCAAAGAAATCAGGATAGTCGGCCATCTGGATCAAGCCTGATTGCAGTAGATGCAGCGTATCGCTGAGGATCTCTTTCACATAATCATTGGTTACTGATGTAAATCCGGACGTCAGGATTGAAAAATGGTGTTTATTACGTGGTGTGCGTACCAGATGCAATACATGCGGAGCATAACCCAGCATTATGTCATCATGGTGGGGGCCGGTGTGATAAAAGGATTCATCCAGGGGCAGATCGAGGCCGTGGTCGATCTTGCGGGCCAATTCTACCAGAATATCCGGGACGGTTTTATCATTAAGATCCGGTATTTGTGCACAATACGGATCAGATTTCAGATCATCAAGTGTCAGATAGCGGCCGAATTTATTCAGGCGCCTGGCCAGGCTGATAACCGCTTTCTGGCTCTTTTCCACCGTCCATTCGCCTTCCTGATAGTATTGATCCAGACTATCCTTCAAAGCTGACGCTGCCCCCTGGGTCAGGTAAAAACGGCTGTTCTCCAGATTCTGCAGAACGGTGGCCGGATATTGGATATTACGCTCATTTTCCAGTGAATCGCGGACGATGGGTGCCTTGGCCTCCCCGGCGGCAATGATGATTGCTGTCGCCTTCGGATTATAGGTAATGGATGCCAACCCGATGGTAATTACCAGCCGGTTACGCGAAATCTCGATCCCGCCCAGATCGCCGGCGGCGGCAGCCTGGGTCTCGAAATTGGTTTCCATCAGGCGGGTGGTGGAATTGTGATCCGATCCACGGACGTTGAAAGCAATGTGTCCGTCGGGACCAATCCCGCCCAGGAAAAAGCCGATACCACCCTTCTGCCGAATCCGGTCTTCATACTCGGTACACCACTGGTCGACCATGAACAGGGTTTCCTGCTGGCGCTGTTCGGGACATTTCCGGCAATCACGGTAACGCAGCGACAGATCAACCTTGCTGTCCGGGAATATTTCGGTCAGGGGCAGATCATTAACGGTTGGAATCTCGTCACAATTGATCAGCTGGGCACGATTTATATCCAGTCCCAGGCCCTTGATATAAAATTCCTTCACATAGTGATAGAAGCTGTTGTGCTGGGCCGGGTTGATAGGAAAAAATTCATCGATCTGGACGAACTGCAATCCGTTCATGGCCGGGAATGTATCGATCATCAATCCGTTGGAGCGCCGCAGCTGCTCCAGTGATTTCTCATTCCAGTTGGATTTAAGATGGTCAATCCATTTGATGAAATATTCCGGTGTTTTTCCCGTCGGCAGACTGATCACACCTTCGGGATTTTCGGATACCCATTCCAGGAATCTCAAGGCGGTTAAAAAACCAAGTTTAGGAAAATTTTCTACGACAATATAAGGAACTTTGGTGCTTGGCTGTCGACGATCGGATAAATCAAAAAAATGTTGTTCTACGGAGGATAATTTAGTCATTGCTGGCCTTCTTTTTCAAAAAATAGTCAAATAATCTGGGTGGAAATTTAAAGGTAAATAAAAATATAAATCACGCTTGCTGTTAAAATAAATCCAGCCCTGACAAAAAATATGAACAGGGCTGGAAATCAACTGGTGGAAATTCTATTTTTTATTCAACTTACTCAATAACGATCCGATCAACAGTGTGGTCAAAACACCGATAATGGTAAACCAGGTCCAGGCTACCAGTTTCAGGGAAATCACTGTTACCATGACAAAAATACCGGCGGTAAACCCGGCCAGGGCATCCTCCTGTGTAGCCTTTTTCACTACCAGTCCCAATATGAACGTTCCCAGCAATCCACCGTAGGTGAAGGAAGCAATGCTCAAAGCCAGTTCCACTACCGCTTGTGGCGAATTCATGAAGAACAGGGCCGCCAGAACCAGCATTACGGCCCAGATCACCGTGAAAATACGTGAGACGGTCAGATCACTGAACACTTTCATCTTCTTTGAGAAGGTCGGGTACAGGTCAAGCATTGTCGAGGATGACAGCGAGCTGATCGAACCGGCCAGGGTTGACATGGCCGCCGCAAACAGTCCGGCGATAATTATCCCGGAAACACCTATCGGCAGTTTCTCCAGAATAAATTTGGGAAATATCTCATCGGCTTTGGCCAGACCAAGAATGCTCAAATCGGAAGTATTATAAAAAGCGTACAGGGCTACGCCAACGAACAGGAATACTGCGAACTGAACGATCACGATCACACCGCTGCCCACGATTGCCTTCTGGCTCTGGCGCAGATCCTTGGTCACCAGCAGCCGCTGAACGATTAACTGGTCGGTTCCATGGGAGGCCATGGACAGGAAGGCGCCACCCAGCAGGCCACCGATCAGGGTGTACGGCGTCTTAAAGAATGTACCGATTCCATCGGCAAATCCCAGGTTGATGATCGACAGTTTATTATCAATCGCGGCAGCGGAAATGATTGATCCGAAGCCTTCCGGCAGCCAGGTAGTGACCAGGAAATACAGGGCCAGCACGGCACCGCCCAGGTAGATGAACATCTGGATCACATCCACCCAGATCACCCCTTTTACGCCCCCGGTGATAGTGTACATCAGGGTAATCGCCACAATGATCAGGATGGCAGTGGGATAGCTGATATCCAACATCAGTTTCAACGGTATCGCCGTGGCAAACAGCCGTACCCCATCAGCTGCAGTACGGGTAAACAGGAAAACGATCGAGGCAAACGAGCGGGTCTTGCTGCCGAAGCGCCGTTCCAGGTAGGAATAGGCCGTATTTAATTCGCCTTTGTAGTAAGCAGGCAGGAAATAGCGGGCGATGATGATCCGGCCGATCAGGTAACCGATCGTGACCTGTAGAAAATTCAGATTGGTCAGATAGGCCAGTCCCGGTATCGATATGAAGGTCAATGTACTGGTTTCGGCGGCTACGATCGAAAAACAGACCGCCCACCAGGGCATGGAATCGGAGCCCATGAAATAATCTTTGGTGCTTTTCTGCTTCCCGCCGGAAAGCATGCCAAAGATGGCGACCCCGATCAAATAAAGGGCAATTATTACATAATCAAAAGTACGATCCACAATCATTCTCCTTTTCCTGGCCGATTATTGTTTTGCAGAAGAATATTGCTCCCCGCAGGTACCAAACGGCATGCATCAGCAATTTCCCAACCTGTCAGATTCAACGGTCAAATATGGCAGGGAATTTACGGCGCCCCCCGGATTATAAAACAGGCAATGTCCAGGTATTAACCACAAAGACACGGAGACACAAAGAACACCAGGTAAGATATATTTTAATTTAATCGATAACCCCAACATATCCGTAGGGACAAGTCAATGACTTGTCCGGCCATTCACAGGCACATAATCAAATTTATTTTAGGACAACAGTGTTTTCCATCGCAGACACCACAAGGCGCGTAGATTGACCATCCGGATAATCAGTCAGGTTCAGTTCCGGACAACACGTTGTGTTGTCCCTATAATATAATATTCAGGTTTTTCTTTAATAAATACTTGTAATTCAGTAATATTGGCCGATACGGAAATGGGAAACGGGTAATTGATAATATAAAGAACTGAGCTTTAGGTGGAATATTCCGGTTATTGCGCAACCCAAACATAATACAAAGGCCATTTATACGCAATTGCGTATAACACACGTTGTAGAGCATAAAGAATGAAAGCACATTTAATCATATTATCTGTATTGATT
>CAYPJE010000040.1:0-28148 GCA_964410945.1 uncultured bacterium
TCCGGTATCTACTGGGCGGTGGTTGATAATGAATATGGAAACCGGCAGACATTACCAATAACGTTGTTGAAATAAGTGAGTGAATTATGAAACTGATAATCAGATTATCAATTGTGCTGTCAAGTCTGATTCTGGTGAGCTGTTCATCGGATGCCTGGCTTTTCCCTGTCCAGCATGCACAGACCAAACAGTTGCTGGTCGAGAAATCAATCGGATATTATTTAGATAAAGAAGTAGAATTGAAAGCTAAATTCGGAATATATGAGCGGTCGGTACTGTTTATTGAACAAAACATTCCCTGGTGGCGTTTTGGTCAGCCCACCAATAGACTTTTTAATAAACTACAGCAGACCAGCCATCATCATTTTATAATTAAACCGGTAAAAATGGTGGAATGGACTGCAGTTGAATATGCCGATCGTATTTTCGATCAGATACCGTGTGACCCGGAAAGTGGTGCGGCCGCAGAAATTATCAGTATTGACCGGCTAGTGTTTTTGAATAATCACACTGCCGAGCTGCAGTTCAAAGTCTGGTCGGGAAAACTGAGTGCAATTACCTATGTTGCTCTGCTTGGCCGTGATAACCTGGGATGGGATGTTGATAAATTGATGGTTGAGCCAATCAAAGCCGGCATCGATATGGACCAGGGAGCATCAGGCTGTAAATTATTTCATTATTTATGTAACCATATTAAGAAAATTTCATTAACTTCACTCAGTAGATAAGAGTACTGGTACCAGTTCAAATTTGAATTTCGTTGAGGAGCTATTTTCTGAATAATTACCGGTATTTGAAATAAATAGTATGTAATAATGAGTAAAATCGGTAAATCATCGTTGTTGAATAAATACAGGGAATTCTGGCGTATGGTCGCTGAACAACCGCCCTGGACACAACCAATCTGGAAATTTCTCCTGGTATTAGTTCCCGTTTTTATAATAGCTGACATCTTACTGATTTTATATGTCATTGCCGTTTTGATAATGCGGTCTATTGGTGTAACACCGCCGGCTTTCTGGTAAGAATTACTACTAGCGGTCGATCAGTTCTGGTAAGATTGTACTGAGATATTCGTCTGATAAACCCTGCCGGTCATAATTAACCGCCCGGGGCAGGAAGTTTAAAATATCGGTGGCGGTAATTCCATCGATACCGATTTCCTCCGCTGCCAGATCGCCAGCCAGGCCATGCAGAAAGACACCTTTACAGACTGCCTTCTCAAGCTCCAATCCCAGACCGAAAGCAGCTGCAATCGTCCCGGTCAATACATCACCCGATCCGGCTGTTGCCATTCCCGAGTTGCCGCTCATATTGATAGTTATTTTCCCATTCGGATTTCCAACCAGACTGTGGGCGCCTTTCATGACAATATATGCGTCCAGTTCGCGTGCTGATTTCTGTAGTATGCCGATCGGGTTGCTGTTGATCTCGGCTACTGTTGAATCACTTATCCTGGCCATTTCACCCAGATGAGGTGTTAAAACAGTTGGTGCTTTTCGATCTTTAATTAACTGTAATTGTTGTGATATAATTGTCAGGCCGTCCCCATCAATCAGCAACGGTACTGAGATAGTTTTTACTAACTCACAAACTAATTCGCAGGTTTCGCTATCCAGTGAAATTCCTGGCCCAATGATTACGAAATCAGCTTTTCGGGCAACCTGGATCAGGTTGTCAAGATTACTCAAGGCCAGACTGCCGGACTCAGTTTCTTTTTGAGGGAGGAATACAATTTCACTGCCCTCGGCGGCAATTGTTTTTATTACAGTTTCCGGAGCAGCCAGCCGGGCGTATCCGCCACCGGCTTTGAGGAATGAATTGGCGGCGAAATGGGGGGCGCCATAATAACTGGCGGCCCCGGCGATTATCAGCGTGTCGCCGAATGATCCCTTGTGGCCGGCAGGATCGCGATCGGGAAGTTCAGTCCATTGGTTAAACTCCACCACCATATTATCATCCTGATATAATTCAGGGGGAAAAGAGATATGGCTGATATAAAGATCTCCGCAGTTATTATATCCGGGGTAGAGAATATTACCCAGTTTGGGCAGCCCGAAGGTAATTGTAAAATCGGCTTGGACGGCCACGCCCATGATCTGACCGTTATCACCATTGATTCCGGAAGGGATATCCACACTGACGACTGTTTTCCCGGCCTGATTGATACTGTTTATTATTTCGGCATATCTGCCTTCGACTTTCCGGGTTATTCCTGTTCCGAATATTGCATCAACGATAACGGAAGAGGAATGTAATAAAACCGACAAATCATCAGCTGATTCAACTGCTGTGTTTTCGATTGGAAGGGCTTGCAGGATATCATAATTTTGTTGAGCAACTCCCGAATAGTTGGCCGGATCTCCGATTATCGCAACTGAAACCTGACCCTTTCGGGAGTATAATTCGCGGGCAATAACAAAACCGTCACCGCCATTGTTCCCCAAACCACAGACAACAAGAAAACTGGTATCAGGAATCTCGATATAGTCGGAAATGACTCCAGTAACGGCCAATCCGGCGTTTTCCATCAACAGTAATTCAGGGATCTGGTAATTTTCAACTGCCGATCGATCCATATTCTGCATCTGTTTTACATTAGCTATTTTCATGACATCCCCGATTATAGTTGGTATTCTCCTGAATCAATAGCAATCTTTCTGATTGTAGTGGCTATCTGCTGAGCCGAATGTTGGTCAGTGGAAATGAATACATCAGACTGCTGGTATAATTTCATTCGATCATCCAACCATTCCTGTAAAACAGATTGTCCGGATGCCTCGATCAGAAACCGGTACTTCGAGAATTCAATCCGTTGGCTCAATACTTCTGCTGGTGCTTCCAGACAGAAAATCATTCCGGTTGCTTTCAAAAGTTGAATATTTTTCGGGTTGGTAATAATTCCCGCGCTGCAGGCCACAACCTGCTGATTACCCTGGGATAACTCCATTAAAATGCTGTTTTCCATTTCAGTAATCGCGCTGTTCCCGAACAGGGTGTGGATCGATTCGAGCGATTGTTTATATACCGCTTCAATTGTTTCATCCATGTCTACGAAGCCCCATTCAATACGCTCGGCAAGTATTTTACCTACTGATGTTTTGCCGGAACCCATCATTCCAACCAGGTAGATATTTCTCTTCATAAAAAAAATCCGTTCTATCGATACTGTAAATTGTAGGTTCGGGAACTATAATTCAACTATTCATTTCAGAATGGTAGAATAAGGAATACGGCTATATCCCAGATTGTGTGGCTGACTATATTCAATAAAACCGATTGATAGCGAAGGTATAGTAAGCCCCAGAATATACCACAGATGGCTGCTGCCAATACCAGGACAGGATTGCCACTGCTGATATGGACAGCTGAATAGATAATGGTGGTAATTATGAATCCCGTCCAGGGACCGAGTGAATGATGCAATTTACGTTGGATGAATCCACGCCAGAGAATCTCTTCTCCAGGCCCGATAACGAATAACATTAGTGAAGCAATACGGATAACCGATGCCGTGGATTTATAGCCATATACCAGTTTAATGTCATCGGTGAGTGCCGGGATAATCAGGTGAATCAGTACATTCCCGATCCAGAAAACCAGATATAACACCACTGCAGCAGCCAGACCAAAGATAATTTTTTTAACTGTATCTATTTTCCAGTCGATGAGCTGGGCCTTCACCCAATCCTTGTCCTGCCAGGTTATTGCCGCTATCAGCGAAACAAGGATTCCAGTCATGCCCCACCAGAAGTCTATTATGGCCAGATTGGCAAGTATAAACAGGGCCGGAAATAAAATACCGGCTGCCACAATAATCATGGTCAGCAATGTCATAAGGCTAAAGCTGCCGTTATATCAGCAGAAATAAAACCAACGCAATTATGCATAATGCTCCATATAAAAGATTCAGTTGGGCTGTGGCGCCATCGAGAGCTATGAAATCGTGGGGCTGTTTTGGCTTCTGGCGATTTTGGCCGATCCGGATCAACTGGAATGCTTTTGGGGCAGCCAGGAAGACAATTAGAAAAGTATAGGGCATTTTTTGATTCCAATCCAGGAAATATCCCGCCGTTACTAATGTCAATACAATCAAAAAAGGTAGCATGAGTAGTAATTGATAATAGAAGTTTGATGCCCCGTCACCGATCAATGCAGCGATTGTTTTTATTCCGCTGGCTTTGTCGGTTTGGATATCGCGCCAGTTATTGGCGTGTAATATTGCAACCACCAGGAGAGAAATGGGGACTGCCCAGATTACCGGTTTCGGATCTAAATAGCCGGTCTGAACAGTCCAGGCACCCAGTGAACCCAGCAGGCCGAAATTCAGGAAAACAGCCAGATCCCCCAGGGCGTTGAATTTTAACGGGGCCGGGCCCCAGGTATACAAAATGCCGATTGTCACACCTAGCAATCCGATCCAGAATACCAGCATACTGGTCTGGATCACGATTACGATGCCGATAAGGGAACCCAGAATCAGGAACAGCCATCCGGCAAGCAAGCCTTCCTTGTGGCTGATCCAACCACGGATAACACCTCCTGAGACCGGATTAACCTGTTGATCAATCCCATGCTTATAATCATAGACATCATTCAGAAGGTTACTGCCGGTATGTAAAACAGCAATACCAATTAATGAAAGGATAAATAGAAACCAATTGAAATCGAGGCCCTCGACTGTCAATGCCAGAACACCACCAAATATTACGGCAATAGTAGAGGCTGGCAGGGCAAAGGGGCGACAGGCAATCCACCATTTATTAAAGAATCCGGAAGGCATTGCTTTTTCTTTAGTTTCAGCAGCGTTTGTTTTATCCATTAATTGAATTTCCTGGTTTATTAATTAACGGAAGAAATTAACAAAGAAATAACCGGATCCGACAGGAACCGGTTATGAATCTGGAAGATAATAATAAATATTTACCAGGGACCGTACCGATTATCCTGAGTCTCCTCCTCCTCTTCTTCTTCATGGACGCTTTTTATTTCATCCAGTTGGGGCTGGACGAATTTATCATAGCAATCTGGGCAGACACCATGACTGAATTCGGCATCTGAGAAATGAGAGATATAATTTTCAACCTGCTGCCAGTAATTACTGTCATCGCGAATTTTTTTACAGTAGGAACAGATGGGCAGGATTCCCTTCAATGTTTTAATCTGCCCCATGGCGATTTGGAGTTCACTCACCCGGTCTGATAGCGTACTCTGAAGGTTGATAACACGCAGGCCGACATTGAGGCGAGCATGTAATTCTTCCCGATTGAATGGTTTGGTAATATAATCATCGGCTCCGGATTCCAGACCTTCGATTAAATCTTCCCGGGATATTTTAGCGGTCAAAAGAATGATATAGGAGCCCTTCAATTTTTCATCGGCACGTATTCGCTGGCATAATTCCATGCCATCGATCTCCGGCATCATCCAGTCAAGAATTACTAATTGCGGCGGATCGTCACTATTGAGAATTTTCCAGGCCTGAGCCCCATCTTCAACCGAGGTGACTTCGTAATCCCACTTCTGAAGTATGTTTTCAAGTAACAGACGGGAAGTTAAATCATCTTCAGCTATCAGAATCTTCATCAGTTGAATCAATCAAGTTTAGTTCTTTCATTTTTAAGACTAATTGTTTTTCGATTATTGGTTTTACCAGATAACCCTGACACTGGTTACGCATCGCCTGCATGATATTTTCGTGGTCAGCCAGGGCTGTTGTCATAAGTACATTAACCCGTTTGTCCGGATCAATGCCGTGTCGCCGTTCCGTTTTGCGAATCATGGACAAGGTTTCATGACCATCCATGATTGGCATCATAATATCGAGGCACATCAGATCAAAAGGTACGCCTTCACCAATTGCTTTGGCAAATAATGATACGGCCTGTTTCCCATTGGAAGCAAGTGAACATTCCCCGTATTTAGAAAGCTGTCGCTGCAACAGCTTCCGGCTGACAAAATCATCTTCAACTATCAGTATTTTCATTGTTTCTTATGCTTAGTTTTAACGTTGTTTAACTCTATCTGCAATTGAACCAGATCTGATTCGATTCTTGAATATAACTGCGGAGCAAAATCAAGGCTGTTATCTTTCCCAACTGATTCCAGTTCATGGGCCAGGTTCCCCATTGATATCGCTCCGATATTATTGGCTGCCCCCTTGAGGGCATGAGCCACCCGATATACAATTTGTGCATTTTTATCATCGATCGCAGTTTTTAGTTCACTCAACTTCAAGGGTACATCATTCATGAAAGCTGTTACAATTGAATCGAAGACGGCCATATCATTGTCTACCATTTCCAGTAAAGCTTTTTGATCAAGCAGGATGTTGGCCGGTCCATTGGCATTGTCCTTATCATTCTTGCACCACTTGTTGATCATATTTTTCAGTTTATCGGGTTTAATGGGTTTACTCATGTAATCATCCATTCCGGCTTCCAGGCATTTCTCGCGATCACCCGGCAGGGCAAAGGCAGTGACAGCGATGATTGGAATTTCATGCCATAGAACGTTTGTCTCTGGGTTACGGATGGCACTGGTTGCTTCGTATCCATTGAGTTGAGGCATCATTATATCCATGAATATCAGGTCGTAAGGGATGTTCTCCAATGCTGCAAGTGCTTCCAGCCCGTTTGATGCCGGATCAGCCTGATATCCAAGTTTCTGAAGTAATATCACAGCCATTTTTTGGCTGGGAATATTATCATCGGCAACCAATATACGCAGGTTTTTTTCCTTAGGCCCGGCTTTTTCTGATATCGCTGATCCGTCCGGTTGTTTATTCTGGTTAGTCGGTGCATGCTGCCTGTGACGGGTATTCATGGCTTGAACAAGCGCCTCCTGTTTGATTGGTTTAGAAATAATATTCTCAGTGGATTCAGTTTTTACATTTATATTATTATTAATTTGTGACAGGTTGACCATATGCACAATATTGGTAGTCTGGGACGAATTAGTAGGGTCGGTAATAATATTATTGCGATTGACGTCTGGCGGATTGGCGGAATTATCAATCAAAACAGTCTGATATTTTTCCAATGATTTATGTGTCTGATGAATATCATTGAAATCACAAGAAGATTTTGAAGTAATATTTTTATATCCGAGAAATGATAGTTGGCTTTTTATTGCCTGAGTCACCAGTTGATTGGAACTGATTATCAGAACAGGATCATCGACAGTCTTTATCTCTTTATCGGTTGAAGTATTATTAAAGACTGCAGTCAAACAGAATATTGATCCCTTTCCGGGAATACTTTGGACTGTAATCGCGCCATCCATTTTTTCGGCCAGATGTCTGGATATTGATAAGCCCAGGCCGGTTCCACCATATTTGCGGGTTGGGGAGCCATCAGCTTGGGTAAATCCATCAAAAATTGTAGCCATGTCTTTACTTTCAATCCCGATTCCGGTGTCTTTGATTGAGAATGCCAATTCTATAGTATTTTCGTCAATTGCACCTATTTTCTTTACCTCGAGTATTACATGACCATCATTAGTAAACTTAATGGCATTGCTGACCAGGTTGTTTAGTATCTGCCGCAGGCGCCCTGGATCACCCTCAAGCTTCTGTGGAAGGCCGGTTTCAGCAAGATAGTGAATCTCCAGTCCCTTTTCCTGTGCTGAAACAGCCTGGTTACTCATAACATCTTCAACCGTTTCAAGCAGATCAAACTCCTGGTCTTTGAAGTTCAATTCTCCGACCTCAATTCTTGAGAAATCCAGGAGATCATTAACAACATTAAGTAAAGTATCAGCACTATTCTGAATGATCTGGACATACTCTTTCTGATCAGCATTCATCCTGGTTTCCAATAACAGACCGGTCATTCCGATAATGCCGTTCATTGGCGTCCGCATTTCATGGCTAATATTGGCCAGGAAATAACTCTTTGCCTGATTGGCCGCATCGGCTTGGATTTTTGCTTTGTTCAATTCCTCGACTGTAGCGCTGAGGATAGATGAGTGTTCGGTTTCCGCCTCTTGTGCTGCTTTTAATTCCAGGGCATACTGGTATATTTCCTTCTCCGCATTCTGAGCCTGTTGTACAGCCGCCTCCAGTTCTTTCTGATAACGGATCAGTTCAGTAATATCCCTGATTAGGAATTGGTACTGAAATACTTTGCCGGCCGGATTTCTATGTGATGAGATTGAGATTAAGCAATCTTTGATTTCACCGGTTTTATTCCTGGCCTGGATTTCTAAATCCTTAGCCGTCTGGTCTCCGGCCTTTTTATCCAATACTTGTTTCAGGTCCTTAAAACTGATGAATAAATCATTGATCAGAGTATCATTCAATTCATCACGGGAATATCCAAAGAAATCTATCCCGGCCGGATTAATATTAATTATTCGGTATTGTGGATCAATAAGTAAAATGGGTTCATGCGATTCTTCGAATACTGTCCTGAATTTCAGTTCACTTTCTATTAAGCCGGCCTGGACACTCTGAAGTTTATTCTGCTTGGAACGAATTTCCTCAATCCGGTAAGTTAGTTCGGTGACATCTTCAACAGAAATGAGGGCATAAATGGAACCATTACTGTCATCAATAAAAGATGATATAGTGATGTTCTGGTAATAATGATCGATGCCTTCACTACGATTAAAAAGACTGCGGTGAATCTGAGAGGAGAAAACCAGTGGTGGTCCGCCAGCGAAGATTGTGTTAATTCGCCGTTTATACTTATTATCCTTAAATTTTGGGAAAAATTTGTAGATTGGTTTTCTGATAATTCTTGATTCGTCTACAGATGTCCATTCCTGGATACGACGATTCCAGAAAACAACCCGGTATTTATCATCGATTATGCAGACGCCTGTGGCAACAACATCCAGACCTCGGAGATTATCGCGGATTGATTTATCTTTAGTCACTGTGAATATCAGTTGAGCTTGTCAAGATGTTCGACCAGCTGATTGAACGAATTCATTTCGAATATAAGGATTATATCCCCCTCAACTTCGATCGATTCGATGATGAAATGAGTCTCTGCCAGGATGTAGACCGTTTCCCGGTCATCTGTATTTTTTTCGAATAACTCATTGTACATTAATTCGAAATAAGTAGGAATGGAATATTCAAGTTGAACATTTAACAGGTTACTGATTGTACCTATCACGGAATTAAGGACAATATTTCCAATTTCGCTGAGTGTTCCCATCCGCAGGGAATAGGAATTATCACTATTACTTTCTTCTCCTAATAATGCCGAGATAAGAACTGGAATGCCTTCTGTGGGAAATACAATTTGAGCCTGGCCATTGAAATCTTTGCGGAATGGTAATTTTACCCCAGAGATTTTTGTTAATTTAAAATTTCCTGCAATACTTCCCAGATCTTCAGAATTGATAATTTTAACGGATGGAACAGTTAATTGAATTGGGCGGTGCAGCATAGTATTCAGCAGGCTGGCCCCGCGTCCGATACCAATATTGATCAGTTCCGTCAGTATATCAATATGTTCTGAATTCGGATTCATGTTAATCCTGGTCAGTGTTGGTTATATTCTTGATGGTACTTATCAGTTCATCTGGCTGTGGTGGTTTGTTAAGAAATGCTTTAGCTCCCAATTGGACGCAATCTGCTTTGGTGCTTTCCTGCACATCGGATGATATGATGATTACCGGCGTGGTGATATTTTCTTTTTTTAATATTTCCAGGACATTCCTTCCCGTTACTTCAGGCATCAGTAAATCAAGTGTTATGCAAATCGGTTTATATTCGTTATGCAGATCGATAATATTCTTTCCGGAGTCGGATTCTATGGTGCTGAAACCAGCCTGTTCCAGGGTTGATCGAATCACACCGCGACTGAAAATTGAATCGTCAACGATTAAAATCGTACTCATATAGAAAAATCCTTTAGTATGTTACTGCTGTTTGGATGGGATGTACTTCTATCTTCCATCAGCGTTTTTAGTGCAAAGTTTGTACCAAATTCTGATCCGCTCCTAACTCTTTAATAAATGACATTCATTGGTTGCAGAATCTTTTGTGAATCAGGAAGTTTTTTCCACTCCTGAGCGAGACTGGTCCCCTGTCTCAAAATGATAGTTTGGCTTACCTGTTTTAATTAACGTATTTTTTCATTGGTTCTGAAATTGGCAATAAGTACAATAAATACAGTGAAAATGATAAGTTTTACCGGTAAGGACAGGCTCCATGAATAATGTTATTTTACTCGTTTCCGATGATCTGAGATTTCGGAAGCTGTTATCCAGTACTCTTGCGACCGGGGATTTGGTATTTCAGGAAATAGGAAGTGACAAGCCGATTATTGATATAATCTCGGAATCGGAGACTGATTTAGTATTGCTTGACATTGATCTTAAGCATAACAAAGGTTTTGATATACTCGCTGAAATCAAATCGGCTAACCGGCCTTTGGAATGTATCACTTTCACCCGGAATCCTTCACCAAGTAAAGTGAAAACAGCCGTCGAAAATGGGTCATTCTACTGTTTAAGTAAAAAATATGAGCCGGAACAGGTAAACCAATCGATTAAACAAGCGCTCGAAAAAATTCATATATTTAATCAACTGAATGCCCGCGACGAGCTTTTCAGCTCCTTTTTTGAGAATGCCACCATAGGCATTTATCGGTCAACTCCCTCGGGAGAGTTTATTATGGCCAACCAAGCCCTGCTTTCAATGCTGGGCTTTGAGAATTTTGAACAACTGTCGAAAAGGAATCTTGATAAAAAATTATATCTTAGAAATCAGGACCGGGAACGGTTTCGCAACCAAGTACAGGAATATGGTGTTGTTCAAGGCTTTGAAGCAGCATGGGTTTGTCGGGATGGAACCTCCATTCATATCCGCGAAAGCGCAAAAGCAATTAAGGATGTCGACGGAAAACTTAGTTATTATGATGGAACTGTTGAAGATGTAACTGATCGAAAAGCAGCCCGCGGGCAGTTAATTGAATCTGAGGAACGCTACCGGAGCTTGATCGAGTTATCTCCTCAGGGTATTGTGACTATCAATCTGAAGGGAGTCATTACTTCGATTAATTCAACCGGAATGACTATTATCGGATACGACAAAGATGAAATTATTGGAAAACATTTTACTCAGTTGTCCGGTTTCAGACCCCGAGATTTACCACAATTGAAGACGCTTTTCCGGCAATTTTTTAAGGGGGAGGATATCCCTCCGGTTGAAATATCTTGGCAGTTGAAGGATGGTTCCCGGCATGATATCCTGGCGTATATCGGTCAGATAAAGTCGGGCGGAAAGGTTGCCGGATTGCAGGCAACTTTTAATGATATAACTGCCACGAGACAAGCCGAGCAGGAGACCGCTCTGACCCAGGAAAACCTGAATAATGTATTCAATCTCACTTCTGATGCTATCATTATACAGAATCAGAAGCGGGAAATAGTGGCTGTCAATGATGCAACAGTAAAACTGTTCGGTTATACTCGTGAAGAATTACTGACTGACAGGAATATTATTTTAGCAGATCGGGCTTTCACAACTGATAAAGAGGCCAATAAGTATATTAATCTTGCAATGGCAGGTGAAACACAGCGCTTCGAATGGTATGGTAAAACAAAAAGTGGAAGATCTTTCCCGGAAGAAATTGTATTGAATCGAACCGTATATAATGGTGAAGCGGTGATAATGATTACAATACGTGATATATCTGACCGGAAGAATGTTGAGGTTGAGCTGTTTCAGAAGTCCCAGGACCTGGAACTGATAAACTCATTAAACGATTTGTCCCGGAGCGGTAAATCAATTCGCGAACTTTGTGAATACTTTTCTCAGAATACCATATCCTTTTTCCCTGGTTTTGGGGTGGCAATCTACCTGGCTTCCCGCGATTACCAGGAGTTGCATCTACAGAATTCAGGTCTGTCAGAAAAGTTATTCAGGAAAGTGGAAACAATAATTGGTGGAAAAATCGTATTGCCTGTGATTCCATTAACTGAAGGCAGTATGCATAAATCATTATTTATGAAAGGCGAAGCGGCACATATCAACGGATATGATGATATCATAACCCTGGTCATGGAAATGACAAAATCTTCCCTGCTGCGAAAAATGATTCCGACTGTTATCAAGACTCTTGATGTGAAGGATATGTATGTTTTCCCGCTGGTCACTGGTTCAGAATCAATCGGATTCGCTTCTTCATCTGAATTACCGCCAGGACGAAAAGACCGGGAACGCTTTGAAATTCTTTTAACCCAGCTGGCCACAGTCATCGGACATAGACGGAATGAGGAATCCATTGTCGAAAATGAACGAAGATTAAACATTCTGATCGGGAATTTGCCAGGCGTTGCTTATCGTTGTCTGAATGACGAGCAATGGTCCATGAAATATCTGAGTGAAGGCTTCACGCGAATCTTCGGATATCCGGTGGATAATCTCATTGATAATAAAGTACTGTCATACAATGATCTGGTGTTCCCAGATGATAGAAATGCAATCTGGGATAAGATTCAAAAATCGATTGATGATGATAAAGCCTTTGAAATTGAGTACCGGATTATAGATTCACAGGGCGTGGTTCACTGGGTTTGGGAGCGTGGGATTGTTGTATCTGAGCCAGGAATAGAGCCACAGGTATTAGAGGGCTTTATAAACGAAATTACCGACCGCAAACAGGCTCAAAATGATCTGAAAAAACTGGCCCTGGAATGGCAGACAACTTTTGACGCTATGAGCGATGCGATCTGGCTGGTCGATTTGGATGGCCGTATCCTTAGGCATAATGAGGCGACTTTGAATTGGTTGCAGGTTCAACCGGATGAAATAACAAATAAGCACTGCTGGGAACTTGTCCATGGCCAGGAAGAGCCGATTCCCGAGTGCCCGATTCTGAAGATGAAGATATCCAAACAAAGAGAGTCGCGGGAACTGCAAATCGATAATGCCTGGATCGAGGTAACGGTCGATCCAATTAAAAATGATCATGGGGGTCTTATTGGTGCGGTACATGTTGTCAAGGATATAACCGACCGCAAATTAACTGATAAAGCATTACGGGAATCGGAAGAATTAAACCGGATTACGCTGGAGAATGTATCCAACCCGATTTTCATTACTGATGACAGTGGCAGTTTTACGTTTATTGGCTCGAGTGTTGTTCCGGTTTTGGGATATTCGGTCGATGAAATCTGGGCTATGGAAAATATATCTGTAATGTTCCAGAACGATTTGATGTTACAATCCGGAATTACGGATTTTGCCACCAATGATATAATTGAGCTTCCAATTCGTACCAAAAAAGGTGACGAAATTTTACTCTCGATTCATATTAAGCGGGTCAATATCATGGGCGGCACCGTAATGTATACCTGCAGCGATATAACCCAGCGGAAGCAGTACGAGATGGAACTGCGCGACAGTGAGAAACGGTATCGGTCAATTTTTAATAATTCACCTGTATCACTGTGGGAGGAGGATTTTTCCAGGATAAAAACCTATCTGGATGGGTTGATTGCCGAAGGTGTTACCGATATTGAACAATACCTGAATGAACATCCTGAGGATATCGTTAAATGTGCCAGAATGGTGGAGATATTGACCGTTAACCAGGAAACAGTGAAACTGCTTGAAGCCGAATCGGTCGATCAGATTTTTGGTAACTTGGATCGAATATTCACCGGTGATTCTTTACATTCATTTAAGGATGAACTGGTTGCCTTGTATCAGAACAAAGGATCGTTTAGTTCAGAGGTGGAAAACAAAACCATTACCGGAAAATCAATCAACTGTATCATCAATGCCTCGATTGCTCCGGGGTATGAGGACAGTTGGGGGAAAGTACTGGTTTCACTGGCTGATATAACCAAAGCAAAACAGGCTGAGCTTGAACGCCAGAAAGCTGAAGATGAGATCAGAGACTACAGTATAAGGCTGAAGCAATTGACGAATTATCTTCGTGATTCAATCGAGCAGAAACGAACCAGGATTTCACGTGAAATACACGATGAACTGGGGCAAGCCCTTACAGCCATCCGAATTGATTTGGGATTGCTGGAAGAAGATGCCGGTGATAATGAGGAAATATTGAGCCGGTTGAAAAATATGGATGAACTGGTCGATAATACTATCACCCAGACCCGTCGGATATCGGCCGATCTTCGCCCAAGTATCCTGGATGACCTTGGTCTGCTGCCGGCCATGGAATGGTATCTTGACGATTTTACAAAACGTACCGGAATAAAGTGCAATTTCTCCAATTCAGTTCCTGATGAGGATATTCCGGAGGATATAATTATTCCGGTTTACCGGTTGGTCCAGGAAACTTTAACCAATGTTGCCCGACATGCCAAGGCAACCAAAGTAGATATAAAAATGTGGTTAGAGGAGGATGCCATAGAAATAGTAATCCGGGATAACGGATCTGGAATATCGGCGGAGCAGTTAAAAAACCCGAAATCACTGGGTCTGATCGGAATGCAGGAAAGAATTGGATTTGTTGGAGGTAAGATCGAAATTTCAGGCCAGAAAGGGAAGGGTACAATGGTAAAAGTGAAATTACCACTGAATCAATGATAAATATACTGATTTGCGACGACCATCCGATTGTTCGCCAGGGATTGAAAGATATAATTAACCGTATTCCGGGCTTTTCTGTAATTGGTGAAGTGAATGACGGATCCGAAGCTCTGCAGTTTCTGGGACAGAATGCTGTTGATCTGTTGGTCCTCGATATATCACTGCCGGGCCAGGATGGAATCGAGGTATTGAAACAGGTAAAAAGTATTTATCCTGGGGTTAAAGTATTAATTCTCAGCATGCATTCGGAAGAACAGTATGCCCAGCGCTCATATCGGAGTGGTGCTTACGGCTATATCACAAAAAATAATGTTGTCAGCGAATTATCAAAAGCCTTGACCGTTATTGCCGATGGCAAACGCTATGTTTCAGATCATTTTTCATCTCTGATGATTGAAGACCTGGGCAGGATTGATGTTGAGCGGTATAAGCGCTTGACGGATCGCGAGCTGCAGATTTTTCTCCAGATCGCTGTTGGTAAGTCAATCAAGGATATTGCCAGTGAATTATCGCTTAGCATTAAAACAGTGAGTACATACCGGCACCGGGTACTTGAGAAACTGAAATTCAAATCTAATGCCGATCTGATCCGCTATGCCCTTGACAAGGGACTAATTAATTGATTTGCTGTGATTTAAATCTTGGTTTGTAGGAAAAATCCTACCTGAGAATGCGTTATTGTCTTACGGGATGATTTAATCACGCAGTATAAGTTATGAGGACCATAATCAGGCATGGATAACCAAGTGAATATATTTATCGTCGATGACTCCCAGCTATTTCAGGAACGTCTGGTCAACCTCCTGACAAAATTGGATACGGCTAATATAGTCGGACAGGCCTTCGATGTCAGTTCGGCAATCGATAAAATCAATGCCACCAAACCTGATATTGTCTTTCTGGATATCCGAATGCCGGATGGGATCGGATTTGAGGTACTGGATCGAATTCAGAATAATGGCCTTTCACCAATAGTTGTCATTCTCACCAATTATACCTTTCAGCAATATCGTTCCAAAGCTGAATCAATGGGCGTAAAATACTTTCTCAATAAAGACCGTGATTTTAAAAAAATTACGGGGATTGTTACCGAAGTAGCCCAGTCGTAAACCGAGGCGCGGATTAATTTCATTTAGTATCCCTCAGATGAGGGATTTTTTGTATCATAATCCCGGGAATTTCTAATCAGCACATGATTTTCGAGAATTGTAATATTTAGCCGTGTGAAATAATTCACATAATATGTATTGCATGTTATTTGAAGCTGTGAATAAATTCACAGCATAGAAGAAAAACAAACCTTTGGAATTGATTTTGAAAAATATATCAATAAAAACAATTGAACGTCTTATCCTGTACAAACGCCTGCTGCTGGATCTTGCTATCGAAGGTAAATCACATATATTCTCCCATGAAATTGCCAAATACATCCAGAATGAGGCACCACAGGTCAGGCGCGATCTGATGCTGATCGGTTACTCGGCCACACCGGCGAAAGGTTATGAAATTGAAAAACTGGTCGACAAAATCCGCTCGGTTCTTAATAAACCACAGGTTCAGAAAATTGCCCTGGTAGGAGTTGGGAATCTGGGTCGGGCCATACTGGCTTATTTCAGTAAGCGACACCCGCGATTGTCAATCGAAGCAGCCTTTGATTCCGATCAGTCCAAAATTGACCGAGTTATTGCCGGATGCCGGGTTCATCATATTTCAAATCTGAAAAATAGCGTGGAAGAAAATGGAATAACTATCGGCATTATCACTGTGCCGGCCAAATTCGCCCAAAGTACGGCTGATCTGCTTGTGGAGGCTGGTGTCAAGGCGATTTTGAATTTTGCACCGGTCCCGGTCCATGTACCGGATGGTGTGGACCAGGATGAACTGGATATTACCCTAAAGCTTGAAAAACTGGCCTATCTCATTAACTGATACTCCTAAGACGAACTATGACTAAGACTTACTTCCAACAGATGATTGACAAATACCCTGAGGCTCGGCGTGATAACCTGATACCAATGCTTCAGAATATACAGGAAACTGAGGGGTATTTATCCCGGGATTCAATCCGGAAAATCGGTGACTACCTGAACATTCCAACCAGCAAAATTTATGGCGTCGCCACTTTCTACAACCAATTCAGATTCCAACCGCTGGGGAAATATCATATTGTCGTCTGTCGTGGAACAGCCTGCCATGTTAATAATTCTGCCAATGTGCTGGCCACACTTGAATCAGAGCTGGGTATCAAAGCCGGACAGACTGGCAGGGACGGCCTTTTCAGTATTGAAGTGGTGGCCTGCATCGGAGCCTGTGGACTGGCTCCCGTGATCAGTATCAATGGTGAATTTTATGCCGGTGTCACTACCGACAGTGTCCGCCGGATCATTAAGAAATATAAGAAAGCCAATCGTGCTGCCTGAATCAACTCAAATTACCTTGCTGAATACTACCGAACACCTAAGTCGAAACAATGAATACAGAACTAAGAACCTTATTTACACACCTCCATGTAACCGGAAAAGCAACCGATGATGAACCGGACTTCACATCATTATTTGATGAATTGCGGCATGATCGGATAAGCCAACCGGTTATTTATATCGGCGCCGGGACCTGCGGCATCAGTGCCGGCGCCAGTAAATCTTTAGCCAAAGTCAGGGCTTACTGTGATGAACATTCGACTGCGGCCGATATTATCGAAGTCGGATGTATTGGTTTGTGTTCTGAGGAACCATTGCTGGATATTCAACTCCCCGGCCGTACCCGTCTGGTTTTTCGCAAGGTCATGGAGGATAAGGTCGATCAAATTCTGGACAGTGTTTTCAGTGGCCATATTTCGCCGGAGAATCTGCTGGGCCAGCATCGTCATCAGGGGATGCAGCCTTTCGAAGGTATTCCCTATATCGATGAACATCCCTTTTTCAGGTCTCAGACCAGGCAGGTATTGCAGAATTGCGGGCTAATCGAGCCTGCCAACCTGGAGGAATATATTGCCCGCGGTGGCTATACTGCTTTTGCCAAGGCACTGCATACCATGACTCCCGCTGAAGTTTGTCAAACAGTCGAGAATAGTGGCCTGCGGGGCCGGGGCGGTGGTGGATTTCCCACCGGCCGGAAATGGAAAATAGCCCTGGAGCAGGATGCGATCCAGAAATATATGATCTGTAATGCCGATGAAGGCGATCCGGGAGCATTTATGGACCGGGCCGTGATCGAAGGTGATCCCTACCGTGTTTTGGAAGGCCTGGCCATAGCAGCCTATGCCATCGGAGCCGGTAAGGCTTACATATATATCCGGGCTGAATATCCGCTGGCCATCGAACGACTAAGGGAAAGTATTGAGCGTTTGAATGAATTCGGGTTGCTGGGACATAACATTATGGACAGCGGCTATCATCTGGATATGATCATCAAGATGGGGGCCGGCGCCTTTGTCTGCGGGGAGGAAACAGCATTAGTACACAGTATTGAAGGGAAGCGGGGGATGCCGCGGCCACGGCCGCCATTCCCCGCGGTTGAAGGGTTGTTTAAGCGGCCGTCGATCATTAATAATGTGGAAACACTGGCCAACCTGCCGGTAATTCTGAAGAATGGTGCGGAATGGTATACCGGCCAGGGAACGGAAGGCAGTAAGGGTACCAAGGTTTTTGCCCTGTCGGGAAAAGTTAACCGTACCGGCCTGGTTGAGGTTACAATGGGTACTACTGTTAGGGATATTGTTTTTGATATTGGTGGCGGTATTCCCGATGATATACCGTTCAAAGCGGTGCAGATGGGTGGGCCATCCGGTGGCTGTATCCCGACCGAGCACCTGGATATTGCCATCGACTATGAATCACTCAAGACGGTGGATGCCATGATGGGTTCCGGCGGGATGGTGGTCATGGATGAAAAGACCTGTATGGTCGATGTAGCCAAATTTTTCATGGATTTTATTCAGCGCGAGAGTTGCGGAAAATGTATTCCCTGCCGGGAAGGAACACGGCAGATGCTGCATATCCTGGAAACAATTACCCGCAACCGTAAAAATGAATCGTCACTTGATTCGCTGGAGCGCTTCAAAGGCGTCATGCAGCTGGAGGAACTGGGGCAGACGATAAAAGATGCCAGCCTCTGCGGATTGGGCCAGTCGGCACCGAATCCGGTCATGAGCACCCTGCGCTGGTTCCGCGATGAGTATGATGCCCACGTGTATGAAAGAAACTGTCCGGCCGGTGCCTGCCCGGAATTACTGGTCTACCACATCGATCAGGAAATCTGTACCGGATGTATGGTCTGTGCCCGGAAATGCCCGGCCGATGCCATTATTGGCGAGAAGCAGGCTGCCCATTATATCATTGGAGACAAGTGTATCGGCTGTGGCCAATGTGTGGATTTATGCCGTTTCAACGCCGTATCGGTCAACTAGGGGAAGATTATGATTGAATTACAGGTAAACGAACAGTTCATCGAAGCCGCCAAAGGCGAGACAATTCTCCAGGCCTGTACGCGGGCAGGAATAACAATACCAACATTATGCCATATTAAAGACCTGGTACCCAGCGGAGCCTGCCGCATGTGTGTAGTGGAAGTTGAAGGTTATCGTAACCTGGTAACCAGTTGCAGCCATCCGGTTCATGATGGGATGAAGATCAGCACCAACAGTCAGAGGGCCATTGATGCCCGGCGCACAATTATCGAACTGCTGTTATCCAATCATCCCGATGATTGCCTGTATTGTGTTCGCAACAATACCTGCCAACTGCAGGATTTGTCGGCTCAGTACTGTGTCCGCGAGCGCCATTTTCATGCTCCCAAGCGGGAATATAAACTGGATATTTCCAGTGATGCCCTGATTCGCGACCAGGCCAAATGTATTCTTTGTGGGCGCTGTGTGCGGGTCTGTGAAGAGGTTATGGCCGTCTCAGCGATTGATTTTGTAAATCGCGGGAGTTCCACTGTGGTTGGAACCGCTTTCAATGAAAGTATGAATGTTTCCAGTTGTGTTAATTGTGGCCAGTGCATTACAGCCTGTCCCACCGGTGCTTTGTCGGAGAAAAGCCATGAGAGACGGGTCATGGATGCTTTGCGTGATCCGGAAAAATTTGTAATCGTTCAACATGCACCGGCTATTTCGGTAACCCTGGCTGAGGAATTCGGATTACCCGCCGGGGAGGATATCGACGGCAAAATTGTTACCGCCCTGCGGCGTCTGGGCTTTGACCGGGTTTTTGATACCTCATTTGCCGCGGATCTGACCATCATGGAAGAAGCCTCTGAGTTGGTTGACCGGATCAAATCAGGGGGCCGGCTGCCGATGTTTACCAGTTGTTCCCCAGCCTGGATAAAATATATTGAACAATTCTATCCCGACTATACTGCTAATCTTTCGACCTGCAAAAGTCCCCAGCAGATGCTGGGAGCTCTGATCAAGAATTATTATGCTGAAGAACATGATCTGAATCCGGCCGATATCTATTCTGTGTCAATCATGCCTTGCACCGCCAAGAAATTTGAATCGGCACGCCCGGAACAAAGCCTGAATGGGCTATCGGATATCGATGCCTCACTTACAACCAGAGAACTGGTGCGCATAATCAAGATGGCTGGAATCGATCTGGCAAAAATTCCGGCCGGCGAATCGGACCAGCCTTTTGGCGAACGTAGCACCGCCGGAAAATTATTTGGTGGTTCCGGTGGCGTAATGGAAGCTGCTGTCCGGACGGCACACTTCATGTTAACCGGTAAGGAACTGGAACTGGAAGCACTGACGCCAGTCAGAAATGGATCCGGATTCAGTGAAGCTCAACTGGAAATAGGTGATCTGAAACTGGGGATTGCCGTTGTAAGCGGATTGAAGAATGCCCGGGACCTGATGGAACAGATCAGAAACGGCCGTGATGATCTGCATTTCATTGAAGTGATGTCCTGTCCCGGTGGCTGTATTGGCGGCGGTGGCCAGCCGATTGGAACTGCCCCGGAAAAGATCAGGGCCCGCCAGGAGCGTCTATATGAAATCGACCGGCAGGAACAGGTCCGTACCTCTCATGGCAATGAACATGTTCGTTCCCTTTACAAAGAATTTCTGGGGCAGCCGCTGAGTGAATTAAGCCACAAATTATTGCACACCGACTATATCGAGCGGAATGTATTGAAATAAGCATGCTGTTGACGGATACATTAATAAAAACCATTCAGGACAGTTGCAAGGTCTGCTATACCTGTGTTCGCGACTGCCCGGCCAAGGCGATTCGTATTTCCAATGGCCAGGCTGAGGTAATCGATTCACGCTGTATCGGGTGCGGGAATTGTGTGCGGGTCTGCAGCCAGGATGCCAAACAGGTTTATAATTCCATTCCGGAAGTGAGTAACCTGCTGAAGACTCCCGGACGAAAGGCCGCCCTGATAGCGCCCAGTTTTCCGGCCGAATTCACCGACCGGAGTACCGCAGCGCTGATCGGCCAGCTGCGGCAGCTGGGCTTTGACCTGGTCTGCGAAGTGGCCTCCGGGGCCGATCTGGTGGCCCGGCAGTATAAGAATCTGCTGGAAGAAAATCCTTCCGGCCGCTTTATCGCCACTACCTGTCCCGCAATCGTCAATTATGTCGAAAAATACCATCCCCGACTGACTGCAAACCTGGCACCGATCGTGTCACCTATGACGGCCACTGCCAGAGTAGTGCAAAAGCTTAATCCCGATCTTGAAAAAATTGTTTTTATCGGCCCCTGCCTGGCGAAAAAGAAGGAAGCGATAACCCAGGAAAACTCCGGAGTGGATGGTGTATTGACCTTTGCCGAACTACGCCGGATGATCAGCGGAAATCCGGTGCTTCCTGAAACAAGGACTGATTTCGATCCCCCACATTCCGGGTTGGGGGTACTTTTCCCGATCAACCGTGGACTCTTACAGGCGGCCGGTATTGAAGAAGATTTACTGAGTGGCCAGGTTGTTACGGCGGAAGGCCGCGATAATTTTATTACTGCCCTGGAGGAATTCGACAGTGGTACCCTGGATGCCCAGCTACTGGAAGTGTTATCCTGCGAAGGCTGCATCATGGGCGCCGGAATGACCAGTGACAAACCGAAGTATCATCGGCGCAGTACAGTCAGCAAATACTGTCGTTCCCATCCCGGAAAACCGACAAAAGGTGAGCATGTACCACCAGTAGCCTGGCTGGCTGAAAATCTTAAAACAACTTTTCATTCCTCTGATTCCAGGGGAGATACTCCGTCTGATGCGGAAATCCGGGCCGTGCTGGCTCGAATGGGTAAGCAGACGGAAGCTGATGAACTGAATTGCCGGGCTTGCGGGTATGCCACCTGCCGCGATCATGCCATTGCCATTTTGAAGGGGCTGGCCGAAAGCGAAATGTGTCTGCCTTACACCATCGATGCATTGCATGAATCGCTGGATGAGTTGACCGAATCCAATCATAAGCTGGCTGAAACTCAGACCGCCCTGCATAACGCCGAGAAGCTGGCCAGCATGGGACAATTATCAGCTGGTATCGCTCACGAGATCAACAATCCCCTGGGAGTTATCCTGCTGTATGCCAATTCCCTGCTCGATGAACTGGACCCTGGTTCTGAAACTTATGATGATGTGAAAATGATTACCGAGCAGGCTGACCGGGTGCGGAAAATTGCCTCGGGCCTGCTGGATTTCTCCCGCAAGAATGAGGTTGACCTTTCGCCGGTGAAGCTGAACAGCCTGATTGCTGACTGTATCTCCGCTACCAAAATCCCGGACCGGATCAGCCTGACATTAGACCTGATGGCTGCCGATTCCACCTGTGATCTCGACGCCGACCAGTTTATCCAGGTGATAAACAATTTAGTCAAAAATGCCGTCGAAGCCATTCCCGATCAAGGGGCAATCAATATTACTACCAGCCTGATGCCATCTGCCGGAATCCAGATGATCATCCAGGACAGTGGAACCGGGATCGCGCGGGAATACCTGGCAAAGATTTATGAACCATTTTTTACCACTAAAAAGATGGGCGAGGGGACCGGACTTGGACTGGCGGTTATCTACGGGATAATTAAAATGCACCGCGGACAGATCGAAGTTGAATCCAATACCGATCCAGCGGTGGGACCCACCGGTACCAAATTCATCGTGTCCCTGCCAACCACAGGGAAGCATCAAAACTAGAAGCGGAATCATTATGCCTGAGACCAATACCAAAACAATACTGATCGTAGATGATGACCCGGGAATTCTGGAACAATTGGAATTGTTTATTTCCCGGCTGAATATGACTGTTATACAAGCTTGTGGCCAGGGTGAAGCCGAAGGATTAATAGCTGCCGGGACGAAGTTTGACCTGGCGATCCTGGACCTTATGATGGAAGAAAACGATAGCGGTTTCATCCTCAGCCACAAAATCAAACAATTATACCCTGATGTGCCGGTTATTTTACTGACCGGGGTTGCCAGCGAAGCAGGGATTCAGTTTGGCTCATTAACCGAAACTGAACGCAGCTGGATCAAAGCCGATCTGGTTATGGATAAGGATATTCGTTTCGAACAGTTGAGTAAAGAAATCAATCACCTGCTGCGGAATTGATAGTATGGAAAACCTTAGAATACTGGTTGTGGATGATGAATCGGGAATCCGGTCCGGAATCTGTAAAGCACTTCAAAAATATACGGTGTCCCTGCCGGAGTTTGATACCGAGATGGGATTCGATCTGGCCCAGGCCGCCGATGGAGCCAGTGCCCTGGCAGCTCTGGAAGACCAGGCCTACGACATGCTGCTGCTTGATTATAAGCTACCAGATATGACCGGCCTGGATATACTTACCCGGATCAAGGAACTGGAAGTTGATATAACCACAATCATGGTTACAGCATTCGCTTCCCTGGAAGTAGCCGTCAGTACCACCAAAAACGGTGCCTTTGATTTTCTGGCTAAGCCTTTTACACCAGATGAATTAAAGGCGGTAATTAAAAAGGCCGCCAGCAGTGTGCTGACCCACCGGTATGCCAAAAAACTGGAAGAGGAACGCCACAAGGTGCGGTTCCAGTTTATCAATGTTCTGGTTCATGAACTGAAGGCACCTCTGGGGATGGTAGAAAGCTATCTCTACCTCCTGCGGGACCGCATCCTGGGTGATGAGGTGGAGCCCTACGATAAGTACGTTAACCGGACAATCGAACGTACCGCCGGTATGCGCAAGCTGATCCTGGATATTCTGGACCTTACCCGGCTGGAATCCGGTCAGAAAAATCGTGACCTGCAATCTGTCGATGTGGTTGAGCAAGCCCGGGATTCGATCGAAATTGTGACTCCTGAAGCCAGCGAGCGGGGAATTGAAATCAATCTGAATGCACCGGATAAATTGGCGATGCTGGCTGACAGTGGTGAACTGAGTATTATTTTCAACAACCTG
This sequence comes from uncultured bacterium, assembly GCA_964410945.1. GTDB lineage: Bacteria > Fidelibacterota > Marinisomatia > Marinisomatales > TCS56 > CAYPJE01. The sequence goes on from CAYPJE010000040.1 coordinate 23,902, forward strand.
CTGACCAATGCGGTGAAATATAATCGTGACAGCGGGCGGGTCGATATTTATGTTATCCGGGCTGACAATCAGGTCAAAATTACTGTTTCCGACACCGGTATCGGAATGACCGAAGAGGAGCAGGGCCGGTTATTCAAGGAGTTTTCACGTATTAAAAATGAAAAAACCCGAACCATTCTCGGTAGCGGGCTGGGGCTGTCGATTTTGAAGAACCTGGCTGGTATGTATGATGGTTCCGTAGCCGTTTCCAGTGTGCCCGATGAGGGGACGACCTTCACTGTAGTCCTGCGGGATGGAAAACCAGAGACCCGGTCATGATGAATCCGGCCGATCTGCACATTCCCGGGAAACGGCGCAAATTCATCATGGATTGGCTGAAGACCAGGAATGAGCGGAAACTGAAGAATCTCTGGCGGATGGCTGATCAGACTCGGGAAGCTGTGGTTGGGAAGGATATCCATCTCCGGGGCCTGATTGAAATATCCAATCTCTGCAACCGCCAGTGTTTTTATTGCGGTATCCGCAAGGTCAATAAATCGGTTGAGCGCTATTCCATGCGACAGGATGAAATCCTGGAAGCAGCCCGTCTGGCAGAAAGTCTGGATTATGGCACGGTGGTGCTCCAGGCCGGTGAGAGCGGCTATGTCTCCCGCGATTTCATCACTGAAGTCATTTCGGTAATCAAATCGGAGACTGGTCTGGCGGTTACCCTCAGTCTGGGTGAGCACCCGGAGGCAGTACTGGAGGAATGGAAAACCGCAGGCGCCGACCGCTACTATATGCGTTTTGAGACCTCCAATAATTATCTGTTCTGGAAACTGCACCCGGATCGCAATGATGGATTGAATGCCCGCCTGAAACAGCTCCGCACCCTTGATCAGTTGGGATATGAAACCGGCAGCGGTGTGATGGTCGGATTACCGGGCCAAACCCTGGAAGACCTTTGTAATGACCTGCTGTTGTTCGGATCCCTGAATCTGGATATGATTGGAATTGGCCCCTTTATTAAACATCCCGGAACCCCGATCGGGCAGAATCCGGATTATTTCGGCAAAACTTTATGTTCCAGCCGTGCCGAATTGGAACTGCTGACGGGCAAGATGATCGCCCTTACCAGGCTGTTGTACCCGGCGGTTAATATTCCGGCAACTACGGCCCTGGCAACAATCAACGCCAGTAGCGGATTCAAAATCGCGCTTCAGTGCGGTGCCAATGTCATTATGCCAAATCTTACTCCGCCGAATTACCGGCGGAAATACGAAATCTATCCCGGGAAAGGCTGTTCCGAACTCACCGCCGGTGAACAGCACGCAATCATTTCAGATGATATTCAAAACTGTGGACGGCTGATTGCCCGTGGTGCCGGGCCGTCACAACATTTTATTGATGAACACCATCAACCGATCCTGGAGTTCGCATGAGTCTGTTGCCCAAAATGACCACCAGCCGGCACGCGCGTGATTTTATCGATGATGAATATTTAACCGGTTTAGCAAACCAGGCCGCACCGGACGATTGTCAGGTGCATGACATATTAGCCAAATCAGCCGGCCTGACACCCCTGACACCGGAGGAGACCGCCGTTCTGCTGGCAGTCAACGATAGTAATCAAATCGAAGCAATTTTCGACCAGGCCCGCAGTCTGAAGAAAAAGGTTTACGGTAACCGGATTGTATTGTTTGCACCCCTTTACATCGGGAATTTATGTGTCAATGATTGCCGCTATTGCGGATTTGCACGCTCGAACTGTACAGTTGAACGTCGTACCCTTTCGCCTGGTGATATCAAATCTCAGGTCGCCGCTTTAGAGCGTGAAGGGCACAAGCGGCTGATAATGGCATTCGGTGAACATCCGGTTTATGATGCTCAGTTTATTGCCGATGCGGTGCGTACGGCTTATTCCGTTCGTGAGAAACATGGTGATATCCGGCGAATCAATGTTAACGCCGCTCCCCTCGATCAGGAGGGTTATGCCATCGTCAAGGAAGCGGGAATCGGTACTTATCAGGTATTTCAGGAAACCTACCACCACGCTACTTACCGGAAGGTGCATCCTGTCAACAGCCGCAAAGGTGATTACATGTATCGGCTGGATTCACACAACCGGGCCATGGAAGCCGGTGTGGACGATGTGGGTATCGGTGCCCTGTTCGGTCTTCATGACTGGCGTTTCGAGGTGCTGGCTATGGTTGAACATGCCCGTTTTCTACAGAATGAATTCGGTGTCGGTCCCCATACGATCAGTTTCCCCCGATTGCAGCCGGCCTGCGGGATCGATTTGAACGGCTATCCCCTGGTATCCGATGAAAATTTCAAGCGGTTGATTGCCGTATTGCGCCTGGCGATTCCCTATACCGGAATGATTCTGACAGCCCGTGAGTCGGCAGAGATCCGCCGGGAAGTGATGGAATTCGGTGTGTCACAGATCGATGCCGGCAGCCGGATTGAACTGGGAGGTTACACCGAGGTGGGTGATGCCCAGGTCCACTGTCGGGAACAATTCGCCCTGGGCGATCTAAGGTCTCTGGATGAGATTATGCGGGAGTTGATCAGCAATGACTATCTGCCTAGTTTTTGTACCGCCTGTTACCGTTTGGGCCGTACCGGGGAGCATTTCATGGAATTTGCTATCCCCGGTTTCATCGAGAAATTCTGTACTCCCAACGCTATGTTGACCCTGACGGAATACCTGGAGGATTTTTCCTCGCCGGAGACCCGGCAGGTCGGGAAAGAACGTATCGAAAAGGAACTGTCCGGGATGGAAGAAGGAACCATGAAAACCAGGGTCAGGGAACGCCTGGATGCCATCAGGAACACTGAACAGCGGGATCTGCATTTTTAGGACAATTCAATGGCTGTACTGGTAGAACGGGAAAATATTGGTATCTTCGGCCGTATGAATGCCGGGAAAAGTTCGCTGATGAACCTGCTTACCCAGCAGGCCACCTCGATCGTTGATGCCACCCCGGGCACGACTGCTGACACGAAAGTAGCGTTATTCGAAATCCATGGGATCGGACCGGTGCGGTTGTTTGATACTGCCGGCATCGATGAAGCCAGTTCCCTGGGAACAAAAAAACGAGATAAGGTTCTGAAGGACCTGAAAGAATGTGACCTGGTCCTGCTGATGATCGATCCTTCCCGGGTGGATTTCAGGGCCGAGGAAGAATTGCTGCAGGCTGCCCGTGATCTGGATACCCAGATCCTGATAATCTATAATTTATTCACTGAAGATGACCGAAAAAAGATTGTTACAGTCGAAGATAAAATCAGGTTATTGGCCTTTCATAAAAAAATTGTTTTGCAGGCTCCGGACAGTAATTGCCGGGGACGATTGATTGACTTTATTATTGCCAATTATGAGCCTGCCAATCCTGCCGACGAACTACTGCCGTTCATCGAAAAGGATGAATTCTATGTATTGATTATCCCGATGGATGATGAAACGCCGCCGGGCCGCTATTTACGTCCCCAGGCCATGACCGAGGAATACATTACCCGTCACTGGGCCTACCCGGTTTCTTTTCGACTCGATCTTAATGCAGCCCGGGGCACGTCGGAACAGTGTGAAGCTGAGCACAAACGATTCCGGGATTTCCTGGATTCCATGCAGCGCCGTCCCAAGGCCATGATCACCGATTCCCAGGCCATGGATGTCATGAAGGACTGGTGCCCGGATGATATCGACCTGACGACCTTTTCGATTATCATGATCCAGTATATGAGCGGGGGACGCCTGCGGGGATTCGCCGAGGGAGTGCAGGTCCTGGACCGTCTGCAGTCCGGTGACCGGATTCTGATTGCCGAAGCCTGTAATCACAGCCGGATCGGGGAGGATATCGGCACAGTGCAGATACCCCGGATTATTGAATCAAATTTCCCTGGTGTTATGGTGGATCATGCTTTCGGCCGGGAGTTTCAGGAGCGGGTTGACCTGGGCAGATACGCCTTGATCATCCATTGCGGGGGCTGCATGATCAGCCGCCAGAAACTCATGTCCCGGCTGCGGGACCTGGAAGCGGCACACGTACCGGTGACAAACTACGGTGTTTTCCTGTCGGCCGTGCAGGGATTACCGGCCCTGAAAAAAGTACTCCAGCCCTGGGAGATTGATATTTAACCTACCCGGCCAGACGATTGGTTGCTGGCAAACCAATTGATTTCATTAGATTTGTGTATTATTTTCCTGTCATTGTCCGTCTTCAAAAACGTTTGGACACAAAAAGGCTGATTTAATGAGAGTACTT
>CAYPJE010000041.1:0-28026 GCA_964410945.1 uncultured bacterium
CCAATTCGGTTAAAATTATTTTCTTACCCATCAGGCTGCCCACGATACCGGATTCAGCCCAGGGTACGCCCATTGACCAGGCCAGGGGCCGGAAGATAAACCCCAGGATTCCTTCCAGGCTTAATCCGGCCAACCCGAGTATGGCATTGATCATGGCAATCAGAGCCAGGAAAGCGATCAGCATGGCACCAACATTTACCGCCAGCTTCATTCCATCGGTGGTACCCCTGGTTACTGCTTCCATCACATTATCCGAGGATTTTTCCATTTCAATTTTCAGGTCGCCAAGGGTCTCCGAATCCTTGGTTTCAGGGTAAATGATTTTAGCCACCACCAGGGCCGCCGGGGCGCTCATGATCGAAGCCGCCATCAGGTGACCGGCGATACCGGGTATATGCCCCAGGATTCCCACGTAGATCGCCATCACTCCACCGGCCATTGTAGCGAATCCGCCGGTCATCACCGCCATCAGTTCAGAGCGAGTCATACCATCGATGAATGGTTTGATTATAAAGGGTGCCTCGGTTTGGCCGACAAAAATATTGGCCGAGACACTGAGTGTTTCCGAACCGCTGGTGCCCATCGTTTTCTGCATGCCGCGGGCGATCCACTTCACGATCCACTGCATCACACCCAGGTGATAGAACAGGGCCATCAGGGCCGAGAAGAAAATTATTGTTGGCAGAGTGGTAAAAGCAAAATTGATCACCGGTGCTTCCATTTCACCGGAGACATAAGATTTAAACAGGAAGGTGCTGCCCACATTGGAGAAAGACAGTAATTTCCGGATCCCGGTATCGACCCAGCCGAAGAACGGCTGACCGACCGGTGTTTTAAGAATAAACAGGGCAAAGAACAGCTGCAGTCCCAGCCCCCAGAAAACGATTCTTTTGGAAATTGCCTGGCGGTTGTTTGACATTGCATACGCAATACCCAGTAATACAAATATGCCCAGGATACCTATTAGACGTTCCATTATTCCTCCGGTGGTTCGTAGCAGTTGCGACAGCGTGCTTCATAAATATCCGCTTCTCCGACAACGACCTGCTGTTCATCTTTGGTCAGGCGCTGTGTGAAGCTGGCCGGGTTACCACATACCATGCAGATGGCCTGCAATTTTTTAAGATAATCGGCCTCACACATGATCGCCGGCATAGGCCCGAACGGTACAGCACGGAAATCCTTGTCCAAACCGGCCACGATAACACGCTTGCCACGGAGGGCCAGTGTTTTACAGACCTCCACCAGCTTTTCATCGAAGAATTGTGCTTCATCTATTCCGATCACCTGGGCACGTTCGCTTAAGGCCAGGATTTCTTCGGCTTTTTTGATCAGATGTGATTCCATTTTCAGCTGGTTGTGGGATACGATATGTTCCACACTGTAACGGTTATCAATCTTTGGCTTAAATATAGCAATGCGAAAACGGGCTATTTCGGCTCGGCGCAGACGTCGAATCAATTCCTCTGTTTTTCCACAGAACATACTGCCACAGATTACTTCAATCCAGCCGCTGGCAGGTTTAGTATTAGTCATTTATCTTATCAATCGTATTAGTGTTGAAATCTGTCTAGAGAGTAATTGATGCCTTTTACCCCGTGTATATTCCAGTTCTGTCCGGGGTGTTTATTCCGCGTTGCTGGTGGTAAATGAATCCTCTTTCCGTTGCAAGTATAGTAATAACCGGTAAAATATTCTATAGATTATTTATCCCGGAGAAAGGCACTTATCTTGGTTTTTATAAGGTCAACCGCCACCGTGTTTTTACCCCCTTCAGGAATGATCAGATCGGCGAATTCCTTGGTTGGTTTCACAAATTGCTCATGCATTGGCCGGACCGAAGACAGGTACTGATCGACTACCGATTGAGGTGTGCGACCGGTTTAGTCTCCTGTAACCGGGTGTGAGTCGTGAAATCATAGACCGGCATGGCGATCGATTCATTACGCAGCAGGCCCTTGATATGTTCAGTGAATAATTGGAAATCGATTGAACTGGGGTGGTCGAAATTTGTTTTAGCCCGTTCTTCCAGGGGTAAATGCCCAAGATTGTTGTAGTAGGCGTCCTGTTCCAGGATTACCACTTCTCCCGGTCCGAAGGCCCTGGAAAGCTGGCGGGCAATCGATGTTTTACCGGAACCGGTCCCCCCGGCGATACCGATGCAGGTGGGCCGTGCCATCAGCGCAGGTTTTCACCGCCAAAGGCAGCGGGCAGGAGTTCGGCGCTGGTATACTCGGTAATATGCCCATTTTCATCGGAAACGAACACCGGGATATCGCCGCATTGATCCCAGATCACCTGACGGCAGGCGCCACAGGGTGAGCCACCGTCGCTGGTAGCGACAGCCAAGGCTTTAAATTCACCGTGTCCCCGGGCGATAGCCTGGTAAATCGCCACCCGCTCCGCACAGCAGGTCAAACCATAGCTGGCCGATTCCACATTGCAGCCACCAATGATTGAGTCATCGGAACACAGGAGAGCTGCTCCTACGCTGTAATTGGAGTAGGGGGACTTCGATCGCTGACGCATATCGATTGCAGCCTGAATCAATTGCTGTTGAATATTTTTATCCATGATGGTCCCAAATTTAATAGCGTTCAAAACGAACTTTACGAAAAACCTGATCCAGAACCACACCGGCTACAAAGCCGCCAATATGGGCAAACCAGGCTACTCCACCGGTAGTGTTTATCCCCAGAGATCCCAGTCCGTTGGTCAATTGATTCAGAAACCAGAGCCCCAGGACAATAAAGGCTGGTACACGAATCGTGGTGATGAAAAACAGGAGGAACACCAGGACGTGGATCCGGGCATTAGGATAGCGGAACATATAGGCCCCTAAAACACCGGCGATGGCACCACTGGCCCCCACCATTGGTATGGTGGAATGGATGTTAAGCAGAATCTGCATCAGGGCCGCCCCAATCCCTGCCAGAAGATAGAATATCGCGAAACGTTTATGCCCCAATCCGCTTTCCATGTTGTCGGCAAAGATCCACAGAAAAAGCATATTGAATAACAGATGCCCCAGTCCACCGTGCATGAACATTGATGTGAAAATGGTGATCAGTGGCGATTTAGGGTTGGCATCCAAAGTGATGGGACGCCGGGAAATCCGCTCCAGATTCTGCTCGTGTTGCTGAATAATTGTATCGTCATCGACTCCGATTATCTTGGCCGGAATCAGGCCAAAACTGAGCGTAAATTCATATGAACTCTGAGATCCGAATCCTATTCCCAGTTGAAAAATAAACACCAGAATATTCAGCGCCAGAATGGTATAGGTAACATACGGAATCAGAATCCGCGGATTGTCATCACGGTAGGGAATAAACATTAATTAACGGAGAAATTTATTTTTCTGGTAGTGGAATTTCCAACCTGGTCGGTGACCGAAATAATTAACTCATGGGAACCGGCATCCAGGGGTATGTCGAGCCGGTAAGAAATGACTTTCTTTATTGGCTGGTAGTCAAACAGGAGCAGTTCACCGTCCAGCATCATGAACATATTATCGGGACTGGCCTGAATGCCGGCCAGGTCATCATCGAAGACCGCATATAACCGCTGGACATCCTGATAATGATAATGGCCGCCATTGCCCGGATAACTTGATTTTATCTGGGGTGGTATTGTATCACGGAGCACGGCCACTGCTTCCACTGAATTGAGGGAGGCAATCAGGGTTTGTCGATCAAGTCGATGCCTGGTTGACAAGTATTTCCAACCCTTCTCCTTATCAAAATAATAGAGTGCCTTACGATCGATTTTGGCCTGGTCTTCAGTATAACGGATGGCCACCCGCACCGTATCTTTCAGGGGTAGATTGAAAGGCTGGAGCTGATATACGGCCGACAGCAATTCACCACTTTCCGACCGTACTGGTTGATCGACTGGTTCAATCCAGATCACGGTGGTATCATAGAAGGAATCCTTCAGAGCCTGCATTGAGCACAGACGGTCATTGGTTACAACGACCTGTGATTTTCCCGGCCGTGAAACGATCCCCTGGAATGGAAATCGGAATTCCCGCTCCGGTTCGGAATGGTAAGTGACGATAATATTATCAATTCGATTGAATTTGGCGGGATTCACCAACTCTGACAGGAAGGTATTGGGTCTGACCTGTATCATCTTAATAGGCCGATCAGCGAACAGGCCCTGTAAACGGACATCCGGAGTGAGCCGGCTGTAGGCGCTGGTCTCAACCTGCAGATGCACACCTGATTCGGTGTGGAAAATATCCAGGTTTACACCCAGCTCCAGCGGATCCTCGGGCTGCACGAAACTATCCCAGTGATATGGTGCGGCATAGAGCCCCATTTTGTTCTTGGAAATAAACTGGAGGATACGATTATTGATCGCTGATTTGGAGACGGTGAATAGCAGACCTTTGGCAGATTTTTCCACTGCAACCGGTTGAACTTCCTGATCGGCATAACCGAAGGGTGTGAAACTGTAACAGGTCACCTGCTGCAGTGGGATCGATGAACCCTGGGGCAGGATTTCAAAGGTCAGGGTAGTAGCGGTCTGGTGGTATGTCTCAACCGTGATTGACCCGCCCGGCAAGGCCAGCAGGCGTTCTTTTAAGGTCGACGTGTTCCCGGCATTGTCAGTAACAAGAATTTCCAGGTCATGGGGGCCGGGCAACAGGTTTAAAATACCATCTGATTGATTATCGTGCACAGAGACTGGCGGATAGTGGGGCAGGTGATATAGACGGTGATGGTCTTCATCTCTCAGGCGCTGGAGGTAGTGATCTTCAGCAATGGTGACCAGTTTAGCCTGCGTGTAATCGAGGGCGTCATATTGGGTAGTAAACCGGGTCTGCCCATCGATTTTCAATTCCATGCGGAAAATATTGTACTTATAGGGCGAACCGGAAGCACGATCATGAACCTTAATTGACAAACCGATTGTACCCTGGCAATTAATTGTATCCGGCAGATGATAAATACCAGCAATATCGCGATAAGCCGGGAAGGTCTGGGATAGATTGCCGCCATTGATACGGGTACCGGTTTTCAGCGGAATTATTGTCAGCGCTTCTATTACCGGGGACAGCCGATCGGGGATTGCAAAACCATGCTTCTGGGGATTTAATGCCAGATCGTTGGTATCCCGCAGCTCGAAATGGAGATGGGGAGCAAATGAGTGACCGCGGTTACCACTGTAGCCGACAATATCACCTTTATTGACCGGAAATTCGCCGGGCAGAAAATTTAGTCTGACGGAATAGGAGTTTTCTTTTTCCTGTTGGTTTCTCAAAACACTTTCCATCGTGGGAGAAAAACTGTCCAGATGACCAAAGACAATCCGGTATCCATTATTTGTGACCAGGTAAAGGGCTTTTCCATAACCGGTATAACTCGCGCTGATTTTTTCGATATAACCATCGTACACGGCATGAATCGGCATTCCATTGGTACCATTGGTGCGAATATCCAGTCCCATGTGAAAATGATCGGTACGGAATTCCCCGAAATTAGACGAAAGGTGCCGGCCATTATTAGTGGGCCAGTCAAAATCCTGGGCGGTCGCACCGGCCAGCAGGATGAAGATGCTGATTAGTATTGGTTGAAATTTCATGATCAGATGTAAATGCCGGATGATTTAATTTAGATGGTTTGGACGGCCCGGTCCAAGTGTAAAAAAAAGGCCGACTGATGCGGCCTTTCATCAACTAACAGAGATCGGTTTATTTCAATTTTTCCAATTCTTCTTTCAGTTCTTCCAACTCCTGTTTGAGCTGTTGAACCTCCTTTTCCAAATCAGCGTTGGTGTCAAATCGATACATTAATTCATGATCATCGAAGCCTGGTTTGGCAAAGATGAATTTTTCCAGAGCCTTATCGTGGGATGGCATGAAATCATGATCAAGATCGCTTTTATACCAGCTCATATGGTGGGGTGAATCATATTCCCCCAGCCTGACGGTTGCTGATTTGGTTTTTCCATTGCGAATATATTTGACTGTGATTTCTTCCTCCGGATCATAGCTGCGGATTGCTTTGGTCAGGGTGCGTGTATCATCAATTTCTTCGTCATCCACGGTGATAATAATATCACCAGCCTTAAGTCCGGACTCGGCGGCGGGGCTGTCTTCAACAACCTCGCTGATCAATACACCTCCTTCGCCTTTCACCTTGAAATATGTTCTTAATTGGTCTGATAAACCTTGGATTTGAACCCCTAGCCACCCACTTGGTTCGGTTTTATGGAAATGCTCAAAGTAGGGCTTATGTTTAAGCATATCCAGGTCGATATCCAGCTTGGTGAGCATTTCCTGAAGTTCGTTTTGCGATTCAGGATCCCCGGTCAGCGCCATTTTATATTCTTTCTCATCACCATCTTTTTTTATGATTACATGCAAGGTTGAATCATTATCTGTTTTGATGATTTTGACGATTTTCTCCCCGGTGTCTGAATCACATTTAGTGATCTTTTTTGTGACTTTAGACTGAGCCGGCAACATACTCAGGCTGATTAACAGTACTAGTAACAATCTTAACATTTATTCCTCCAAACAGTAGTCCCAGAAATACGTAAAAACGGACCAAAGGTTCCTGTTTTATCCGACTTTGCTGAAAATCACAGGTGTAAAAATCAATTGTTGGAAAATGGGGATAAACAATTAAATTCAGTTGTACTAGCCTACCTGCTGGGGAATGTTTAGGAGGAAAAATTTAATTAACAGAGGAGTGACTTAGCATGAAATCAAAAATGCTGTTAACAATTATACTTGCAGTTATGCTGCCGGTATCGACCGTCTTCGGGTTTGTCGGGTTTGGCCTAACTGTTTTACAGGAAGCGGCTACAGTCGACGCATATTTGGAATCGATGCCTGGAGCATCAATACAGGGATTATCATCGGAAGCTTTGATGACACGTGATGGTTTTGAGAATCCAGTAGGAGTTGGAGGTTATCTGTACCTTGATTTTATTCCTGTTGTAGACCTTGAACTGGATTTTCAAGTTTCTTTTGCTACCTATGCTTTTAACTATAGTGTCAATGCTGCCGGAACCCAACTGGCCTCAACCCCTGATGATGCTGAATTTGCGTATGCGCGTGGCTCGGCATACCTGACAGTGCGGAAAAAATTATTTGGTGTGGGGGTACCAATTTTAGGTGGTGTCAAATTGCATGCCGGCGGTGGCCTCAACTTTCACCAGACAGCTCCTTACATGTCGATAGGAATGATGGAAGATTTACTTGGTGATCAAATGTTTGAAGATTTCTCTGCTGATCCGGAGGATATGCAGGATAGGATGATCGAGTACGTTGAGGATAATCTGGAGAGTGCTACCGGTTTTCACGTCCAGGCCGGTGTTCAATTGAAGCTCCTGGTACTGGATGCTTTTCTGAATTACCGCTACACGATTGCCAAGGATATCTATCCTGACAGCAACGGATTCGGTGCCCTGAACCTGCGCCTGGGAATCGGTTTCTAAACTATCCTCAATATCATTTATTATTGAAATGCCACTCCGTTTGGAGTGGCATTTTTTATAGTTTGCGGGCCGCGGCAATAGGTTCGGTCCGTTCCCATGTTTGGCCGCTGGCCTGATCAGTGGCGGTCAGTTTTAGAATATACAGTCCAATCGGAATCTTGTCGCCATTACTGTTTTTCCCGTCCCATGTGATCAGCGCTTCCTTGGCCGCAACCGTGTTCCAGCGCGGGGTAGCTATCTGGCGGCCCACCATATCGAAGACTTCCAGTTTCAGGATGCCGATGTCGAAAGGCAGGATATAATGTATGTTCAACTGGTCTTCATGACCGTCGCCGTCCGGTGAAAAGGGATTGGGAAAACATTCCAGCAGGCCGTTTTCTGGTGTGGCAGGGCAATAGATACTGTTTGGCTCACCTGGAGTTTGGGCGGTAACGTTGACGGCTGGATTCCAGTTTGTACTTTCGTTTGAAGGTAAATCCGGGCGTAGTTTTTCCTGGCTGCGCCCCTCTTTCAGTCCCCAGGATTCATCATAAGTAAGTGAATCAATAATTTTACCTGTCTGGTCGTAAATATAGATGCCGTCAGCTGAATTATTCAGGGTGGGCCAACCGGCAGGAACCAGCAAATTGATCGATTGATCTGTCAACAGACTGGAATCGCCGCAGAGCACCAGGTATGCACCGGCTGAAAATTCCTGGGCGGAAAGGAATTGAATATTGCCGGTATTATCACTGATTCCCCAACCGGCAGTATTGATAGATCTGTGGCAGTAGATTTCAATGAATTCAAGTTGGCCTAAATCAGGCTGGGCCAGGAATTCATTGATACTGACCGCATTCCAGGGATAGCTGACCTGGATCAATATTTCCGCATTATTCCCGGACTGGTCCTGATCGTCTGGAATAGACAATAGTATTTCAAGTGCATGTATGCCGGAGGACAAGCCATCCAATTCCGGAATCAGCCAGGTAGTGTCACCGGCGAACATTGCCGGCCATTGGAATTGTCCAAGCAGTATTCCGGCTTCATAGATATCCAACACAGGCTGAAAATCGGAAAGTCCGCAATTGATAACGGGAATGTAAATGGTCAGAGATTCGAATTCCTCTGGACTGAGTGGCTCCCACCGGATGGAATCACTCAGGATGGTCCCGTCAATTTCCAGTGGAGCCACTGAATTTTCACGTCCCGGTGTCCCCAGGGAATCACGGCTTACGGCCCAATTAGAGGCGGAATTATCCCCGGCCAGATCGATTTTCTCCAGGGAGAAGCCCTCGTCAGCCGTTCCAATCCAGGCGATCGAATCTACCGATACGCCGTTATCGTTCCTGAATACCAGCCGGTCACTGGCCGAGAGACCATTGCCGATACTTTTATCATCGGTGGTGATGACCAGGATTGAATCGGGTAGCAGCATTTCATACAGACCGCCGAAGAATTGATAATCACTTTCCAGCAACAGGCCGTATTGCTGTGGTGCCAGCGACAGACCGTAACCGAAATCGGTCAATTCGTCGCAGCTGTAACCATCGCAGATCGTCCAGCCGCTGAAATCGATGGTATCGGTAGGGGAAAGGTTGAAAAACTCCACGAATTCATTTGGTGAATCGGTCCCTGGTGGATTATACATAATTTCGGTAAACACCTGGGCCGTCAAACCCTGAATAAACAGGTAAAACATTAATAATACACCCATTATAATCTCCGGTAAATGTAATTAAATAGAATGAAGCAGTTTACAGTACTGACTTTAAACAGTCAATTCCTGTTTGCTGTTACGCAGTTCAGAATCAGTGGCTGGAAATAAAACCCTCTATTTTATGATGCAGAAAATTCCTGGTGGAACGATAGGCCGGCAGTTGACTATCATCCTTTTCCCATCCGTTAAAGGGATCAACCGTACTCCAGTGGATGCGTTCCACGTTACCGGGGAATACAGGACAGGAGCGTTTGGCGTCATCGCAGACTGTTATGACAATATCGATTCCGTAATTCAGGTATTTATCAATTGAATCGGAAGTGTGGGACGAAATGTCGATTCCCAGTTCGGTCATTACCTTAATTGACATAGGATGTACCTTACTGGGATGAGTACCGGCGCTGAAGACCTCAAAGCGGTCGTTTGCCAGATGTCGTAGCAGACCTTCTGCCATCTGAGAGCGGCAGGAATTGCCGGTGCACAGGAATAATACTTTACGCTTCATCAACTGAAGTTCAACAGCAAACTATTGAAAGTCAAGTCCAGCTTAGTGATGTTTTGTTTGGGTTAAGAAGCCTAAATTTAATCCGGGTATGAATAATCCGGATGACAGTAAACTAGGCCCGCTGTTCACTAAGCCGCTGGAACCAAGCACGGGGTTGACAATCTCTGACCTGAACCGCTATTTGTCAGCTATTCACCCTGCCAGCGACATGGACATGCAGGATGGTCTGGAGGAAGGCCTCTTTTTGGGGGATGGATTGGCAGGCTTGAAAGCGCTGCCGGCGAGTAGCGTTGACCTGGTGGTGGCCGATCCCCCCAGTTCACCCTGGGAAGGTCCTGATCTGCAAGGGAAACCATTGACACTGTCCGAATACTTCCGCTGGAACCAGACCTGGCTGAAAGAATGCCGGCGCATACTGAAAGTAACCGGTTCAATTTACCTGTTTACCCACTGGAGGAATTCGGGCATGTACCAGGCCCTGCTGGGCGAACTTTTCAATCTCCAGACCAGAATCACCTGGCGGCAGGCCAACGGGCAGCAGAGCGGAAAAAAGGCCTGGAGTGATACTCTGGGCGATATCTGGTTTGCTACCAAATCCAATGATTTCTTTTTCCGTACCAGTGATCAAGATCGGGACGATTACCGGGATGTGCTGCCCAAATCAAATCTGTGGGCCGATATTGTTACCCCGCGGATTGATGAAACCAATCCGGCCAGGGATGATAAACCGGAACTGGTACTACGGAGGATAATCATGGCCAGCACCACCAAACTGAACTGGGTGGTTGATCCATTCATGCGCTCCGGTTCCACCGGGGTTGCCGCAAAACAATTGGGCCGGCGATTCATTGGTGTGGAAGTGAATCAGGATAACCTGTTGCTGGCTATGAAAAGAATTGATCAGAAATAAAATTTATGAGGTTATAATGTCATTATTTAATCAGATTCAAAAAGACATGTATGCGGCCATGAAAAGTGGCGAAAAGGAAAAAGTGCGGGCCCTGCGGGGAGCACTGTCCAGCCTGAAAGACCGCCGTATCGCCGCTGGTGAAAATTTAAAGGAAGGGGAGGAAATCAAAGTATTGCAGACCCTGGTCAGACAACACAAGGAGTCGCTGGAATCGTATTCCAAGGCTGGACGGTCCGATCTGGTGGAAAAAGAAGAAGCTGAAATACAGATCCTGGAAACCTATCTGCCATCAATGTTGTCGCCGGATGAAGTGAGGGCCCTGGTGCAGGAAGTGATCAATGAGACCGGGGCCGCCGGAATGAGCGATATCGGTAAGGTTATGCCCCAGGTGATGAAGCGGGCTGCCGGCCGGGCCGATGGCAAGCTGGCCCAAGGCCTGGTCAGGGAATTACTTGGTTGACAACTGGAAGTTGATGGATGATCCTATTCCTGGATGTACTGGCGGTATTCATGGTTCTGGTGCTGACGGTAGTAGGGTACCAGCGGGGCTTTATCGAAGAATTGGGGCGCCTGTCCGGATTGATACTGGCTCTGGTCCTGAGCATCCGTTTCTATGTTCCTCTGGGGGGATTGATAATTGGTCCCACGGGCTGGGATGGCAAGGTCGCCCTGTTTGTGAGCTTCAGTATCATTTTCATAGCGGTGGTTATTGCAGTTAGATTGTTTACCAGGATGATCCAGATTATGACAATTTCACAGGCCACAAGACGGGCTGATAACATTATGGGGGCCGCTTTTGGTGCTTTAAAAGGAGGCTTCATTCTGATTATTATTGTCTGGCTGATCGCTGCTTTCCCGGGAACCAATTGGACCAGGAATATATCCCGCCAGTCCCATCTTTATAGTCCGCTGGCGAATAACAAGGACCGGGTGATCCGCCTGTTCCGGCTGGAAAAAGCCCAGCGCCAGGGACGCATCTTTTTGAATAAATGGGTGCGTACCAAAGATGCCCAACCGGTTCTGCCGGAAACCATGTCGCAGGATACTGACTGATGGCCCGTATTTCCCAGGCTGTGATTGACCGTGTTCGTGATACGGCCGATATTGTCGAGGTGGTCAGCCAGTATGTTGATCTGAAAAAACGGGGTCGCAATTTTTTCGGTCTCTGTCCATTCCATCATGAAAAGACGGCTTCTTTTTCAGTGGCACCGGATAAAAATATTTATCATTGCTTTGGATGCGGGGCCGGCGGATCGGCAATTAATTTCCTGATGGAATACGAAAAAATAAGTTTCGTGGAAGCGGTGAAAAAATTGGGTGACCGTTACGGGATCGAAGTGGAATTGGATCAGGATGGTTCATCGAAGGAGTTTTTCAGCCAGTTGTATGAAATCCACAATCTGGCGGCGAAAGAATACAATAAACTATTACTTGGAAAAAGCGGTGCGAAAGCCCGTAAATATTTATTAGACCGCGGTCTTACGGTTGAATTATTGAAGGAATTCCAGATTGGGTTGGCACCTGATTCCTGGGAGCATCTGATAGGTTTGGCCCGGGAAAAGAAATTTACGAATGAGGTGCTGGATAAATCGGGACTGTTTACCAAATCCGATAAAGGTCGCTTTGACCGTTTCCGCTCCCGGATCATGTTTCCCATCGCCAATTCATCCGGGAAAATCATTGCTTTCGGAGGACGGGTATTTGGCACCGACGATCCGGCCAAGTATCTTAATTCTCCTGAAACACCGCTTTATCATAAGAGCGATGTGCTGTTCGGACTGGACAAAACCCGGGAGGCAATCCGGGCGGCGGGCGAAATAATATTGGTCGAAGGACCGATGGATTTCCTGGCCCTGTACCAGGTGGGTATTAAAAACCTGGTAGCGGTCTCGGGCACGGCCCTGACCGAGCGTCATGCCGCCCAGATCAGGAAAGTGGCCCCAAAAGTGTTGCTGGCCTATGATGGCGATGAGGCTGGTATCGGCGCCACCCTCCGCTCAGGATACACCCTGTTCCGGGGTGGCGTGGAACCACTGGCGGTGGAAGTTCCCGCCGGACAGGATCCGGACGACTGGGTACGGGCGACAGGTCCCGATACGGTGCGAATAGCCCTTAAAAAGGCCAAGCCATTGATCGAATTTCACCTGGATCGTAAACAAGCCGATCAGTTGGCTGGTGTGGAACGATCGAATTTTGTGAAAGAATTGCTGGTTGAGATCGCCCGGATCGATGATGGAATAATCCGCAGTGAACTGCTGAAGGCTATCGGCAACCGCTTGGGTATCGATGAGCGGGATCTGCTGCAGGTCCTTCAGAAACAGAAGCGCCGCCGTAGCTTCAACCCTGAACCAATTAAGGCCGATGTTCAACGTCCGCTGGAATTTTCCAACCGCCTGCAGAAAGCCCAGGTTGAGATCGTGCGGGTTCTGGCTTCCGGTGAAAAAGCTGCTCTGGACTATGCCAAAGAACATCTCGACCTGCAGGTATTCAGCGAACCGTTATTGCAGACCATGGCCGCCTATTTTCTGAAAACCAGTGGAGGGAATCCGGCGGTGATGCTGGAAAAACTGGAAACTAAAATTGAGCGGGAGGCCGCTACCCGTTTACTGATCGATGATATTTCAAATGAAGACGATGACCGCTCTAAAATTCTACAGGAATGCCTTCTTTCCATTCGCCAACACCCGATCAGGGAGGAAATCAAGACTTTGCGGTTGAAAATACGTGATGCGGAAGCAGCGGGACAGGATGCTACGGAACAGATCATCAAAGTTGCCCGGTTGCAGCGGAACCTCAATGAGCTGGAAACCGGAGCAGCGGAGAGTTGATGCGATTGGAAGTTGCGAAATATAGGTTGCTTATTCTGCTTTTTTTGGTTGTAGCGGTTAATTCCATGGCTGCTGACAGCACCGTCGTCAAATATTTTTCCACCGACCTGACGCGGGGGATGGTGCTGGATGAGCCCCGGGATTTCAAGGCGGTGAATGGTAAATCTCATTTCAAGGCTTATTATACGGCCCAGGGTGATTTGATCTCAGTGGAATATATTCCCAAGCGGGTACGGCGGGGGCTGAAAAAGAAATCCGTGGATCCCGGTCAATTAGAGTTATACCGTGAATGGTATCCCTGGCAACGGAAATTGAAAGCACCAATCGAAGGAAGACCTCCGGCAATCCGCCAGTATTACGGGGCTCAGTTCAATAGTAAAGAACAGTTGCGAAAGGTCCTTTGTTACGATCGCACTAATCAATTGATCTGGACCTATCACATCCGCTGGAACCTGGCCCATACCAGGTCGATCTATGAGGTCGAGGCGCATCAGGATCAGGAATTGACCGACCTGGACCGCTTTCTGTTTGTTCCCGAACTCAGTGAAATGCGTGCCGGTTGGAAGGCCCGTTTTGAGCTCCGCAGCGATGGGTTGCCGCGGAGGACTGAGATTTCCAATGAGCTGGGTCAACTGATGTATTATTATGAATTCGGATACGGGCGGGATGGTTCCACCCGCCTGATCATGGTGGACCGTTACCGGGCCAGTGGCCGGTTGATCGGACGCCATGAACTATATTTCAAAACCGGCAGCAAACGGCCGGTCCAGGTGGTGTTTTATTCACCTCGCCGCAGGATAATAAAAACAGTGCAATATGCCTGGCGACCTGCCGAGGTACTGGTTACTGAGCGCGATGAAGAAGGCCGTGTCAGCAGTAAGCGGGTGGTGGCGATGGGGAAATAGATTGTTCTCTGATCCTTAATCCTGATTGTATCGGGACTCAGGATGATAAATCCATTGGTGGTTTGGTATATCTGTACTACGGAAGGGTGGTTAAGCAGTGATTAAAATAAACCGTTAAAACGGTTCATTTAATATTCTCATATAAACCCATGACTGAAGTCATGGGCTGTGAAATTCTGATACAAATAATAGGACTCAAAATTTTTTCAAACGTTACCTATGTTTTGATTTCACCTGATTTTCTTCCGGTCTCCTGTCTCCTTTTTTCCCATTCCCTGTCATCATTCCCTTGTCCCCATTCTTCCGGTCTCCTGTCTCCTTTACTCCATTCTCCGTTCTCTGTTCTACGGTAAACTGAGCTTGTCCCACATATCGGCGATAATCTGGTTTAACTGATCCTGATCGGTAAATATATTGAAATGATCGGTCTGTACTTCCAGGACCGGGATATCATCGATGCCTCTGATCCAGCGGTCGTAGGAGATGTTGAGCCGATGCAGGTATTCGGGGTCGATGGATTTTTCATAATCCCGGTTCCGGGATTTGATCCTGGTCAGTAAAGTATCAGTCCCGGCCCGCAGGTAGATTATCAGGTCAGGTTTCCGCAGGTAGGCGGTCATTACCTTGAACAGATTACTGTAATTCTCCCAGTCCCGGTCATCCATGTTCCCCAGTTCGTGGAGGTTGCGGGCGAAGATCTCCACATCCTCATAGATCGTCCGGTCCTGGATCACGCCCTGGCTGAGTTCGGCAATCTCGCGCTGGTTACGGAAGCGATGATGCAGAAAATAGATCTGCAGGTTGAATGACCAGCGGCGCATGTCGCCGTAGAAATCACTCAGGTAAGGATTATCGGCTACCGATTCATAGAAGGGTTGCCAGCCCATTTTTTCCGCTACGATTTCAGTGAAGGTGGTCTTTCCGACGCCGATGTTGCCGGCGATGCCGACGAATGGTGTATCTGTTTTCATTTATCCTGGCGGGGTTTTGCTGAAAATTGGATAATAATCACTGGAATAAATTAATGCTAGAGGATATTTATTATTTATAATTAAAAAAAAGCCCCGGATAAACCAGGGCTTTTTTATGCAATCATCAAGAATTAAATCGAGACTCCGGCGTTAAGAACAATAGCACGGGCAGCACCAGGTTTGAAACCATAGGAGTCACCGGTCTGCCAGTATTTTGTATCAAGCACATTATTGATGTGCAGCGAAAGATTGACACCTTTTAATACCGGTAGTGCATATCTGACAGTTAAGTCGATAACATTGGCATCAGGTATGGTGGCACTGTATTCATCGTCGTCGGTGAAATACATGTCATCTTTACCTGGGCCAACCAGAACATCACTGTTATCTTCCAGAATATAGATGTCTCTATACTGACGGAAGGCAGCACCGATTGTAAATCCGGCTATGCTGTAATTGACGGTTCCGCCAAGGATGAACTGCGGCATACCGACTTCAGTACGGGCACCGAAATCATCTACGAAATGTTCGTGGAGGGCCGGTTCGCCGGCATCCCAGCTGCCATCGCCATCAGTGTCGGTGTAATCAGTACCGGCAACGACATCTTCCTGTGAATACAGGTACTGGGAACCTTCGGAATCATCAGGCTCACCCCAGACATTGGATGCCATAGTGAGGTTCAGGCCCAGGCTTAAGCCACTCATAGGAGCTACATTTAAGGCCAGCTCGGTACCGGAATAGGTAGAACTTCCGATTGGGATATAGCGACGACCTTTATAATCGTAGCCAGGTGTATTGGCTTTGGTTGGGTCGGTGACGCGCAGAGCTTTATTATCGAACATGATGTAATACCAGTTCAATTTGGCGTCGATGGCCATTCCGGCGATGTTGGCACGGTAACCGGAGCCAAGTTCGATATCATTGGTGGTTTCTAGTTCCAGGTCCTCGTTCGGCGAGCCATAACCAAAGAAGAATTTCACCCGCGGTTCATTGATTGCACGGCTGAAATTGGCGAATACATTCAGGTTTTCATTGACATTATAGTTGGCACCGAATTTGGGTGACAGATAACTGAATGAACGTTTGTAATCCCAGAGTGTGTACTCGATCAAATCGCCGCTATCGTCAACAGCAGTACCGGTCCAAGTATCGCCACCGTGATCTTCGGGATCATCGGGATAATTATTGCTGCTGGGGACGTCTTCGATAATATGGTAATTAACCGTGGCAACCTGTACATCGGTCATCACATTTAATTTACCGAATTTCCACAAAGCATGAGCGAAAGCGGTTACCTGCGGTTTGGTGGTCGTGTAATCATAGTACAGATCACCGTCTTCAAATTCATGCTCGTGAGCACCAATATCATATGGTACAAAACCGGTACCTAATGTACTGATGACTTCACCGGCATGGCGGGCTTTCCACCAGCGTACTTCGACACCACCCGAGAGGTCATGGTCACCCATCTTGGTTTCAATGTTTGATAGCAAGCCAGTCTGGAAATGATCGGAGTATGAGCGGTACTGCATGACATCGTCTGAGCCATAGAAGCCGTATGTTTCACCATCCAGCAGGGCGTCGGGTTTCATCAAGCCGGTATCAAAGCGTGGTACCAGGTAATAGCTGTTGATATTTTCACCGTAACCATATCCATTGGATACAAAAAAGGTCGATGTTAAACGAGTGTCTTCACTCATCTTCAGGCTGTGGTGGAATTCCAACTGTGGTTTATGATAAACATTGTTATCAAAACTGGCTTTACCGTTGCCAACTACTACGCCACCTTGCGGTGAATTACCGATCTCTGTTTTATTGAACAGGACATCGGAAAGCTTGGTTTCGCGGTCTTCGTATTCAGTTCCTTCCAGTTCATCTTCATCCAGGAAGGGATGTCCGTTCCAGTCATAACCGAAACCATAAACATAAGCACCATATTTATCCTGATAGGCAGATTCGCCGGTTTTACCATATGGTTGATAGGCGGCTTGTGTAGTATCAATATCGCCACGTTCAGCAAAAGCGGCAGCCGGGAAACCATAGTAGGAATAGGCATGGTATTGAGGAGCGCCATGGAGAATGACTTTAAAGACATTCTTTTCGTTGGGATACATCATGGCGGAGAAATAGTACTGCATACCTTTGTAATAGGTATCCTGTCGCCAGCCATTACCAACCATGTAATTGACACGGCCAATAAAGGAATATTTACTACCGATAAGTCCGCTATTGAAATCAACGCCGTATTTCATAACGTTATTCTCACCAAGGGTAGCGATGGCTCCCAGGCTTCTTTCAGCCGGAGCATCTTTGGTTACCACATTGATCGATCCGCCCAGTGCACCGGATCCATACAGTGAGGAACCAACACCACGCTGAATCTGAATGGCTTGCGATGCAGCTGGTAACGAACCCCAGTTAGACCAGTAAACCTTTTTTGACTCCGGGTCATTGACCGGAACATTATTAATCATAACAGCAATACGCTGTTCATCAGAGATGTTGAGCCGATGCAGGTATTCGGGGTCGATGGATTTTTCATAATCCCGGTTCCGGGATTTGATCCTGGTCAGTAAAGTATCAGTCCCGGCCCGCAGGTAGATTATCAGGTCAGGTTTCCGCAGGTAGGCGGTCATTACCTTGAACAGATTACTGTAATTCTCCCAGTCCCGGTCATCCATGTTCCCCAGTTCGTGGAGGTTGCGGGCGAAGATCTCCACATCCTCATAGATCGTCCGGTCCTGGATCACGCCCTGGCTGAGTTCGGCAATCTCGCGCTGGTTACGGAAGCGATGATGCAGAAAATAGATCTGCAGGTTGAATGACCAGCGGCGCATGTCGCCGTAGAAATCACTCAGGTAAGGATTATCGGCTACCGATTCATAGAAGGGTTGCCAGCCCATTTTTTCCGCTACGATTTCAGTGAAGGTGGTCTTTCCGACGCCGATGTTGCCGGCGATGCCGACGAATGGTGTATCTGTTTTCATTTATCCTGGCGGGGTTTTGCTGAAAATTGGATAATAATCACTGGAATAAATTAATGCTAGAGGATATTTATTATTTATAATTAAAAAAAAGCCCCGGATAAACCAGGGCTTTTTTATGCAATCATCAAGAATTAAATCGAGACTCCGGCGTTAAGAACAATAGCACGGGCAGCACCAGGTTTGAAACCATAGGAGTCACCGGTCTGCCAGTATTTTGTATCAAGCACATTATTGATGTGCAGCGAAAGATTGACACCTTTTAATACCGGTAGTGCATATCTGACAGTTAAGTCGATAACATTGGCATCAGGTATGGTGGCACTGTATTCATCGTCGTCGGTGAAATACATGTCATCTTTACCTGGGCCAACCAGAACATCACTGTTATCTTCCAGAATATAGATGTCTCTATACTGACGGAAGGCAGCACCGATTGTAAATCCGGCTATGCTGTAATTGACGGTTCCGCCAAGGATGAACTGCGGCATACCGACTTCAGTACGGGCACCGAAATCATCTACGAAATGTTCGTGGAGGGCCGGTTCGCCGGCATCCCAGCTGCCATCGCCATCAGTGTCGGTGTAATCAGTACCGGCAACGACATCTTCCTGTGAATACAGGTACTGGGAACCTTCGGAATCATCAGGCTCACCCCAGACATTGGATGCCATAGTGAGGTTCAGGCCCAGGCTTAAGCCACTCATAGGAGCTACATTTAAGGCCAGCTCGGTACCGGAATAGGTAGAACTTCCGATTGGGATATAGCGACGACCTTTATAATCGTAGCCAGGTGTATTGGCTTTGGTTGGGTCGGTGACGCGCAGAGCTTTATTATCGAACATGATGTAATACCAGTTCAATTTGGCGTCGATGGCCATTCCGGCGATGTTGGCACGGTAACCGGAGCCAAGTTCGATATCATTGGTGGTTTCTAGTTCCAGGTCCTCGTTCGGCGAGCCATAACCAAAGAAGAATTTCACCCGCGGTTCATTGATTGCACGGCTGAAATTGGCGAATACATTCAGGTTTTCATTGACATTATAGTTGGCACCGAATTTGGGTGACAGATAACTGAATGAACGTTTGTAATCCCAGAGTGTGTACTCGATCAAATCGCCGCTATCGTCAACAGCAGTACCGGTCCAAGTATCGCCACCGTGATCTTCGGGATCATCGGGATAATTATTGCTGCTGGGGACGTCTTCGATAATATGGTAATTAACCGTGGCAACCTGTACATCGGTCATCACATTTAATTTACCGAATTTCCACAAAGCATGAGCGAAAGCGGTTACCTGCGGTTTGGTGGTCGTGTAATCATAGTACAGATCACCGTCTTCAAATTCATGCTCGTGAGCACCAATATCATATGGTACAAAACCGGTACCTAATGTACTGATGACTTCACCGGCATGGCGGGCTTTCCACCAGCGTACTTCGACACCACCCGAGAGGTCATGGTCACCCATCTTGGTTTCAATGTTTGATAGCAAGCCAGTCTGGAAATGATCGGAGTATGAGCGGTACTGCATGACATCGTCTGAGCCATAGAAGCCGTATGTTTCACCATCCAGCAGGGCGTCGGGTTTCATCAAGCCGGTATCAAAGCGTGGTACCAGGTAATAGCTGTTGATATTTTCACCGTAACCATATCCATTGGATACAAAAAAGGTCGATGTTAAACGAGTGTCTTCACTCATCTTCAGGCTGTGGTGGAATTCCAACTGTGGTTTATGATAAACATTGTTATCAAAACTGGCTTTACCGTTGCCAACTACTACGCCACCTTGCGGTGAATTACCGATCTCTGTTTTATTGAACAGGACATCGGAAAGCTTGGTTTCGCGGTCTTCGTATTCAGTTCCTTCCAGTTCATCTTCATCCAGGAAGGGATGTCCGTTCCAGTCATAACCGAAACCATAAACATAAGCACCATATTTATCCTGATAGGCAGATTCGCCGGTTTTACCATATGGTTGATAGGCGGCTTGTGTAGTATCAATATCGCCACGTTCAGCAAAAGCGGCAGCCGGGAAACCATAGTAGGAATAGGCATGGTATTGAGGAGCGCCATGGAGAATGACTTTAAAGACATTCTTTTCGTTGGGATACATCATGGCGGAGAAATAGTACTGCATACCTTTGTAATAGGTATCCTGTCGCCAGCCATTACCAACCATGTAATTGACACGGCCAATAAAGGAATATTTACTACCGATAAGTCCGCTATTGAAATCAACGCCGTATTTCATAACGTTATTCTCACCAAGGGTAGCGATGGCTCCCAGGCTTCTTTCAGCCGGAGCATCTTTGGTTACCACATTGATCGATCCGCCCAGTGCACCGGATCCATACAGTGAGGAACCAACACCACGCTGAATCTGAATGGCTTGCGATGCAGCTGGTAACGAACCCCAGTTAGACCAGTAAACCTTTTTTGACTCCGGGTCATTGACCGGAACATTATTAATCATAACAGCAATACGCTGTTCATCAAAGCCACGGATCTGGACTTTTGAATCGCCCATTCCTGCACCACCGTCAGTTGTGACATATACACCCGGAGTGTTGGCAAATAAATGCGGTACATCCTGAACAGTGAAATTATTTGAAATATGTTCTTCGCCAATTGTTGTAAAGGCAACTGGTGTCTCACGTTCCTTAGCGAAGTTCCCGGTCACAGTAACTTCAGAAAGTTGCAGGGCCAGGGTCTCCAGGGCAAAATTCAGTGTCAATCCACCACTGGCGGAAACATTGACGGTCTGACTTTGCTGTTCGTAACCTATGACTGAGGCGGTTATTACCTGTGAGCCGGAAGGCACAGTCATTATCAGGTAATTACCATCGGCATCAGCGGCAGCACCGAGAGGTGTACCAGACACTATTACATTGGCGCCAGGTAGCGGATCGCCGGTTTTAACATCAGTAACCGTACCGGATACAGTTACCTGGGCCAAAGCCAGGATCGGCAGGGCCAGTACCAGCAGGAATAGACCGGTAAAGCGGGCTTTCCTGGATGGATTAAGTTGATTCATACTAGTCTCCTTGAGGTTAGTGGTATGAGCCATTTTTGTTTGACAAATCGGGTTAATGGAAATAGCTTGCTGATAGTCTATTTCAAGTAAAGAAATTATCTCCCAAAACCGTTTTCGAAGTTCGGTATTCCGGTTGATGGTAGCAATATTAAACTTGATTAGAAATAGGTTAGGGTGGATGCGGAAACAAACATTTTATTATCATTGAAGTTTTGGCTGGTGTGAAAACCTGTGATATTGGTCACGGTAATTGGTTAAATGTTTGTATAAGTGAGCTTAGGCAGTCGGGGCTGGTAAGTTATTTTGGTTGTTGTCAGTCTGGGGAGTTGTTTAGATTTCACCACATCTTGAGGTAAGGTAATAAGGTAATCCGGGGACAGCCTTCACAAATTGTACGGTAAGCTGATGCATGTTGGCAAAGCCAGCCTTTTGGATATCAGAAGTTGTTTGCCAGTCTCAGGATGGATTTAAGGGCAAAGTCACCGAGGAGTATTGCGGAAACAATTTCACTTCCATAATATGTCAATAATGAGTAATATATTTACTCATAAACCATGTTAGATTCTTTAATCACATCCAAAGCGCGCCTGAAACTTGTTTTAAGGTTCTTTATGAACCCGGAAGCACGGGCTTATCTGCGGGAGCTGGCCAGCGATTTTGGTGAATCAACCAACAATATCCGCGTTGAGTTGAACCGGCTTACCAAGGCTAAACTGCTGGTGAGTGAGAATGTGGGCCGCACGGTCCAGTACAAGGCCAACGTGGACCACACCCTTTTTCCCGATATCCAGAATGTGGTCAAAAAATATGTGGGTATCGACCGGTTGGTTGATGACCTGGTCTCGCAATTAGGTCAATTGGAGGCCGCCTATATTGTCGGTGATTATGCCAAGGGGATCGACTCGGGACTGATCGATCTGGTCTTGATCGGAGATATCAATCAGGAAAACCTGCAGCGTTTGGTTGAGAAAACCAGTAAGGCGATTAAGCGCAAGATACGTTCGATGGTCTTAGAGCCCGGCGAAGTCGATAATTTACGCACCCAGCTGGGAATTGATCGCGGACTATTGCTCTGGGATAATCAAGGTAAGTCCGGATAAAAGAATTTATCTGCCCGGAAACGGGTTGACTGGGTAACGCCAGCCTATCCAGATTTTTTATGCTTACTGAGCTCCAAATGGGACTGAGGGGGCGGAGCTTCGCCCCGGCGAAGCGGGGCGAATTGTCAATGAGCAATTACGAATTATCAATTGAAGAATGAAGAGTAATGTCATTCAGGATAAAAGTTATGCCTTTGCCATTCGGATTGTTAAACTGTACCAAGCTTTAATTAAAAGTGGGATTGAAAAATATTTGTGTCAGCAATTGTTGCATAGTGGTACCTCAATTGGAGCAAATATTGAAGAAGCAATTGGTGGCCAGTCCGATAAAGATTTTCTAGCAAAAATGTCTATTGCCTATAAAGAAGCTCGGGAGACCAAGTACTGGTTGCGACTGTTCAAAGATACTGATTTGCTGAATTTCAAGTCTGCGGATTCACTGCTTGCTGATTGCGAGGAGTTATTAAAACTATTGGGCGCAATTCAAACAACAATGAAATCAAAATTATCTTCCAAAATAATTCGTAATTCGTAATTGAACATTGTTAATTGACTTTCACAACCACGTTTTACCTGATGCTGACGATGGTTCCAAGTCATTGGAGATGTCATTGAATATGCTCCGTACTGCTGCCGAGCAGGGTATTACCGATGTGGTTAATACGATCCATTACCAGCACCCGAAGCTGGATGAATTTCGAATTACGAATGAGGAATTACAAATTAAGATAAAAGAGCTGCAGGATGAGGTGGATAAGACAGGTATTCCAATCAAACTGCATCAGGGTACGGAGGTATTCTATCTGCCGAATCTGGTAAAGATCGCCCGAGATCCGGTTACCACCATCGGGAATGGAAAGTATATGTTGGTGGAATTTCAGTTTCACCAACTGCCGGAAGGCTACCGCGATATTCTGTTCAACCTTGTGATGCAGGGTGTCACGCCAATCATTGCTCATCCTGAACGTTACAAGCCAATCCAGCGCGATCTGTCAATTGTGCGCGACTTACTCGGTGCCGGATGTTTGTTACAAATGGATGCCGGCAGCATTGTGGGATCGTTGGGTCAGTCATCGCAGAAAGCGGCGGTTGAATTATTGAAACAGGGGTTATTCCAGTTGATGGGTTCTGATGCCCATGATGATCGTGGCCGGAGCTTCTGTCTGGCGGAAGCAGTAGAGATTTGTCGCGGGATTATTGGTGACCAGGTTGATATAATGGTAACCGAAAATCCCCTGAAGTTGATCCAGGGCGAAGTTTTAGAACCGGATGTTTTTGTTGTAAGACCACCGGTTGTACAAAGATCGATGTTTGGGAGAATTGTCAACTTTATCAAGGCACAGGGAACAGGGTGACAGGGAACTTTAAGAATGGGACTGGGGACAGGATGACGGGGAACAGGGTTGAAGACGCATAAAGATTTGGAAGTTTGGCAGAAAGCAATTGGTTTTGTTACCAAAGTCTATCGACTCACAGATCAGTTTCCGGAAAGAGAATCATTTAATCTTACAAATCAGATTCGGAGGGCAGCCGTTTCAATACCATCAAATATTGCTGAAGGTGCAGCCCGAAACAGTGACAAGGAATTCCTTCAGTTTTTGTACATTGCCCGAGCATCGGCGGTTGAAATTGAAACGCAGTTGTTAATTTCTTCCAATCTTGGTTATCTTGACAAAGCCGGAGGAACAATAACAGATGACCTGGAATCCATTATTAGAATGCTAACGAGTCTGATCAATCGGGTGAAACAGAGAGTAAATTGAGATCAAATTCACTATCTTTCTTGGCCCCTCTTTTGTCCCCTGTCCCCAATTCCCCTGTACCCTTCTTCCGGTCTCCATCCTCCAGTCTCCGTTCTCCGCATATGTTCTTGGTCACAGTGTAGTGAATCGAATTAGGAACAAACACCGAATCAACTTAATTTTAGATGATATGAATAAAATGGATCGGAGCTACATCCGCAAATGAATTTGAATAGCAACCATAGAAAGATTATTTATCTTCTTTCTTTTATCTTTTATCTTGGCGTTCTGGGCGCCCAGACCTACACCCCCCAGCGGGTGGAGCGATCCATGGTACCCCGTAGCGGGGAGCGCTATCTTACTGATGAATTTGGTGTAATCCGTATGTATGTAAATGTCTGGGGGCATGTTAATAACCCGGGAAATTACCTGGTCCATGACGGAATTGACTTTGCTACTCTGTTATCAGTTACAGGAGGTCCCAAGCGTGGGGCTGATTTCAAGAAGGTCACTTTATTCCGCGAATTACCGGATGAAGATGGAACAATGATCTATCATATTGACATGAATAGTTTTCTTAAAACAGGCGATCGGAGTGATTTTGTTAAAATTCTGCCCAATGATACCATTATTATCCAGCAGAAGCCTGTATCGTACGTACTATCTCAGACTGGTTTATTAAATACGTTTCTAAGCATCATTAATCTCTATTATCTGATTCAAGTTAATTCAAACCGAACTTAGTATTTAGTGATTAGTAATGAGTAACAAGTGACGAGTAATAAGAGACAAGAATAATGGAGGAAAGGATACCGGAGAAGGGAGACCGAATGAAAGGGAAATGGAGAAAAGGAGACAGTGAACTGAATTGATGGGGAAGGTAGAAAAATTTGAAGATTTGGATGTATGGAAAGAAGGGGTACGACTATCCGTAGATATATACCAGATATTGAAAGATTGTCGGGATTATGGTTTTAAAGATCAAGTTCAACGGTCAGTAGTATCGATTCCGTCCAATATTTCGGAAGGATTTGAGAGAAAAGGGAATAAGGAATTCATCCAGTTTTTATACATAGCCAAAGGTTCCTGTGCGGAATTGAGAACTTAACTCTATATCGGAATGGAAACAGGAATCCTGGAAAAATCAAAAGCCAACCAATTCATTGATCAAACCAAGAAAATATCAGCCATGTTGTTTAACTTGATTAAAGTACGAAAGGATAGTTTCTAAGTTGTTCTTGCGGTCTTCATACTCCAGTCTCCGTACTCCGATTTTCATTATCGATAGAATAATTAACATATCTCTGCAATAATTATGGAAAACCAAATTATACCAAACCAGCCACAGGCATCTTTTGAAGAAGCCGAACTCAGCTTAAAAGATATCTACTACATTCTTCGTCGCAATGTTAAACTGATCAGTATTGTGACCTTTACCGTGTTGATTGTGGCCGCTTTTGTTACTTTGCTGACCGTACCGGAATATGAATCCACTGCCATGATAATGGTGGAGGAACCCAGTCAGTCGATGGCGGTATTCGATTTGGGTTTTGACAGCGAAATGAACCTGCTCAATAATGAGATGGAGATACTCAAATCACGGACGCTGGCGGAATCAGCGGTGGAATATCTCTGGGATTCGGAATACCGTAACGATCTGTTTCTATTTGGAACTAAAGTGTATTCACCGGAAGGACCCCGTAAGCTGGTGCGCCAGATACTGACCCTGGGGATCTGGGAGCAGGTAATCCCAGAGAAAAAATTCGGTGAGCTGCCAGATTCGGTTAAACTTGGAGCTGTCAATTATATCCGTGGAAATATGGTCGTCAGTAATCAGCGTAATACAAATGTGTTAAAGGTTACTATTCCCAGCGCTGATCCCGGTGAAGCAGCTTTGCTGACCAATACAATGGTGGAATTATATACTATGCGCGACCAGGATTGGACCACCGGTGAGATATTAAACCTCAGGTCATTTCTGGAAGAGCAATTACTTAATACGGAAAATGAACTATCCCGGGTCGAAGATTCCCTGCGCAGTTTCCAGGAACGGGAACAGATCTATGAAGTGGGTGGTGCGGCCCAACTGTTGTTACAGCAGTTGACGAAAATTGAGGGTAGTTATTATACGGCGATTGCCTCCCAGAATATCCTCGAGGAAAAACGGCGCTATGTTGAAAATCAACTCACTGAAGAAGAAAAGAATTTAACTGATCGTTTACTGAGTTCTATTGACAGTCGTCTGACTGCCCTGCGCGTGGAAATTGCCCAGCAGGAGGCCAACCTGGTGAAAACCGCCTCGGCTTATGGTGAAGATCATCAGAGTTATCGTGAAACCCAGGCCAGTATTGCCCGACTTAAAGAAAATCTTGAAAAACAGACCCGCGAGTTGATTGCCAAGGGTATTTCCACTTCCGATCCGATCCGCTACCGCCAGGCTTTGATGGATACAGTTCTTACTTTAGAAGCCAGCTCCGCCGGTTTTGATTCCCGTATCTTCGAGTATAAAAAACTGGTAGATAATTACAACAGCCAGTTGGGTACTTTACCCTGGAAAACCCTGCAGCTGGCCCGTCTTGAACGCGACCGTTCTGTTTTATCCCAGACCTATAGTTTATTGCGCCAGAAACTGGAAGAGGCCAAGATTTCTCAGGCCTCCCAATTAGGCAAGGTGCGTACAATTGATCCTGCCGTTCCACCAACCGGACGTACCAAACCAAACACCAAGATGAATCTGATGTTGGGAATGATTCTTGGTCTTGGTCTTGGTGTTGGCGGTGCCTTTTTGCTGGAGTACCTTGATAATACGGTCAAGACAGTAGAAGAAATTGAGCGCAAAGGTTTGACTGTCCTGGGCATTATACCTGCTATTGGCGACGAGCGTTATGACAGGAAAAGACGAAAAACTAGTAAGATAAATAACAGGGAACAGGGGATAGATATGCAGAATAGGAGGCAGGAAGCGGAACGCCTCCAACGACGTTTGATAACCCATGAAGATCCCAAGTCACCGGTTGCCGAAGCCTACCGCAGCCTGCGGACCAGCCTGATGTATTCATCCGCCGGGGAACCGATCAGGTCGATGCTGGTTTCCAGTCCCGGCCCCGGTGAAGGAAAAACCACTACCATCGCTAACCTGGCCATCACCTATGCCAATCTTGGCAAGAAAACACTATTGCTGGATACCGACCTCCGTCGGCCGGTGATTCACCGTGTTTTTAATGTCAGTCGTGATCCCGGCGTTACTCACTATCTTTCAGGCGCCACAGACGATTTCAATTCCCTGGTGAAAGAAACCGATATCAAAAACCTCCATGTGGTATCCGCCGGTGTGATTCCACCGAATCCATCCGAACTACTTGGTTCCGAACGCATGGTGAATCTGGTGACAAAATTGGAAGAAGAATGGGATATGGTCCTGTTTGATTCCCCGCCACTGGTGGCTGTTACTGATGCTACCATGGTATCAAAAGAAATCGACAGGATTGTAATGGTTGTCAAATCTGGCGGAACTGACCGTGGTGCCTTTAACCGAACCTTGCTAGCCCTGCAGAATGTTGAGGCCCCATTGGGTGGGATTGTTATGAATGCAGTGACATCGAAAAATTCGTACGGTAGTTATTATTACTATTACCAATATTATCATTATTACGGTGACCAGAAATCATAATATGTTTCAGGTTGGGTCTCTTAATGACCTCATTAGTGTCCGTCTTCAAAAACGTTTGGACACAAAAGGTCTGATCTAATGAGAGTACTTCAGGCCTGATCGTTATCATTAATTTACCAAAATTAAGCTGATATTCCTGAAGTATCCTGTAAACACTGGACTCAGATACATAATAGCCCTCATTGTCGGTAATAAACCAGGCAAGCTCTCTGGGAGTCTTCT
>CAYPJE010000042.1:0-27677 GCA_964410945.1 uncultured bacterium
TCAGGACGAAGACGGTAGTACAGAATATAACTAAGCTTCGTCGCAGCAAGCTCGATGACAATCCCGTTTTCTTACGGGGTTTTGTATTTTACACTGTAACTGATCATTACCTGCCCAACTGTTCAGAATAGTTCATATTAGTTCAGAATAAGTCGCGAAAATTGGATATGGAATGCGGATACGGGCAGTTTCTTCGATTTCTTAATTAAAACCCTACCATGGCCACAAAGGGGGGGTAAGTTTGCGAAATTTTTGTTTTCTACTATACAGCAGGGGAGGACCTTCGTTCACACCGACGAGATATTTTGAAAAGGTGTATTGCCTGTCACTCGATTTTATCAGATTTTTTGCGATTACACGTTTGGCAGCGCAACTCAATATTACGAACAGTATTGGCACCTCCTTTGGAAACCGAAATGATGTGGTCGTATTCGAGTAGCTGATTTGATCCACAATCAACACACTTCCCCTGGTCTGGTAGTATATATAATATGTCACAGGCAGACGAATCTGTTGTACATACTCAAATAAGTGTTTTATTTCCTAAAACAACACCTGTTAATCTTTTAAGTGCAACTTGTAACGAATTCTTTAATCATTATTGGAAAAGCCTGTCAATGTGATTAATAATGGTATGTTGTAATAGAATAAATCAATATTTATCCAGCAAATTTAGCCCAGGTCGCCGTATCCAGGGTGAGGTAGGGTGATTGGGCGTATAATTGGAGATACGACCGGGTAGGGCAAATTCTTTGTCCAATCGATTGGATTTTGTGAGGATTTGTTTTTAAAAATCAATTAAGGTATATTTTGTTGATATGTGGGGAGAATACTAATGAAACATCTATTGCTTTTTACATGTATCATAGTCTTTTTTTCCTTTAGTTGTGAGGATAATGAAAACGACGACTCAGACATAGATATTCAGTTATTCAATGTAAGAGTTGATTTACAATGGGGATTCGAGGATCAGCTTGTAAATATTAAATTCAACGATGAAGAATGTTTTAACGAGTATATTGAACCTGGAATTCCGTTCTCAGGTCCACAAGCAAGTTTTGATATTATTTTGCATAAGGGTGTAAATCAATGTGAGGTTTATTGTCAAGATATGTATCAGATGCCTCTACCTGTAGGACTAGAATTTAGTGTTGAGATTGTTTTAAGCGACCTTGCTTATTATTTTATTGGATTTGGTCTCAATGGTGATTCATTGATTACAACTGTTTCTGAATATGGAATTGATTATGTGCATTGACAGGAATATGGCATGAGATACGGTAAAATTGTTTTATCCATTCCGCTTGTATTCTCTTTAATAAATCTGAATTGCAGTGATATGACAAAGGATGAAACTGATTCATCACTTATTCATTATCACAATTCATTCGAAAATGAGACTGATATTCTTAATTGGAACGGTGTTACAATAATCAATCTTGTAGATAATCCATGTCCATCAGGAGGAGAAAAATCCGTCTACATTGCAGGAGGTTGCATTATACCTCATGCTTCATTATTACTAGATCCTCCTAACGATGATTTAGTCGTTTCAGTTGAATTTTATGGTAAAAATTTAACCAATGGAGGGGGTGTTGAATTATTCATAGGTGATGACTTTATTCACGGAGTTCAAGTAATAGTTGATGACACATCATGGAAAAAATATAGATCAGAGGAAATTCTATGGCCGACTGATAGTACGATGAGTATTTGGATGTCGGCAGGTGGCTATATTACTAGTTCAATGTTAATTGACGAATTAGAAATTATTAAAACCAATTGACCTTACCGTGTTTGAAAAAGAAATACATCAGGGATCAGAGTTGAATAAGATCCAGCTGGATTGAGGGAGAAAATTGTGCCCCTGCGAGAGTTGAGTGATTAAAAAGAGATACACAACTCTGAATGTGTTGTACAAGAACACTATTATATCAGCCTGAAATGTGCACTGGTAAAGAATGAAGATTTCAGGATTGATTACAATTTGAGGTGGCTTAGTTTATAGGGGAAGGTCAAAATAACCCCAGCTTCTCGAAGGAGAGAATGGAGATCAAATTAAGTGTCAGGTTTTAATTGGGTAGCTATCTGAAGCAGTATCGTAGTTATTTAACCAATCTATAGCGGTTATTCGTGATGTGAATGTATTTATTGTGAATCCACGATTAAATGCGACTGTTTCGAGAAAATGGACGTCGTTACCTGTTTTTTGATCTTTATCTATTACTAAAGCAAAATGCAATTTATATGGTAATTGCACGCCAAATTCGAAAATATTTGATGTTGATGGCAGAGATTTTTGATCCCGGGCATCTACCAGCACCTTTGTAATACCGGTATTTTCATGAATCTCATTCACAAGTGATAATGAAGTTTTTAAATCATTAATGGTTACATCACCATATGATTTTATTTCAATAATTTGATGTTTCTCCAATAAGCTAACTAAATCTGGCATTTATTTTTCCTGGATCGTTAAAAAAGTTGACATCCAAATGTTCCCGCAGGATCGATGGAATTAGTTTATGAATGTCCGAATTATCAATGAAAAGATATAATTGTTTTTCAAATTACACAAGAGCGGGGAGCCTATATAAAAGTATGATTAGTATTCAATGATGAATCGGACCCAGCCAGCAAGTATGAATATATGGAGTAGTATCATTAATCAATATGATTCAGGATGCGGAAATCGTGGATACGGATTTAAAAATATTACATATACCGAGAGGGAAGAAGAGTAGTTAATTGATCTCGGAATGCAATATACCTTGTGAGTATTGCAGAGACAATTCAGGGTGAAAAACTGCAGTAAAACCATGCTGTGACTATTGAAATAATATTGAAGTCCTTTTATAATTTCTTATTTTTCTTTCAAAACTATTCTGATGTAAATTTCTGTCAAATCTCCTGATTCGTATCGTTTTCGAACTCAGCCAGGGAGCAACCGAAACACTTAAATGAGGGGTATCGTGATGAAGAAAATCACCACTACCGGTCTGTTTATATTTTCTTTCAATCTGTTGTTTGTTTCACAATTGATGGCTATCAATAATTTTGTCCGCAGTTATGAGATTCCGATCCCTGAGGATACATTAAATATTGGTGGTGTCGGAAATATTATCAGTGGCGTTGATCTCGACGAAGACGGGGCACTGGAAATTTATATGGTAAACAGTAACTGGGCCGATCGCCCCCAGGAAATTACTCCCCGGATATATAAACTTGAGCAGCAGGGCACTGATTGGCCAGTGGTCTGGCAGGCTGTGGCACCGGTCGACTCTCAGGGCACCTGGCCACCGCTGGTGTTGACTGATCTGGATGGCGATGGAAAAGACGAAATAACCTGGTTTATTGTCAATGAATTGACTGATTCCAATCAGAATCCATTCCGGATTGTAGTCTATGAAGAGGCCGGTGATGGCAGTGATGTTATGGGCGTCGACGATGGTACCGGCTCATACAAGCCGAACTCTGCCTGGCGGATAATCGATGAAAATAGCGTTGAACTGCGACCAGCCAGTGTAATGGCCGGGGATGTCGATAATGACGGAAAAACAGAGCTGATATTTGCCGACCGGAAAGGTAATAACAGTGGATTTCATTTTTGTGTCGCATCGGTGGATGAAATTCCGGATGACGCCCACGGTCTGGAAATGTGGACAGTGGAATCCAGCGGAAGGGATTTTACCTTGTCCAGCCAGATTGATAATAAATGGGATGCTGCTGTCCTCGGTAATAACATGTATTTCTTTGACGAATCTGAAATTTCCAAACTGTCCTGGGATGGAAGCTCCTACCAATATTCATCAATGATGCCTCTACCGGGTGGGATATCCTTCAATTCTGTCCAGGTTGTTGATCTGGATAATGATGGGAATCTTGAAATGGTCACTGGTGAATATCGCTATGGAGATCCAACCAGGCATTTATGGCTATTGCAGGAAGATGGCGATACGCTAAAACACACAGCGTTATTTGACGTCAATGGAATTGATATGCTGAACGGAGGTAGAATCTTTGGCGGTGCCCATGGTGATCTGGATCAGGATGGCTATCCCGACTTGGTTTTTGGTTCCTATTTATCCGGACCTCCCAACGCCATGATTTTCCGCTTGGCTTACCGCGGTGGTGATATTACCGATTCAACTAATTATGAGCTTACTTTGATCGATACTGGTATTGTGGAAAGCGGCTCAATGTGGGGACTGGTAAATATCGCCGATATTGACGACGATCCTGAAATGGAAGTATTATATACTGCTAGGTCGTCAGTCAATGATTCAACGGGCAGCTATTCCTATCCGATTGTAGTATTGGATTACGATGCAACAGCTTCAATTGAGTCAGGTTATGCGAACATTCCTTCAAATTTTTACCTGGATCAGAATTATCCAAATCCATTCAATCCAATCACAACGATTCAATACGAATTGTCAAAACAATCAGAAGTGCAAATTACTATTTATGACCTGCTCGGTAAAAAAGTAACCACCCTGGTTTCAGAAACACAAGATGCTGGATTCAAGTCAATCCAATGGAATGCTTCCAATGCAGCCAGCGGTGTATACTTCTACCAGATTCGGACTGGTGATTTTAATCAGACTAGAAAAATGATCCTGCTGAAATAAGACTATCCTGATCGCCCGGGTTAATCCAGGCAAAGAATAATACTGTCGATTTGGGCTGTTAGAGACAGATAGACCGGTTTGATATTATCGATTTTTGAAGCACAGGAGATGGCGTCCACATCTGGAGCATTAATACTGGTAGGCCAATTGCCGGAGGTCATCAGTAGTAGTACCGGTGATTTTCCCTGCGCCCGGCTCCGGTAGTTCTTGGTCGGTTTATTGTTGATCCAAGCCGCCAGATTGGTATCAAAGATAATACTCAGGTTGAATTCTTCCGGATCGATTCTCCGCAGACTGCGGATATTAACAACCCTGATTGTATTCTGGCCCCGATAGCGCTGGATTATTTTTGACCGCAGTTTATTCTTGAATTCAGTGTTGTCGCTGGCAATCAGCAGATTCAGGACAGCGGACTCGTTGGTCAAAATTTTTTCATCCAGCTCCAGGCAGTCAAGATAATATGATAATAATAGGAATCCGATCACAACAATGATGATTATGGCAGTGATGGCTGTTCTGAGCGGTTTTCGAGGCATTGTAGTCAGCCTGTATGACAGTTGTAATTCTGGTTAGTTGCCATCAATTTTCTTTACCGGTAGAGAATGGAATTCCTTTGTCCAAGATTTGCATCTTAGCAGATAATTATTGAGTAAATAAAATCTGACCATCTCAGCACCAGCGATAATACGCTGAATGAATTACTGTCTGTATAAATTACAAACGGGGTAAATTACAGTGGGCCGGATGACAGGTATTGGCCAGGGATTTAATGAAAAACATTTATTGCAGGGGTGGGATCGGCCATGAAATACTCCATTTTGCGTTTGATATTCGTAATCCTGATCTGTTTCCGGACAGGGACTGGACAATCTGTTCTCAACAACCAATTGATATATATTTCCACTGATGATACCCTGAGTCGTGCGCAATGGTCTGTCTATGCCGAATACTGTGATTCCGGTGAGCAGATCATTGATCTGAATCCTGACGATGCCCTGGCACCGGCCTCTTCCCTGAAAATAGTTGCCACCGGATTGGCTTTAGACAAGCTGGGGCCCGAGTACCGCTTCGTTACCCGTCTTTACTATGATGGAAACATCAACCGCAAGGGTACCCTGGATGGCAATCTTTATCTGGCAGGAGGGGGCGATCCGACCCTGGGATCGGTTCAGCTGGAGGGTGCGACCCCGCTGGACAGCCTGTTGGATATCTGGACCACAGCGGTCAGTGCTGCCGGTATCAAACGTATTAATGGTACTGTGATTGCCGATGTCTCGTTATTTGAAGAGCAGGCCGTACCGGATTACTGGCCCTGGACCGACATAGGCAACTATTATGGTGCTGGTACCAGTGCCCTGTGTATCCATGATAACCTGTATTTCCTTACATTCAAACCGGGATTGAACGTTGGCGACCCGGCCAAAGTCATAAAAGTTGAGCCGCAAATACCGGGGCTTCAGTTTATTAATAATATGAAAACCGGATCCATCGGATCAGGAGACAATGGTTATATTTTTTGTGGTCCCAAACAGTATACCGCAGTACTACGTGGAACAGTCCCTGCCGGAGTGGATGAGTTTACAATCAAAGGTTCCATTCCCGATCCGGCCCTCTTCGCGGC
The DNA here is from genome assembly GCA_964410945.1 of uncultured bacterium. Lineage (GTDB taxonomy): Bacteria > Fidelibacterota > Marinisomatia > Marinisomatales > TCS56 > CAYPJE01. Next base: position 6,253 of record CAYPJE010000042.1, read on the forward strand.
TCAAGCCTTATCCGGAGAATTAAGACGAAATGGAATAAAAATAATTACTGATCCGGTTGTCGACTATGATTCACAGAAATACGATTCTTCCCATTTGATTTCAAAAATCGCGTCACCGCCGCTCAGTGAGATTGTAACCTTCACCAATCGGAAAAGTGTCAATCTGAATACCGAACAACTGCTGTTGGCAGTCGCCAGGCAAGAGACGGGAACCGGCAGCCGGGAAGCAGGACTGGAGCTGGTGGAAACAATTCTGGATTCACTGGGCATAGAAACTCTGGGCTGGCAATTATTTGATGCCAGCGGACTTTCCCGTACCAACCGTGTTTCAGCACGGCAATTGAGTACCTGGTTAACGGCGATGAGTAAAACGCAATCGTTCGGACCCTATTATGAATCATTTTCAGTGGCCGGGGATCCCGAGGGAATTGGATATGTCAAGTCATTTGGCAAAGGTACCGCCCTGGCCTACAATGGCCGTATTAAAACCGGAATGATCAGTGGTGTCCGCAGCCACTCAGGATACCTGCACACCCAATCAGGACGGTTGGTGTCATTCGCGTTGATCTGTAATAATTATCCGGTTTCAACCAGGACGATTAACCGGATTCACGAGACAATCCTGGTCGAATTGGCCCGGATAAAATAGACGGTAATATAATGAAAATGAACTCAGTCTTATGCTTGATACTGATAATAACATCAGTCATTTCTGCAAGTCAGATAACCAACCCGGATTATACAATAAATATTTCGACTCCTGATTTCTCAAAATCGATAAATATCGCCGAATCTTTCTTGGCGGGCGACTCAATCCGTGATTATGATCCCAACTTATTATTTCATCGGATCAAAGAAACCGTAGGGAAGACCGGCTACTTTTCTTTATCCGTTCCTACCGCAAAAGGAACTGGAGTATTGATTTTCTCTGATAATCAAAATTTGGATACTCTATCCGTGGATAGTTTGGAACTAATATATAAAACAGCCCTGTTGCACCGCTATTATGATCGTTTGCATCATATGGGAACTCCATCCGATTCAACCGAGTATGTTTTTGTTCTGGCAAATGACACTCGGATGAGTCCGGCTCGCCTGATGGAGCAATTCCTTGAGAGGAAAGATGAAATAATCACCTTCCAATTCGGGGTTGATACACTTCATGGAAAGGTTCTTTTAACCCGGTATGGCTCAGACTGGATTGAATTGTATTCCATCGAGGAACATTTTCAGCAGATGCTGGTTGCCCGTGACACAATCGGAGACTATCAATTCACCTATCCATCCAATGGTGATACCGTGTTTTCGAAAAAGTTTCGATATCAGGGCTGGGTTCGTGATACAGCGGCCGTGATGACACTGGGATCAGATACGATTGATGTTTATTCCAGTGGAGCTTTTGTGGGCTTATTCGAACTCGAACCAGGACTAAATTCCTATCCACTACGGATTACTGGTGAATCAGGCCTGGTTGATACGGTATTCAATATCTACTATTCCCATGATGATTTCGATCCGCTGGCGTCCGGTGCATCAATCCGGGATAACTCGATCGAACCACGTTCTGATCTTGTGTATTACCAGCCGGATCGTATTATTGTCCGATTTACTGGTACGACCGGGGGGGAGGCTCGCTTTAAGATTCCCGGGCTGACCGGGAAATATCTACCCATGCAGGAAATAGTTAATTCTGATGGCCAAAAAGCAGGTCTTTACGAGGGTGTATATCAAATTCAACCCGATGATAAATGTAATCGTCAGAAGGTAGTATTCAACCTGAAAGGTCCCACAGGTAAGAAGATAAAAAAGAAATCAACAGGCCTAATATCGGTTAAAGCCGGTGTGCAGCCCGTATTGCTGGAGACCAGGGATGTTGCCAATCTGGTGCGCTATTCCGTGGGAGGTGAGATTTTATCCAATCTGCCGGCGGGAATCGTTCTTGAAGGAATTGCGGAAGAGGGTCGCTGGTGGAAGGTTGCTCTGTCTGCCAATCGTACGGCCTATATTCCCAAGTGGAGTGTGGAAAGATTGCCTTCCGGCAGAGGTGTTCCTGAAGCCCGGTTATACAGTATTTTTTCCGAAGTCGATTCAGGTTGGGTAAATGTTAATTTCAGGACTACGGACCAGGTACCGTTTAAAATTGTCCAGGGAATTGATCCCCAGAAACTGTCGGTCTATTTTTACCGTACCCGTTTCCAGAATGAGTGGACGGTTTACCCCGACAGTTGTACCCTGATAGATCATTTCGACTGGCAGGCTGTGGATGATGATATCGTGCGTTTTGATGTCTATCTGAACACTGATCAGCAATGGGGCTATTCAGGGAAATATGTCAATGGACGATTTGTACTTAAGATAAAGGAACCACCGGTTCTGAATCCGGCCAATCCGTTTAAGGATTTAACTTTCATACTGGATGCCGGCCATGGTGGGGAACACCGCGGCGCAGTCGGTCCCACCGGATTATGTGAAAAAGATGTTAACCTGGTTTATGCGCAGTACCTAGGCAGACTGTTGCAGGAACGTGGTGCCCGGGTTATTCCAACCAGGCAGGTTGATTCCACAATGTCGTTATCAAGCAGGATGGTGATTGCCAGGGAAGCGGAGGGTGATATCTTCCTGTGGCTTCATAATAATGCTCCGGGAAGCAGCCGCAATCCCCTGGAGGTGAGTGGTACCAGCACCTACTATACCAGTCCCCAGAACTGGCCGCTGGCGCGGGCAACCTATCCGCATCTGGTTGAACTGGGGCTGGAGCCATTTGGGCAGGTTCATCGTACTTACTATATTACCCGTCAGACCGATATGCTGATCTATCTGGTGGAGGGGGCTTTTATGTCGCACCCGGAAGATGAACTGTTCATGCTGTCCGATGAAAACCTGCAGAGCCTGGCCCAGGCTGTATTGGCGGGTCTGGAAGATTTTCTCCTGTCCCAGATTGAAAATGATTAAAAAGTGAGACAAATATGAAATTGATACTACGTGTTATTTTAGTGTTTTATGCCGTATTGCTGGTTGGATGTGCCCATTTCAAGACCTTGCCGGCTCCGGATGTGGAAGCCCGCGGAATCTGGATGTCCCGGTTTGATTATTGTGAATATTCTTCCACCCATGACCAGGATTCGATTAAATATTATATCACCAGTACGATTGAACAGGCTGCCCAGGCCAATTTCAATATGCTGTTTTTCCAGGTTCGTGGAAATGGCGATGCCTATTATAATTCCAATGTTGAGCCCTGGGGGCATTTGCTGACTGGTAATTTCGGCGAGAATCCCGGTTGGGATCCGCTGCAACTGGCCATCGATGAGGCCCACAAGTATGGTATCGAACTGCATGCCTGGGTCAACACGTTCCCGGCCTGGCGCGGCCCTGGAGAGCCGCCGGTTACTCAACCGTTGTCTCCGTACCTGGCCCATCCGGAATGGATCGTCTGCGATTCCAGCGGAATACCCCAGCCGATCACTGAACATTACACTTCCTTTTCACCAGGCATACCAGCCGTTCATGATTATATTATTTCGGTAGTTAGGGATATTCTTGAGAATTACGATGTTGATGGAATCCATTTCGATTATATCCGCTATCCGGAAGGTTCGATTGCCAATCGCTATTCCAGTGATCCGGTGAGTGTAGCCAGGTTCAATTCGGTGGAAGGTAATCCTTTAAAACTGGACTGGGAGGACTGGCAGCGCGACCAGGTCACGGCATTTATGGCTAAAACCTATGATGCGATAACAACTGCAAAGCCTTGGGTGAAAGTATCGGCCGCTGTACTGGGGACCTATAAAAGTAACAATTGGTCGGCTTATAATTCGGTCTACCAGGATGCCCGGCGTTGGACTGAGCTAGGCAAGATCGATTTTATCGTTCCTATGATTTATCACCCCCGTTCACATCCTACGGCCCCGTTTATGAAACGTGCCCTGTTGTACAAAGATAATTACACCGTTGACCGTTATGTTTTTCCGGGAATTGGCAGTTTCAGGTACACGAGGGATGAAAAACCTTATACCTGGAAAGAGGCTGAAGGACAGGTTAATGATCTGCGGAGGCAGGATTTCCCGGGGATGGTATTCTTCAGCTCTCGCAGCCTGCATGGTAAATGGGAATCGATGGGCACGAAATATTTTGGAAATCAGGCTGAAATTCCGGCGATGGAATGGAAAGCGCCTGTCGAACTGCATGCTCCACAGAATGTAGTTGTTGATCTGACTGATGGTATAATGACCATAAAATGGGAGGATACACTAAATAAAGTTCAGGTAGCTGCTTATGATATCTATCTGGTACAGAATGACGAACCAGCAGTTTTACTTGGATCGGTGGCGTCCGGGCAGACGATGATCTGGAGTGCGGAATGGGAGCGTTCGTTAAAGCCAGATTCCATTACCATTCAAGCTGTAGATAGCCGGGGGAATGTCAGTCAATTTTCATCAGATAAATAATAGACCATTTTCCGTACGACAAACACTCCTGTCTGTCGATCCGATGGTATTAGCTGATTAAGCAATGTCGTATATATAAGCTGGAGCTGTGATTAATGTTATTAGTTCAGGATTTTAATCCAATCCCGGGCCTATCCGTAAGTGTGATTTTCCCGTTTACTATCTCTGTTCCTTTAAAGGGATCGTTGCTGATCAGCAGATTGCCGTCCAGGTCAGCCCAGTCCACCATTGGTGACAGATGGGAAGCTGCCGATACAGCACAGGATGTTTCGGTCATACAACCCAGCATCACTTCCATTCCCAGTGAACGGGCCAGGGTCAGCATTTTATGGGCCTCCCGCATTCCGGTGCATTTCATCAATTTTATATTAATGCCGGAGTAGATACCTTTCAGCCGTGTCACATCACTTAACCGCTGGCAGGCTTCATCAGCGATGATGGGGAGGGGACTGTGCTCATTCAGCCAGGCTGTTTCATCCAGCAGTTCCTTCGGCATGGGTTGTTCGATCAGCAGGCAATTTTGTTCATTCAGCCACTCCACCATTTCCAGGGCCTGGTGTTTATCTGTCCAGCCCTGGTTGGCGTCTATCGTTAGTGGTTTGTCAGTCACCGAGCGGATTGTATTTACTATCTCACTGTCATTGTCAGAACCCAGTTTGATCTTGATAATATTATAAGGTTCGGCTTCGCGCACTTTGGTTCGAATCATCTCGGGTGTGTCAATACCGATTGTATAGGTCGTGTCTGGTGTTTTTGCGGCATCAAAGCCCCAGATTTTGTACCAGGGTTGTCCGATCATTTTCCCGACCAGGTCGTGGAGGGCAATATCCAGGGCAGCTTTGGCGGCATGATTTCCGGGAGCAATCTGATCCACATCAGTGAGGATTTCATCCATTAGAAAAGGATCTTTGAATCGGGATAAATCGACTTGATCCAGGAAAGTGGATACCGTTTTCTGTGACTCTCCCAGGTAGGGCGGCATCGATGCTTCACCATAACCTGTAACGCCCTGATATTCGATTTCAGTCAGGTAGGCGGGAGTAGTGGTCCTCGAATGTACCGCTACTTTAAAGACGTGTTTCAGTTCCAGGGTATAGGGGCGATGGGTAAGTTTCATTGTTGAACGTAGGCCGGATGATCTTTTACCATAACAATACCATTTTTGTTCAGCGAAGACAGAACCCGGCGGGCACGAATGAAGTTGTCGTAGCGGTATTGATTGAAATTTGAGCGGGTGGGATCCAGGCTGTTAATCTTCACCAGGCCGGAAGCATGGATGAATTCCGTGTCGCCAATGTAGATTCCCACGTGAGTAATCCGTTCACTGGTAGAATCGGTGGCGGCCCGGCCGAAAAACAGCAGGTCACCAACCTCAAGCTTTTCAAATCCTTTTTCGGTATCAACCGGATCACCGGTATGTACCTGTTGGGACGCATCCCGGGCCAGCACTACACCATTTAAAAAATAAATCGTTTTTGTAAAACCGCTGCAATCAAAATTCTTAGTCGATGTACCACCCCAGAGATAAGGAAGTCCAATAAAGCGTCGGGCATCAGCCACAAGGTTTTCCGGTGTAGGGGAGGTGTCTTTCAACCAATTGTCAAATGGTTGAGCTGCACCTCTAGGAATAAAGGCTGTACGCCCATCGGGAAATTCAACGGCATAATGTTTTTCAGTTTCATCAAGCAGTATCAACAAATCACCGGCCACCAGGTCCGATACCCGCTCGTTTTCGGCCGTGGTTTCAAAGGCATAGCCACTGTCTTCCAGATATATGATTTTATCAGCCTTGATCCAGTCATCCTTTTCCTGCTCAGTCATCAATTGGATACCGCTGGCATCTACCCAGGAAATGTATCCGTCCGGTGTCTGGACCAGGTACCAGTAACTATCTTTTTTATAAACTTTAAGTGCCGTACCCAGAAGGGCCTGGGTAGCCAGTTCGGCTGAATGCGCCGGCTCGGAACGGATGTTAGCGACAGATATCCTGACAAGGCCATAATGCTTCTCACCTAATTCTTCTGAGGGGAGTAATTTTATCTGGTCATCAAACTTTATTTTAGCCTTGGTCAGTTTCTTGACCAGGTCTGCATGGGCCGATTCTAGATTAGTCTCACCGGTCAGGACTTGAATACTGTCTACCAATTCATTTTCAATTTTAAATATGGCCACTCGTTTGTCGGGTGCCCAGGTTTGTTTTACTTTAGCAATTATGCTATCGATATTTTCCATTTCATTGACTTTATTTTTTGATTGGCAGCCGATCAGCAGGACAATCAGTACTGGAATAATTGATGTTGAAATCTTCGTAATAGTATTTTGATTCATGTGGGATATTAGACCATTCTAAAAATCAATTAAAATGAATTTTACCGTGAACCATCTAAAGTATTTGAATAAATATTCATTGGCTGTATAGACATCCACAACTTTTTAACTTGCTATATAATTTGAGGGGCAGTAGTTTTGATTGAGGATTGGAGAAAACTCGTCAGAAAGTTATCTCTTATTTTTTGATTCGGTTGCATGTGAAAATTGCCCATTTGATAGCATGAGCTAGGCATGTTGAGCGGATGGGGACAGGGAGTACAGACCTGGTATTCGCTGGTTCCAGAGAACGGACATTGCCCTCATTGTTTTTATAAGTGGTGATTTATATTCATTTGCAGTATTAACCTTCTTAAAGGTTGACAAATAGAATCAAAGCTTTTTCTTAAACATACAATGGAGGATTAGCCCATGAATTTACAGCTAAAGCGACATTGGTCATTAATGATGCTCTTAGTTGCAATTCCGGCATTTGTCTTTTCACAAACCGTTGCTGATGGTTTCACAGTATCGTGGTCACTTGACCCTAATACCAGTGATGACATCGTAGACCGTGACGGTTATGGTGGTGAAAACGTAATGACCGGATTGGATTTGGACGGCGATGGTCTTCGTGAAATTCTGTTTACATTAGATGAAACACTGGCACCTGGTGGTCCCGATCCGGGTCACATTGATGTCTATCTATATGAAACAGATGGCAACGACAGCTATGCTTACGTCTGGGGTTTCCAGTCACCCGAACTCAGTAATTCATTACCAGGTTTAGGTGTTGGTGATATCGATGAAGATGGCTTGAATGAGATCTATTTCGGTATCCCGCCAGCCAGTGGCAGCAATGATAACACTTGGGGAACCTATATCTTTGAACAGGATGCCCAGGGTGTATTTCCAACTACTCCTACGTTGGTTTATACACATGGTTATGCCGTAGCCGATAATTTCCGTCCCGCCGGTTTCCAGCTGGAAGATATCGATAATGATGGTGACATCGAGTTGCTGGCAATCGATCGTGGTGCCCGCCGGTTGCAGATCTTATCGCTTGCTACGGAAGGTTTTGACGATTTCGCCGATTTCACCCTGGAATATGAACTGGGTGATACTACACTCGGTGGTGGCGGTGTCTATGACCTGATGGTTGTCGATTTCGATGACGATGGTCTGAATGAAGTCTGGGTTAATACCTGGGATATGTTCAGCATGGCCATTGTTGAGGTTACCGATACCAATGAATATGCCCTGCAGGTTGATCTGAATCAGTTATATGCCGATAACGATCCCGGATCATTCAACAAGCATGACATGTTTTTCAAGGATATTGACGGCGATGGTGCTCTTGAAGCCTGGCTGCCCATGACCGATGGTATGCTCTATTATATCGATGATGTTGACAGCTCAGTCACTGAAATCGATGCTGATGCTGTAATTCAGGTTGGTATGATTGGTACCGGGAATTCCCGTGGTGCCTCAATCGGTGACCTGAATGGTGATGGCGATGAAGATATTGTGATATCCTGCGGTACCGATGAATATGTCAATATGGTTGAGTACAATGGTATTGGCGACCCAACTGATATTAACAGCTATGTAATCACTGAGATTTACAATACTATTGGCGGCGATGCCGATCGTTACTATCCCAATTCAATCTCACCGGTTGACATGGATGGCGATGGCTTCAAGGAAGTTGCTGTTTGTAATATCAAAGCAACTGAAGTTGGACAGAATTCTTTGGTAATTCTGGAATACAATCCTTACACCGATTCACCTGTGGCTGCCAACTGGACTAACGTAGCAAATATCCTGCATTCCGATTCCGAAGATACTTCCTTTGTTAAGGATTTCTCCGGAAACTCCCGTACCGGTATTGCCGGTATGGATATGGACCAGGATGGTATCGATGAAGTTATCCTGACCGATTATGTCAAGAAACGCGTCATGGTATTTGAATATGATGCCACTGGAAACGCTTTCGATATGGTCTGGGCTTCCCCGGATGTTGATTCGGTCAATTCATACGGAACCAGTAACCCGCGTACCGTTTCAGTAGGTGACCTGGACAGTGACGGAAAACAGGAAATCGTTTTCCCGTCCTCTAACAAAGCCCTTCCCGGCTGGTATATCTATGAATGGGATGGCGTGACTGGCAGTGATAACTACGGCACGACCTATTCATCCCTCTGTCTGGTTGAGCTGGATACCTGCTGCCCCGGTGCTTTCAGCGCTTTCCGTGGCGACCATGAACGTTCCACTATTTTCGATATCGATAGTGATGGACAGGAAGAACTGATTTCCATGATTCGCCGTAATTCCGGCGGAGACCGTGGAACTATTATCATGTCCGTTGATGGTGATATTGAACATAACGCCGGTGGAACCGGACTGGAAACCTGGGGTTCAGAATTCTTCCTGGAACGCGGTGACTATGGTGGCGGTTCTCCCTACCATTCACAACCCGCTGACCTGGATGGTGACGGAACCTACGAGCTGGTTAACACCACCTGGAACTACATGAACTTCTACAATATCGATGCGACCGGTGCTGACAGCTATGCTGCTGCTCCGTTAACATCAGACACCCGCTACTACCAGGCTACATATCCATCCGATCATGTATCCCTGTTCGGTGGTGCTGCTGGTGATGTCGATGGTAATGGTGACGACGAAGCTTTCTTCCCGAACTATTATACCGCTGACCTTTATGTAGTCGATTATGAATCGGGTGATGATGTTCTGGCAGTCAGTGGCGATCATATCGTTAAGGTTGTTGAAGGTCTTGGAAAATTCGGTATCAGCCTGTTTGATATCGATGGCAACAGCAAAGATGATATCTTTGTTGGTACTGCTTATCCCCAGACCATTTCAAGGACCCAGTTGGTCGGTACCGATCCACGGAATCCGGCTGACTACCAGACCGAAATCATCTATACCGGTGAGCAGGATCTGCTCCGTGATATTAAAGTTGTAACCGATGAGAACGGCGCCACCACCACGACTTTCAGTCACACTGGTGTATTCGCGTCGAAGGTACAGAGTCATTTCCAGGGAACCGGACTTGACTTTGATGGTGACACCAATTTTGAGTTGTTCGCCAGTTTCCAGAGTAACGTCGATAGTATCACTACTACCACGATCACCTGGAATACCACAAACTCCGATTATGACACAGTCGAAACGAAAGTTCTGAACGAACGGAGCTGGGTCGGAATGTTATTCGAATTCGCCGAAAGCGGCGTTGGTGTCGAAGAGCTGACATTTGTAACTCCTGAAGATTACAAACTGCTCCCGAACTACCCGAATCCATTCAACCCGGTTACCAATATTGATTTCATTCTGCCGTTGGATAAAAAAGTCTCATTGAAGATTTATAATGTCCGCGGTCAACTGGTACGTACCCTGATCGGCAATGAATTTCGCACTGCCGGTGAACATCACGTCCAGTGGAATGGCTTAAACGATGCCGGAATGAAGGTTGCCAGTGGTGCTTACATCTACTCCCTGGAGTGGGGTAACTTCCGCACAACCAAAATGATGACATTGCTTAAATAGTTGGTTTATTTGGCAGGGCTCTCCGGAGCCCTGCCTTTTTCTATTTAATAACCAATCAAAAATTGACAGTTAAGCAGTATAAGAACATCCCAACTCGGATGGAGAAATTTTCCGATGAAAATTAGAAGCAGCCAAATTATTAAAATAATTTTAATCAGCCTGATGCTGGGATCAGTCCTGCAGGCAGCAGCTGGTAAAATAGCTGGCCGGATAACCAGCTCTGATACCAATGAACCACTTCCCGGTGTAAATGTTGTCGTGGAAGAGTTGTCCATTGGCGCCGCCTCGGACATTAATGGAGAATATGTGATCCTGAATGTCCCGGCTGGTGATTATACCATCAAGGTAACCGCGATCGGATATCAAAATATCCGCGTTACCGAATTACGGGTCAGTTCCGATCAGACTGCCCGTGAAAATTTTGCACTGGATTTAGAAGTATTAGAAGGCCAGGAAGTTGTTGTAACTGCCGAACGGCGGATGGTACACAAAGATTTAACAGCCTCCCAAAAGATTACTACTTCAGAAGAAATTAAAGAATTGCCGGTAGAAACATTCCTGGGCGTACTGACTACCCAGGCCGGTGTAAATCTGGGGGCCGATGGTGCGCTGCATGTTCGCGGCGGACGCTCCAATGAAGTCGGATATTATATCGATGGTGTATCGGTAGCCAATCCATTTTCAACTAACGGATTGGCAGTCAACGTATCCAATAAAGCCCTGGATGAGATGAAGGTAGTAAGTGGTGCCTTCAACGCCGAATATGGTAATGCCATGAGTGGTATCGTCAATATTCAGATCAAGGAAGGCGATGCTGATTACGACGGATCCGTTACCCTGCGAACCGGTGACTATATTTCCGAGCACGACGATATATTCGTCAATATCGATGATGTAAATATTATCACCAACAAAACACTGGACTGGACCTTTACCGGTCCCGTACCGTTGTTGTTCACGCCGGGAAGATTTACTTTCAATTTCAGCGGTCGCTATTCCAATAGTGAAGGCTATTATTATGGTATTCGCGAACATTTACCGACTGATGAAGGGGATTTTCGCAATGATGATTATTGGTATTACGAAATGAATGGCGACAGCAGCTACGTTGCCATGGCACCCTCGATGAGGTTGAATCTGCTGGGTAAACTTACTTTCCGGTTTTCACCTAAACTGAAATTCTCAATGCAGTACATCAATGATTCCCGGGAATACCAGTTATACGCTCATGATTATAAATATAATCCTGATGGTACCTACACTCGTTTCCGTGATAATTCAAATCTTTCTTTTAAGATTAACCAATCCTTTGGGAAAAGCTTTTATATTTTGAATTATTATCATGCAACTACTGATTATCACTATTACGTGTATGAGGATCCCGAAGATGAACGTTATGTGTCCACCTATAATATCATAGGTGAACCCAGTGCTTATACATTCCTTTTTGGCGGTACTCAGATGGGACACCTTTCCCAGGTCTCAACCACCGACGGTGGAAAATTCGATTTGACCAGTCAGGTCAATTCCAAGCATGAAGTGAAAACAGGAATTAGTGTACGGATAGATAACCTGGAAGAGGATGAATTCACCGTCTTATATGATGAGCAGGAGTATTTGGAACCGACGGTGCTGGACGCTAATACATCACCATATCATACCTATTATGACGAGAAGGCCACTTTCTTTTCCGCATATATTCAGGACAAGATTGAATACCCCAACATGATCATCAATGTTGGCGTCCGCGGTGATTATTTTGATCCTAATGCCGATTATATCGCTGATCTTCTGGCTCCGGAAGAAGCCGAAAGCTGGGAACCTGCTTCGGTGAAAAAAGTGGTCTCACCGCGCCTGGGTGTTTCCTTCCCGATTACGGATGAAGGTATCCTGCATTTTTCCTATGGTCACTTTTACCAGATGCCGTCGATGACGGCTCTGTATAATAAGGATATATTCGGTGCAAACCTGTCACCCGAAAATATTGGTAACCCTGATTTGAAACCTGAGAAAACGGTGCTTTATGAATTTGGCTTACAGCAACAGATGACCAGGGTATTGGCCCTGGAAGCCAGTGTATTCTACAAGGATATCAGGGATTTGCTGGCCTCCCAGAGCATTAAGTATGATTCCCCAACCTTTGGTCCCACTTCCTATAGTGTCTACCTGAATAAAGATTATGGTGCTATCAAGGGTATGGCTGTCAGTCTGACCAAACGCTGGGATCGTGTCTCAAAGACCTCAGCATTTATTGATTATTCCTACCAGGTTACCGAAGGTAACAGTCTGAGTTCAGGTTCATTTTACTTTAATGCCCTGACCGGTGAGGAAGAGGCCAAAGAGATTGTTCCCCTGGATTGGGATCAGAGCCATGTGTTGAATGCCACGGTTACGGTCAGTGAACCGGGGAACTGGTCATTGAGTGCGATTGGATCTATATCCACCGGTTGGCCTTACACTCCTGAGCTGGACCAGGTAAATTATGTTCCTGAAGAGAACAGCTCCCGTAAGCCGTTACAGAGAAATGTTGATTTACGGGCTTCCAAGCATTTCAAGATCGGTGGCATGAGCATGACCTTCCTGGTACAATTTTACAATCTGTTTGATACCTTGAACGAACGCTATGTCTATGATGACACCGGCCGTGCCGGGTATACCTTTGTCAATCAGACCACCCAGGAAACGGAAGGCTTCAAGAGCCATTATGGAGAACCGGGAATTCATACCTGGGAAGAATATCAGCAGAGACCGAACTATTACAGAGCTCCCCGTTCGGTACAACTGGGCCTTTCGGTCGACTTTTAAGGTATAAGGAGATTATACTGATGCAAACACAAAATTTTTCATCCCGAGCAATCTGGAAACCGATGGTACTGATTATTATCAGTGTTTTAATCCTGATTCCGCTGCAAGGCCGGGGACTATTTGACAGTAAAGCCAAGATCCAGGAGAAATATCTCCAGGGTCCCGAAAAAACCTGGTCAGATAGAGAGATAGAAGACTATTTTGAATGGCGCAATGATGTTTTGGCCAAACAGTTGGAAACGGCTGACGATGACCAGTTACTTCGGCGCCAGAAAGCAATTCTGACCGGTAACAAGATTACAGCAGAAATCTGGAACTTCGGATCGATCAGTTCACCTGGAAACAGTACTACCGACATTATCTGGGAAAACCTTGGTTATGGGTATGAATTCGGTCCTTTCATTCACGCCGAAGTTGAGGTGGCCTACGACAGCCACCTGGACGCCTATGTCAATGGCCAGACAGTGGATTTTGTCGGAACAGGCGGCACGGTTCCTTCCTATGATTTCACCTGGAAGGCGGATTGGGATACACTCAGCGGCCGGATGGTATTTAATAAAGATGCTATTAACGACAGCCCAGGCCCCGGCATATTCAATTTGGATGCACCCTCCAGCGATCAGGCTGGATTTGCCGTTAATCTATCCAATGTGATTGTCGGTGACACCTTGCTGCTGAAACTGAACTCAACTTCCCAACCGGCAGCCTGTGTAATCCTTGGGATCGTTGATAATGATGACGATGTCCGCTTCTCATATACCGATCTGAGTGGTACCATGTCCAGTATTTTCGGAAATGATATAATTCTTGATGTCGGTCCCATCGACCGACCGATATATATGGCCCATGTGATCAGTGACGGTCTGGTCAGTCTGGGAGGTGAAACATCGCCGGATGGACTGGAATTTTGGGGCTGGCAGGCCTTGGCCTACAGCGATGAAGGTGTTGAGTATGCCGATCCCGATTATGAATATATTCCAACCTCAACCGATATTGACCGTGACGGGGATGGTAAGCAGGACAGTTGGGCTGACGGATGGTACAGTGCCAGCCAGAAACAGTATGTCTGGCCCGGTGCTCTGCAACAGGGTTCATCCAACTCAGATATGGAATCATTCTTTGTGGTGGATGACCGCACGAATAAGGAATTTAAATATTATCCATTTCCCGATGACAGCAGCCGTCGCGGACTGGGACTGGAAATTGAAAGCCGTTATTATCAGTGGGCCAATCCCCTGGCTGAAGATATTATCTTCCTGATCTATAAGGTAACCAATAAGAGTCCCAAGGATCTTGAACAGGTGATCTTCGGTATGTGGGGTGATCCCCATATCGGCGGCCCCAGCGACTGGAGCGATGATCTGTCATCCTTCGATAAAGATTTGAACATGGTCTATGCCTGGGACGAAAATAACCTGGGTGAGAAAAGCCGTGTACCAGGTTGGTTCGGATATAAATTCCTGGAGAGTCCCGGTGATCCCACCGATGGTGTTGATAATGACAATGATGGAATGATCGATGAGAGTCAGACCAATGGTATCGATGATGACGGTGACTGGGATCCTGAAAAACATGATTTGGGGAAAGATGGTGTTGCCAATACCGGTGACGAAGGGGAAGACGATGGTATTCCCACAGCTGGTGACCGGTTCGATATCCTATATCCTGGTGAACCTAATTTTGAATGGACCGACCTGGATGAATCCGATATGATTGGTCTGACTGGATTCTCCGCTCCAGCCTTTACATCGCAGAATCGTCTGTCCAATGACCATCGTGTCTGGCAGGAATTCATTCAGCCTGATGTATTCGACTCCGGAAATACTGAAAATGCCGGTGACTATGTATTCATCTACAGCTCAGGTCCCATCGACCTGGATGCCGGTGAAACTCGCCGGTTCTCAATTGCCCTGCTGATTGGACAGGACCAGGAAGATCTGACCCTGAACGCCCTGACAGCCCAGGATATTTACGAGAAGAACTACCAGTTTGCCAAACCACCGACCAAACCGAATATTACAGTCGTCCCTGGCGATGAACAGGTAACCCTCTATTGGGATGATACAGCGGAAGATTCTTTCGATCCGATTTCAGAGACCTATGATTTCGAAGGTTATGTGATTTACCGAAGTCTGGACCCGGGCTTCCTGGATCAGCAGACCATTACTGACTCATATGGTTCGAACTTCTTACTGGAACCCCTGAAACAGGTTACTGGTGCCCCGGCTAAATTTGACCTGGATAATGAGTACAGCGGTTTAGCATCAATACCTTTCACCGGTCGTGGTACCTTCTATAATCTGGGTAATAATACGGGATTAATCCATTCTTATGTGGATTCCAATAATGTAGTCAACGGGCAGACTTATTATTACGCGGTTGTTTCCTATGACCATGGTGATGACAGCCTGGAGATTGCACCCACAGAATGTTCGCGGACAATTACCCTGAATCCGGAGACCAATGAAGTCATGTTGGATGTCAATACCGTTCAGGTTGTACCCCGTGCTCCGTCGGCTGGTTATTCCATTGGTCAGGTTGTTGATGATGCCATCGACCATGTTGGCGGTGTGGCCACCGGTGATCTGAGCCTGGAGGTTATCGACTCCCGGATGATTGAAGATGAAAATGTATTCTACATTTATTTCGATAGTTCTCCAACTACCTATACGATTCTGGACTCCGGCGTGATCTATGATTCTGTGTTTATCCGCCTCGATCAATATGTGGCCCTGGAAAAAACGGCTGTTCTGGATTCCAGTTTTATCCTTAAAAATCCTGACGGATCGGTCGTTTATACTGACTCAGTGGATTATGAATTACTTCCTGAGTCAGGATTGTTGATGGCCCATTCTAGCGGTGCTTTGACTGATGGTTATTATCTGGCTGAATACCTCCATTATCCGGTGGTTGCCAGTAAGCTGTTGAATATGGAAGAAAGTAATCCGGTCTTTGATGGTCTGAAAATCTATACTCAGGATGAAGACCTGGCTTTACTTGACGCTGAGAACGGTACTGATTGGAGTTCTACCAGTCAATCCACCTGGGTAGGGGCAGTAAAGCCTTTCAATAACATTGCGACCTATGCCTTTCCCGGTGATTATGAGATTCGTTTCTTCGATGAACTGGTCGATTCCAGCAGCAGAACAAATTATGGTTACATAAAGACCAATTTTGAGGTCTGGGATGTGACCTCGGGTCGTATACCGGCCAAGAAGCCAATGTTTGTTCTCGAGACGGTGAAAAATGACAGCCTGTTCACACCAGGTGAACGGGTGATCATTCTTGAGACACTGGATCCGGTTCAGTATACCTGGGAATTCACTTTCAACTATCCCTCAGGTGTTGATACGGTAGCGCCTGGTGAAGGAGATGTCTTCTACATTAAGACAACGCGCCCATTTGACAGCGACGATGTGTATCGCTTCGAAACATCCGGTGCCAAGGTAGAAAGCGCCTCGGCGAAAAACGATCTGGATCGAATCTCCGTTGTACCCAATCCCTATGTGATCACCAATGCTCTGGAGCCGATCGATCACCAGAATACGTTGGATCGTGGGCCGAGCCGGTTATACTTCAACCATCTTCCTCAGCAGTGTACTATCAAGATTTACACCATAACTGGTGAGTTGGTGGATGTGATCCACCATGATTCAGCCATGGATGATGGTATTGAATTCTGGGATTTGACGACTCAGGATAATTTCCCCATCGCCTACGGGGTCTACATCTATCATGTGGATGCCGGTGAACTTGGCGAGAAAATCGGAAGGTTTGGGGTGATAAAATGATTGTATTCCAAGGACGATTAATGAAGACAAGTAAACTAGTTTTAAAATCAGTTCTGGTTTTATTGATGGTTGTGCAGGTTGGCTGGTCCCAACTGGATAATACTCAGACCATTACCAAGTCTGGTACCACCGCTGCACAATTCCTGAAAATCGGGGTTGATGCCCGCAGTGCTGCCATGGGTAATGCCTATGTGGCCATGGAAGGTGATGCCAGTTCGATCTTTTGGAATCCGGCCGGGATCGCCAATGTTAAAGGGGTCGAATTCCTGTTCAATAACAGCGACTGGCTGGCAGGAACTTCCTTTAACTATATCGGTCTGGTAATCAATGCCCAGCGCTTCGGTTCCCTGGGCCTGGCTGTAACCCAGCTTGGCGTTCCGGAATCGGAAGTAACTACGGTTTATGAACCGGAAGGTACCAATGAATACTGGGATGCCAGCGATTTTGCCATTTCACTGGCCTATGGCCGCCGCTTATCGGATCGTTTCTCAATCGGTGGAAATATCAAGTTGATCCAGCAGCGTCTGTGGCATATGAGTGCTTCAACTGTGGCTGCTGATATTGGGGCCCTGTTCGTTACCCCGTTCAACGGGATTCGCCTGGGCGCCACCATTTCCAACTATGGCGGTGATATGCAACTCTCCGGGCGTGATATCCTGTTCTCAAACGATCCCGATCCGCAGAATGAGGGTAATGTGAATACGGTAAATGCCCAGTATGAAACAGAGAAGTACCCGCTGCCGCTGATGTTCCGGGTCGGACTGTCTGGCGAATTACTGGAAACCGATCAGATGCGCCTGAGTTTTGGTTTGGATGCCATTCATCCCAACGACAACACCGAGGCGGTCAATGTTGGACTGGAATATGGTTTTGCCGAAACCTTTTTCATCCGTGGCGGCTATGCCAATCTGTTCCGGGAAGACAGTGAGGAAGGCCTGACCCTGGGTGGTGGAATTCATTACCGCCTGTGGGGCAGTTCAACCATATTGAAGATTGATTATTCCTACACTGATTTTACCGACCTGGGTGGCGTCCCGCGCGTCACGATCGGTGTGAGATTCTAGGCTGAGACCAACCATATTAAAAGCCCTGCCGGTTATCGACAGGGCTTTTTTTATACGCCTTTGCAGAAGACAACGGGCTTGCCCGTGGATGAATGCGCAAAAAGTTACAGATCAGTTGCTTCGGCGTGATGTTCGCCCCAAGAATCAGGCGGATAACCGCGGCGTAGTCGCGCCTTGGCGTGACGAAGGCGGGTAATTAAATGGGACCACGCCTTCGTGCCGAAAACAGCTACGTCGTGCAGGTACGGGTTTACCTGTGGGGCACCATTGAGTAAATAACGATGGTATTTATCTGACAGGGTAATCAGTATTTCGATGTAATTTCAAGCGAGGATTTTCAGTAATTATCATAAGGTACCAAGCCAGGATTGCTTATGAAGATAATAAAATTGTTCATCAGTATTTTTGCCCTCGCCGGGACCTGTATTTTTGTGGGGAACTGTGTCATGAATACCAGTGCCAGTCCGGATTACAAAAAATTAATCGCAAACGGGGAATATACCGCCGCTGCTGGTGTCATTTGCGATCTGCTTGTGAATGACAACACTTTGTCAACCAGAGATAAACTCGGTTTGGCTTTCGAACTGGATCGTATAGAGCGGATCAGAATCGATTTCACCAAAACTGAGGTTGAGATAAGGGAGTATGTCAGGGAATATATTCCCGACGCTAGTGATGAAGATTTCATGCGCTGGGAGACCAGTCAGGCCTTGGAATGGAAGTTAATCGATGGGGAAAAGCGATATTTTAACCGGGCTGGCCGTAACCTGTTCCGGATCGATGCTGAAGCGCGTAAGATTTGGGCTGAACTGCATAAGGCTGACACCCCGACACCGGGTTCGGGTGTCGATGTAAATATCGATCAGCATAATGCCCGGATTATCGGCGCCGTTAAGTCTGGCCGAGGGCCATTTGTCAAACCGGTTCGGTTGCGGATCAAACAGGCCCTGGAGGTGGATGCCGATGCAGTTCCCGCCGGGGAGACCATTCGCTGCTGGATACCGTTCCCAAGGGTGATACCTGGTCGACAGGAGGGGGTCCGATTGCTTAATACCAGCCCGGATCAAAGTATCATGGCCCCCGCCGATGCCCTCCAGCGTACAATTTATTTTGAGAAAATAGCTGACCCTGGTGAAACGACCCGTTTTGAAGTTGAATATGAATATACAGCTTATGGCACCTGGATTGATATTGACCCGGGGCAGGTTGTAGCAGTTACCGATGAAAATCTTCAGGAGCACCTGAGTGAACGGCCCCCGCATATAGTTTTTACACCTGAATTGCAGGCTATATCCGCAAAAGTTGTTGGGGATGAGACTAATCCCTACCTGATTGCCAGAAAGCTTTTTAAATGGGTTGATGACAATATTCCCTGGGCTTCAGCCCGAGAATATTCCACCATCCGGAATATCCCCGCTTATGCCATTGCCAACAAACATGGCGATTGCGGGATTCAGGCCTTGACATTCATAACGCTTTGCCGGATGAATGGAATCCCGGCCCGCTGGCAGTCGGGATGGGAATTCAAACCGCCTAACGACAGTATGCATGACTGGGGAATTATCTATTTCGAACCTTACGGTTGGAGCCCCATGGATCCCACTTACGGGATTCGTGATGTTGACAACAAAGACGGTAAATGGTTCTATGTGAGCGGCATGGACAGTTACCGCACGATCTATAATGATGACTATTCACAACCTTTTTACCCGGCCAAAGTTCATCCCCGTTCGGAAACAGTTGATTCACAGCGTGGCGAAGTCGAATGGCGGGGAGGAAATCTCTATTTCAATCAGTGGAGCTGGTTCCACGACTGGGAAATAATTGAAAATTAAATAGGAATACGGAGCAATGTACGGACCGAAAGCAGTAATTCATTTAGACAACCTGGTATATAATTATAATCTGATCAAAAAACATGTCGATGGCCGACGCCTGATGACCGTTGTGAAGGCTAATGCCTATGGCCACGGCGCCGTTGAAGTTGCCAAAGCCTTGAAAAAAGCCGGCTCAGACTATTTTGCCGTTTACACAGTCAGAGAAGCCATGGAGTTACGTGATGCCGGGATAACCGACGATATCCTGATTTTTAGTCGTACCGACAAGGATGAAATTCACCTGGCCGATGAATTGAACCTGACCCTGATCGTATCCTGGAGAGACGACTTGGACTGGTTTGTGGATTATTACCGACAGACCGGTAACTGTCCCAAGCTACATTTGAAAATCGATACGGGAATGACCCGCTTGGGTGTTCCTCACGAGGATGTACCTGAATTATTAAAGAAAATCCAGAAGCTGGAAGGTATTGAATTGGAGGGAATGTACTCCCATTTTGCCACTGCCGATGAAGGTGACCCGACATACGCCAAATTCCAGATGGCCAATTTCAATCGCTGTGTGGAAGCCGCAAAGGCAATCAGCATGCCGATAGAATATGTGCATTTTTCTAACAGTGGTGCCGTTCTCAGCCATCCCGACGCCTGGTATGACCTGATTCGTGTGGGGCTTCTGTTGTACGGGGCTTTTCCTTCCAATGAGGTTCCCACGGACATGCCGATCAAACCGGTTATGGATTACCGGGCCTCGATAACTACAGTGCGGGAAGTAAAGGCAGGTACCCAGATAAGTTATGGCGGCGTCTATGCACCTGATTCAGATACTACGGTTGGCGTGATCCAGTGCGGGTTCGCCGACGGTTTCCCCCGTCCCTGGTATGAGATGGGCCATGTGATGTGGCAGGGTAAAAAATTCAAGATCGCCGGCCGGGTCTGCATGGACCAGTTTATGGTGAATTTCGAAGGTGAGAAACCGGCGGTAGGTGATGAGGTGCTGATGTTTGGTGATGATGGTGAGAATGTCATCCGTACCGAAGAAATATCGGCTGCCATCGGGTTAACACCGTATACATTACTGACCGCCGTACATGGGCGTACCAGGTACGTTTATAAGTAATATCTCATGAGGATGTGGTGTTCGCATCCCCATTATTATTGCTTTATAACATATTGATTATTAGAATTCCAGAAATTAACCGGGAGTTATATGCGGAAGTTCGATAATAATTGCATTATCTTCATTGTCGTGGTGATTATTGATGTTTTATCAGCTGGGTCAACTTTCAATATTGCTACAGTAGATGGTACTGTATATAAAAGCGCGGAACTGATTTCATTTACCAATGATATTCTGATCGTGGCCCATGAAAATTCTGAAGTCAATATAAACCTGCTGGATTTAGACAAAATTTGGGTGACGATTGAGACCCATAAAAAAATTATTTCACCATATGTAATTCCCGCAATCATCGTTGGTGGCATTTATACAGGATATGGTGGCATTAAACAACTGGATGATTGGTTTGATTTTAAAATAAGTGACATAAATGGTAAAAACTTCGCACCAGTAGGTATTTGGATGATAGTCTCAGCATTCCCTGG
>CAYPJE010000043.1:0-26720 GCA_964410945.1 uncultured bacterium
TAAGAGAAAACTGTGACCCCTTTTTTGAAATTACAGAAAATTACGGACATAACTAGGCTTGAGATATGCTGACAAAGAAAAACAAATTGACTGACACAAAGAAGAAACCACGTAGCATGACTTCAAAGGTTGGGACCCGCACCGCTCTTGTCTACACCGGTGCAGCGATTCTAATTGTTGTTGTTGGTCTCAGGACACTGTTACAAATGACCGATGAGGGATTCGGATTTGTAGAATTTATTACAATCGGAGCCCTAGGTATAGAATTTGCCGTTTTATTACTCTACGCCTATACAATTTACTCCTCAAGTAAAGAAGAAGAAGTTAAGGAGAGTTTTAAAGTAAAAACTCACGATATGCCTGAAGTCGCTATGCAATTAAGGCATATGTCTGAAACGATATCAGCAGAAGTAGCCCAGTTAAGGGAGCAAAACCGGATTTTACAGACCCAGTACAGCAATGACATGCCTGAAGTTGCCAAAAATATACAGGATATGAGCACGTCGGTTACAGCAGAAATTGAGGAGCTGAGAAAACAGAACGTTAACTTGGAACAACAGTATTCAAGTTTAACAGATGTCACCGATAAGTTAAAACATTTTGCAGACGGAGAATTGGATGAATCCTATTCCAATTTCATAAAATTCTCAGATGCATCAGCTGATTTACTGTCACAATTAGCTTCAAATGAAAACACAATTCAGAAACATTCGGAAGAGATTAGCAAGTTTACTACAAGCCTTAATCAATTGATTGATGAGCAGATAACACTGAGAATTAGGCAGGAAATCCAGCACCTGCTTAGTACCGCGGTTGAGGCAAACAAGAGGTAGATAATGAAAAAGGGCGTTGAGGTTTATTTCGTTATCTACCTGGCCACAATAATCAGCTTTTTTGCCTTGGAAGGTGAGGTAAAGAACTACAAAAAACGCCAGAATAACATATTGCTTGAAATAGCCCGTGAGAAAATTCAGCAGCTGGTCAATATTGAGCGTGTTGAGCCACTAAATGAGCGGCATACACTGACATTAAATGTAAAATTAACCGGGTTCTATAAGCGTAGCTCATTAGTCGGTACGGTCAGGTTTACTCCGGTTACATCAACCGATGCCGATGAAGTAGGAGAGCCAGAGGAATTGGAGTTTTCTTTAAAACCACTCCAAGATGATAACATGGCTGATTGGTATTACTCCGAAATCCCTAAGGAAGTATTTGGTAGAAGCGGAAACAATCCATTCAATGTTACAGCAGAGATCTCAGTAACACCTGAGTTCAACCAGCAAGTTCGGCAACGCTGGTTTGAGGCTTATAAAGATGAGAAAATCGTTAATAAACTGATTACCGCGATAGGACAGGTTGGACAAATTCATCTGTCTAAAACGTTGCCCAATGCTATTGTTCCTTCCGGTGGTGGAAATAGTTCACCATTTACAATGCAAACTCCGAAAGAAGTTTATTCGGTCCTGGAAGGACTGATGTGGGAAGTCCACATTTTTATTGGTGGTGTAAAGGATAAAACTGATTTTCTGTTCGACATAGTTGAAGGAAGCGAGTCCGTGGCCCAGGAGATCATCAGTACTCCTGAAACGAAGCTAATCGGTATAGGTCAAAAAGACCAACATATCAAAATTGTCGGCACCAGAATTTCCGATGATGAAAAAGCGACTGTCGAATTTGATGTTCAGGTACGGCCACCTATCTGGGTTCGAACACCAACCACCAGGCAGATATATATCGGTGAACATTATACGTTTGATGGGCGATTGTTAGATATTCCGTCTGATAATATGCAAATCAAGGTATCAAGCACTGCGCTGGAAGTCGATCGTTTAATACCTGGAGCTCAAGCAGCGGTAGGACCATTTGAAGAGGTAGGGGACTTGACTTTTCAAGTGCTAGTAAATGGTATCGAAATCCGCAATATGGTACATACAGTTGAAGTAAAGACACCTCCCAAGCCTGAGATTAAACTGGTCGATCGGGAACCCAAATTGAGTAATAATCTGATATTTGAAATTATTACATTTGGTAAGATTAATAAGGTTGTCAGCTTCCAACAGCGCGGTGGAATAATCAGTAACCGACAATTATCTGAGCCTGAAATCAGGGGAGGTAAAAAATACTACCGCTGGCTGGTTGAAATAGAAGAACCGTTTGAAGATGCAGGCTTTCAGGAAATCAGTTTTAAAGTATGGGATAATTATAATCAGTTCACCGAACATCGGAAACAGTACCAATATAATTATTAGGATTGGAACTATGGCTGTAAAAACAATCATTATTCTTTTTGTCGTATTACTATTCTGCCAGCTATACGGGCAGGAATATGAAGGTGTAAGTACTGCAATGGACAGCTTAGACTGGATTATCAACCGCGGAGACGATAGCGATCTCACACCGGGTCAGAAGATTGACTGGATCGTCACTGACCGTAATTATGGTCGACATTTCCTCAGAAGTTACTTGGATGTACTCACGCAAATGGATCCTATGGCGAACCTTCAGATTCAGGAGACGGATGAAGTGCGTGTAAGTGCAATTATGCAGGACGACGGAAGTACAATACTGAACACGGTACATGCCAAAAGCAGGATAGGTGCTCTCAACGAACTGAGCAAAGCGGTTTTGCTCAATATGGATATCCATGAGATTCAGCGTTTGTTAGCCCGACGCTACGAGTGGGATTATATCAATAAACTGGAAGTAGGCTTCATTGCAGGTGAAATCATTAATGTTTTCCAAGAGCGTAATTACAAACAATGCCGGGATGCTTTCTGGTGGACCCACCGGAGGGTTGATTTTGGATTCTTTCCCAGGATCTTCCTTAGAATAAATCCCAAGTATGCAATTAACCTGGAATTCGGCCGTGAAGAAATTGGCTTTCCCATAAGCGCCTCCCGCACATTAAATCTGGGATTGACAACCGAAGTTTTCAAATTCTATTTAACGGTACCATCGATTTATCCCAGTTTCTCAAATGGACATCCATTGGATGGTGGTTACGGCGGCGGAATGAAATTTGACTCACCACGCTTAGGTGGCTCAATATCATATCAGGACATGGGTTTGGTTTCCAAGGGAGACATAACCTACTACGATCCCGAGCATATTGTTTATAACAACTATTCTGGACAAGTATACTGGAGCTTCACAAATCGGATTGGTAAGGCTGAGGATGAACCAGGAATTGGTCCTCCTCTAGGTTCCTTGAGGATTATGATTGGTGTAACGCTCTTCTCACTGGTATATGGTTTTGAAAATGTGGATCAGGAATTTGAAGAGCTTGATCGTACGGAGAAGATGCTGTCCACCCAGGGATTATTAAGGGCTGAATATGCCACAGATATGAATGAGCGGTTTATAAATAAATGGCGTTTGGGGACACAGGTAAATCTTGGTTTAACCGGATTTGGCAGTGTTCAGTTTTCTGTAACCAGAACATTTCTGGAATGGTTATCTGTAAGTATTGCCGGCAATTATTACTGGACGGGGATCGAGTTTCAAAATCCACGACTGGGTGACGATGAAGTTTATTTGTGGCAACCAGGTTGGTTCCTAACTCCATCCATTTCAATCTATTTCTGAGGAAACTATGCAGCAGAACAGAAGATTGACAAATACAACCAGGATTTTATTTGTAAGTATAGTACTGTTTTCGTTGGTAGCAGGACAATCCAGCAATAATACATCAGAGGTAAAGGTGTTTCTTGACAGTCGTCGGTATGAGGCCTGGACAGTTGAGTATGAGCCCTACCGTTTGTTAATTGAAAATGCAATTGATGAGTATATTGCTCTTACCAGTGATGCTATTGGGCATGTATTACCCGGTGACATGATAATTGCCATCCGCAGTAAAACCGGTAAACAGGAGATTTTTCAAATTCGCTATGGTACTCCAGCCGATGGGTTTAAGATAATTGAAGGTCGTCAGGTCGGTTGGGTTTTGGGTAAGACATTGATGCTGACAATCTATGAAAAAGAGAAATATTACCATTTAGATTCTTCGATACCATTCGAGCAGCAGGCTATCCAGCCAGAACTTGATTACCTGGCAACTGAATTATTCTGGCCCCGGGCTGACCTGATCATTGCTTTATCACGATCCATCTACCGTTTCGGCAATGTGGGCGGAATCCTGTTTGAATGGGGTAATGAATTACTAGGACGTCCCTATGGTGACGCTGGTTATATGCGTTTGGGAATGGCCACTCCGGTTTTTAAGCTAGGATTGCAGATGCCCTCAATAATCAATTTCAGTAACGGGTATATAGATACTGATAATAGTGCATTGATTTTAAATGGGGGTTGGGGTGGTTTCGGAGCCTTTAATTTCAGCAATCTGTATGGAGAGTTTTCATTCCTGAGCAATACTGGTGCGATGGATTTTGATCAATCGATAGATATCAGTGGGAGAGATTTCATCAACTATAGTGATGTTTCTGGATTGATGTATCTGGCTTTAGGTTTTCCCACTGGGGGCAGTGGTGCTTTCCAGATCAAACCTGGCTTTACCTTTGAGCGTATTGCTCACCGCGCGCTGGTCAACGGCGTTTTACAGGAGCGTCGCATCGACCGCAGTGGTACGCCCTTTACCTACCCCGAATCCTTCTTTTTCGGCTTCTATCTCCGAGCAGACTATGTTTCCCAATTGACCAGCGGTAATTTTCCCCGCCTGCTGGGAACAGTTCAAATAGCAGGAGGAACCAGTGTACTGGTAAAAATGGTTTATAATATTAATTCGGTAATCGGTATTCCGCTGACTGTGACCCATTATCTCAGTGAACAGGACTGGCAGCCACGGAATTCTATCCTGGTAGGAATTCGTTTCAGATTTGATAATCCTATGATTTGATATAGATCACATTACTTGAATTTGCGCTAGGTTACGGAAAAAGATATATATAGCTTACATAGCCATTACTTCGATGAATCAATCAAGTATTGGGAGGGAGTCGAACTACGACCAGGTGATCTGTCAATATATAGTGAATGTTATCAGTCACTTAAGAACGGATGCAAAATCCGTGGCGGTGTTCTTTATCCTTTTTTGCGTAGCAATTCTCACTTTCATTTTATGTATTTCTTGTTCTGTAGATGTCAATCCGCCCATGTATATTGACGAAACAGATCCTGACAATCCTTATTATGTTGTACCCTATGCCACTATCCTGACGGATTTTTCTTCCGGTGACACCTTAACCGTAGCCGAAGTTCTAATACAGTGGACCGGTTCAGTGGTGGACAGTTGTCTGTTTATCTGGTCCGTTGACTCACTGATCTTCTCTGACTGGACTGAAGATACCCTGGTTTTACTTCCGCCCTTGGATGAAGGTTGGCATACCTTCTGGATTCGGGCTAAATATCTGAACGGAATCGAACAGGAGTTAAGTGCAAGCATTACCTTCTTCATAAATGCGGTCAGCGGGCCAGCCCTGAGACTGACACCGGCTTACCAGATAGTCGAACCAAACACATTGGCTACGGTGGAAATATGGTTGGAGGAAGTCTTTAATTGGAGCGGAGGCCGGATCACAGTTGTGTGGGACCATATGCAGGCTGCGGTTGATCGTTACCTATTATTAGATCAATCAGCAGACTTTTTATCACAAAATAATTCAACCATTGTATCCCGTGTTGAAGATCACCCAGATAGCCTGGTTTTTGATATTGGTCTTGTGGATGATCTGGTTTACGGAATTACCGGCAGCGGTCGAATTGCCAGCATAGATTTTATTAATATAGTGGAACTCGATTCTCTGAATATCAAGTTTGGTAATTCCTGTGATTTCAGGGATCCACAGAATATTTCAATTCCAATTGCGTCAATGCCGGGAGCGGTTATCCGCTATAGATGATTATCAGATATGCTTATACAGACAAGATTAACAATAAAAAGATTTTTATCCATGCTTTAGGGCAAGTGAGGTATCTATGAGTAAGCTGCTCAAACAAATAGTTATTGCCGGTTTGATTATTACCGGAAGTGTTTTCAGTCAGGTATTGTACAATGTCAGCGGTATGGTGCTACTGGAGGATTCTGTGGGTGTTGGTACCCATGAGGATGTTAAGATAAAGTTTTACAATCTGCCGTCCATGGATCCGGAAGATTCCACATATTCCCAGGCTACCGGTTTATATTCGATCAATATTTCACCGGGTTACTACCTGGTGGAATGGACCCGAGATGGGTATGTTCCCTGGGAGCTGGGTGGCTTGTCTTTAGCCGCTAACACCGTACTTGACACTGTTACGCTTATACCAGGTGAGATACAAGAAGTGAATGGGAATGTATCAGGTACCTGGACCACCAGTTTTGTTTATCACGTGATGAGTGACATCACAGTCCCTGCCGGTGATTCGCTTACGATCAATCCTGGCGTGCGGGTGAAATTCGCTGCTGGAACCGGGATGACTTGCAACGGAAAGCTAAAGGCTTTAGGTACATCTGACGAACATATTCTATTTACTTCTAAAGAACCGACACCCCTGCCGGGGGACTGGGTCAATTTGACCCTGAACACCAGCCGTAATACACTTCAGTATATCGACTATGAATGGGCAGAAGATGGTATTGTTGGCACCGGCTATAATGGTCACACCACAATTGATCATCTGACGATCAATGGTACTCTGAGTCTCACTGCAAACGGCATATACATCAATAACGGCGATTATTTATCAATCACTAACAACTACATTGCCGTTGCGGGAGAATATGGCATATTCGTTAATGACGGTTTCTATTCTGAATTTGTTGGCAATACGATCATTACACCGACTTTTGGGCTAAAAGCGGAGACCTGCACAGGATGCTTGGTTGATAGCAATCTGTTCACAACTGGAGATAATACTACCGGGCCGGAAAATGCTATATGGACCGATGGCTCAAATCAAATTACAATTACCAATAATACAATAATCGCAGATATGTATGGTGTACGTTCTGCCAATTCATATAAAGCACAGATTATTAAAAACTGTATTACCGGTAGGATTTACTGGGGAGGTATCTGGTTTAGTAGTTCCGACAGCTCTGTTATATACAAAAATTATATTCAAAGAACCTTGCAAAACGGTAACAATGGTAGCTGGCAATATTTAATTAATGGATCAGGTTCAGAAGGATCTCTTTTTCGAAAAGATACTCTGATTGACATGGCTAATGATAGTTGGGCTCAAAATAACCGGGCTCTGCACTGTGACTGGTCAACGGTAGATTCAAATTATATTGAATTTACGCATACAGACGACGAGCATTATACAATTTTTGATGAATGCAACTCTGATATAACAGATAATACAATATTTATATATTCTCGAACAAGTAGCACTTCAAGAATCATTCATTCCAATTCTTCTGGCTCATTTGTGAATCGAATCGAGAATAATTCTATAATACACGATCATTTATCAAACGATCAATTTAGATATGCAATTTGGACGCAAGATAATACAATCATAAGAAATAATAACATATCATGTGACTATCTTGAACGTGCGATTTATGTTCAGAATAATTGTGTCGTTGACAGCAACACTATTAGCGGTAATTTCTCCCAAATAGGTTTAATTTATATTGCAGGCGATTCGGTTCTTGTTAATCATAATACTGTAAATCACTCAGGCACTGGCCGGGGTATATATTCACAGGGTCACAATGGTATTGCAATTAGGGACAACCACATCACACACTCAAGTGGAGCAAAATGGCTTTCAGTCGATAATTCCGAAGTCACAATACACCACAATTTAATTGAGCTCAACACTGGTCGTGGTATTGAACTATATAACCAATCCGCAGGTTCGGTTTATAATAATACTATTTTAAGTCAAGGTGGCGATTACGGTATCCATCTTTCCAACCAGACTGCTCTGCCGGTCTACAATAATATTCTCCATGGCTTTACAAATGGTATCTTCGCCGAGAACACGATCCAGAACTACAACCTGGATCATAATAATCTTTATGATATCTCAGGGTCGTTGCTGACCGGTAGTGCCATCCCGCCCCTGGCCGGGCAGATCATCGACGAGAACGCCAACGGTGATCCCTGCGACATCTATGGTAATATCAGTCTCGATCCCCAATTCGTAAATCCCGACAGTAATGACTACAACCTGCTGATCACTTCGCCCTGTATTAATGCTGGCAGTGACAACCTGACCGATCCAGACAATACGGTTTCCGATATTGGTGCCTTTTTCCATTTCATCTATATCGTGATTGATCACACGCCCTTGGAGAGCACGGTGGATACCAGCGGACCCTACACAGTGGAAGCCGAGGTTGTCTCGACGATCAATGTAGCCCTGGATGTGACCCTGTACTATTCCACCGATGGCGGAGCCAATTACACTACTGTAAGCATGACACCTGGTGCCAATGATACCTGGACAGCGAATATCCCCGGCCAGGTCTTGAATACGACCATTCATTACTACATCCTTGCGGATGACGGTCCCCATGAGGTAACATCGCCGTTCAACATTGACAATGAGGTCTATTCATTTTATGTGACCCTATTCAGCCAATTTGCCAACCTGGGAGGTGCTTCAGATACCTACGGCAATATTGACCTGACCTGGTCAACTCCAATTCCCATGACCGGAACTCTTGAAGAGTTGAAACTGTATCGTTCCACCAACCCAAACGTCGCATTGACACCGGACAACTTGTTTCAATCTTTTGGTTCAACTGTCACCAGTTACACCGATAGCGATGTAGAGGAGGGGGATACCTACTACTACCGCCTGACTGGCCTGGTAGCCGATGGGGGTGATACGACCGAATCGGTTGTATCTTCAGAAGTAGGTGTCATGTCCGATGATGCCACCGTGGTGCGCGTACGGGGGGTAGCCTATCTCCAGGGCCAGTCCGACCATTCCGGGACCAAGGTCTATTTTGAGAAAACCTCACCATCGGCAGTTACTGACAGCGTTTACACAAATGCTGACGGGTATTACGACATCGTGGTAGTTACCGGTATCTATAACGCCCATTTCAGCCAGGACGGCTACCAGCCCCGGTTGCTGGGCCACCAGTTCTTTGCCGACAACGCCTGGCTGGACACACTGACCCTGGTGCCCGGTGGTGTCGTGGAACTGTCAGGAAATATCAATGGTGTGCTGACGTCCAACAACCTCTATTTCATCGATGACGATGTGACCATTCCCGCCGGTGACACACTGACAATCCAGGCCGGCACTCAGGTCCTGTTCCGGGGCAACTACACCCTGACCGCCAATGGTTTACTGATGGTCAATGGCACGGCCGATAATATGGTGATAATCTCGTCACGAACACCGGTGCCGGCGGTGGGGGATTGGGGAAGCATTACGCTAAATAGTGGGGCCACAGGTTCGATAATTAAATATGCCCGGTATAAATATGCCACCGACGGTTTTATCTGTAATGGCCTTAGCCAGTTCACGATCTGGGGCTGTGAGGTGAATACCCTGGCGATCAATGGCCGGGCGATCACGCTAAATAATTGTGAAAATGTCGATATTCGCTATAATACCTTGAACGCTCCCGGCGATTGGGTGATCTATAAACCCAATGATGAGTGGGATAATTCGGCAGTTTTCATAGGGAATGAGATTCAGGCTGCCGGCAATGGTTTGCTTGCCCGACGGTTTCACAATCTGACAGTAGACAGCAACCACGTACAGGCTAGTGGTACCGGTATTAATACGGAGTATTCTCGAAATCTGTACTGCCGCAGCAATCGCGTTGAATCGAATAATTCCATCGGAATCAATGCCTACGACTGTGATGGAGCAGCTATCGAACACAATGATGTCCGCTTTTCGAGGGACTATGGGTACTATCTACAATATGCAGATAATATAATATTTAGATTCAATAGATTTTACTACGCGGGGCCGCATTCAAGTGTTTACGGGGTATATGCAGACTGGAATCAGAATTCAGAATACTCAAATAATCATATCGAATTTAGTGATTCGCTGGGACGGGATAATCACTGGTACGGTTTCTATGGTATTAATAATTCAACTTTCCGGAAAAATCGTGTTGAGATATGGAAATCAAGCCATAGTTATAATGGTGGTTTTTGCTATATAAACAATTCATTATTTGAAAATAATTACATTTATTTACAATCGCATGGGGGTGATGATAATCGTAGAACCGCCTTTTCTGGAAACGGAAACACCAGTATCACTGATACTCTAATTCTCGGTAATGAAACTCAAGGATATTATGGCAGTAATTGGACAATTCGCGGTGCAATAATTGAAGTGCCAAATTCAAACAATGCTGACGTAGCCATTAACTGCCGCGGAGGTGTTCTGGATGTTGTTAATGTTACCATCACCGGTGCTCGTGAAGGCATATACGGGACCGGTGTGGGTGGACGGATCAGAAACACCCTGATAGATGTGTACGGTAGCAGTTACGGGATTAGGTTTGATAATAATTCTACCATGTCCCTGTATAAGAACACAATTACGGGTAATAATACTGGAACAGGAATCTGGACAACGACAAATGCCACCGTATTAACCAACAGCGTGATCGTGGATGGCTTCACCACCGGCCTGAACGCCGAGAGTCCCAATACGATCCAGACCTCGCTGTTCTACGATAACACGACCAATTTCAGCGGCAGTGACCTGCCGCCCCAGGTAGGGGATGTGGTTACAGTAAACGGCAATGCCGATCCTTCCGACATCTATGGTAATATCTTTCTGAATCCCCTTTTTATTGAGCCATCAAATGACGATTATCATCTATTGTCAGGCTCTCCGGCTATCAACGCCGGCGACATCGATTCCCTGGACCTGGACGGTACGGTGGCCGATATCGGCGTCTACTTCTATAATTACGGCTACGTCCCCATGGATCTGGTAGCCGACAGTACCGGCGACGGTTTCGTGGCCGTCTCGTGGGATATCCTGCCCTCCGATTCGATCCAGCACTACATACCGTACTATAAACTGACCTCGGCCAATGACTGGACGGCGGCAAATACTACAACCGAGTCCAGCTATTCGTTCAGCGGCTTGACCAACAACACCAGCTATAATTTCGCCGTTGCGGTCCAGTATCCCAACCATGAGAGCGACCGCTCAGCGGTGATAACTGCCAAGCCGGGCCTGGCACAAATTTCATTGTCCAGGAATTACATTGTATCGGAACGATCGGTGGATGCTGTGGTTTCAGATTCCTTTCAAATCAGCAATACCGGAAGTAAGGACTTAGACTGGACGATAATAAGCTCATTACCTGGTAGCACAGATATTAGTACTGGCTCAATAGCTCCGGGAAGCCAAGATACGATAATTTATCATTTTCTTGCTTGTGCCAGTATTGTCTATACCAGTGATATAGTGGTCCAGTCAAACGATCCAGCTACGCCACTTGATACAATTGAGGTCTTAAGTATTGTCGGTGAACACGGAGCAGTTCCACCTGATCACTTTGCTCCGATTGGTGGTGGAAGTGACGAATTCCTGGTGGTGATATCTTCAGCTATCCTGGACGGCAGCTCACTCCAATCAGGGGATGAGGTTGGAATCTTTGATCCCAGTAATGGTAGCGCCTGTGTTGGGGCAGGTTTAATGACCGGGCAGTACCCGATCGTGATCACTTGTACCAATTACACGCCCGGCGCGCTCTATTCGGTCAAGATCTACGATTACAGCCAGGCCCGGGAGATCGAGGCTCAGTTTGATCTGATAGCCGGTAGTGCAAGTTTTGTGACCGACGCTTTCGGCTACGGCAGCATCAGCGGATCGATCTATCAGACCCAGTCATTAACATTGAATCCAAATGCTTTCAATCTGCTCTCATCATATCTGTACCCACGATATCCGGAGATGAGCAGCGTCTTCAGTGGACTGGACAGCCTGGAGATCGTCTATAATGACCAGGGACAGGCCTACATCCCGCGCTACGGAATCAACTCAATCGGGAATTACGTTATGGTTGATGGTTACCATTTATTCACCAGGGATCAGAATCCGAGTATCGATATCAGCGGATTACCGATCAATTCCGCTAATTATCCGATCACCATTGAGGCCCAGCGCTTTAATTCAATCGCCTATTTGAACAGTAATCCTCAACCTGTGACAAGCGCAATGCCATCGCTGACTGGTTTGATAGAGATTATCCAGGATGATGCTGGTGGTGTATATATCCCTGATCTTTCGGTAAATACACTTGGTGATCTGCAGCCGGGGAAGGGATACCAGATCTATATCAAGGGTACTACTGATCAGACTATCACTTATTCTTCACCTCCAGCACCGGGTGACGGCTGGCAATTAACCAAACGTGATCATAAGAAGCAGGTACAACAATTACCTACAACGTATTTCCACAGGGCGCAACCTACTGGTTTACCGTATACCGTAATTATTGATGGTTTAACGATTGATGGGCATGAACTTGAAATCACCGGAGAAATTGCCTTGTTTGATGGAGATCTGTGTGTAGGGGCCAGCCGCTTTGAAGGTTTCCCTGTGGTGATTACGGCCTGGGGTGGCAGCGATGAATACAACCTGCCGGGTTATAAGGCGGGCAATGCAATAGGCTATCGGGTATATCTTGATCAGTACAGTCGTGAGTTTGAGGTAATGGGTATACAACAGACCAGCTATGGTGGCGGTCCGTACACTTTGGATAGGATCACAGGTCAACCGGGTATCATACCACGGGAGTTTTATCTGGGCCAGAATTACCCGAATCCATTTAATCCTTCAACCAAGATTGTTTTCGGAATATCACAGCCTAGCACTGTCAAGCTAGTAATCTACGACTTGCTTGGGCGGACTGTTTGGCAGCATGAACTTGGGGATCAACTGCCAGGACGTTATGAAATCGAATGGTCCGGGCAAGACCAACATCATTCGCCGGTGGCCTCAGGAGTCTATTTTTATCGCTTAACTGCGGGAGATGATTCTGCCGTTAAAAAGATGATTCTGATCCGATAAGGGATACCATAGTGTTAAACAGATTGTTGATTTGTTCTGTTACATTGGTGGTGGCCTTGTCAGGCCAGACCTATTTCACCCCAGTTTCACCTACAGGAATTCCCTATGTTATCGTTGTTACTGCTGTCGACGTTTTCGGTGATAGTCTTATGGTCGGCTCCGAGATCGCCGTATTCGATGACAGTCTGTGTGTAGGGGCTGGTCTGTTTGATGGAAACTATAATTATCAGTTCTCGGTTTGGCAGAGGGATGATGGCCAGGGACTGGCTGGGTTTACACCGGGAGCGCCAATGATATTCAAGCTCTGGGCGCCGGTAAACCAGGTCTGGCAGGAGTTGGACTGTACCCCCAGCTACGAAGCAGGTGATGGTACTTTTGGCAGTGGTATCTATACGGTCACCAGTCTGGTTGCAGATTGGTTAGGTACTTTCGATTCCCACCCAATTTTACTGCCCACTGAAGTTAGTTTATCTGCATATCCAAACCCGTTTAATTCGAATATCCAGCTGTACTATCGGTGTTCGGTAGCGAATGTTGCCAATGTCACAGTCTACTCACTTACTGGCACCAGTGTGGTACATCATAGTGTTAGCGGTTCAGGAATTATCAACTGGAACGGATTAAACAAGTTTGGTAAACAAGTACCCAGTGGAGTATACCTGATCGAGTTGAAGACAGCCTCACAACAAATCTATCAGCAGGTAACATTGCTCAAATGATTCGAAGGTATCATCTAGCAAATTATTTACTGTCATTGATATTGATAGCAGTACCCGTATTTGCAGTCGGACAGAATTATTTTACACCGGTTGCGCCAACTGGTTTACCGTATCACATTATTATCAACCAGAATACAGTCTATAACACTTATTCAGCGAGTCAGGTCGAAATCGGGGTTTTCGATGGTGATTTGTGCGTGGGTTCAGGTAGCGGTACGATCAATTCCAGTCAGACAATCGATATAGTGGCATGGGAGGGTAATCCAGATTACAGTTTGGAGGGATTCACGGCAGGTGATTCAATCACAATCAAACTGGCGGTTATTGAATTCGGTTCAATCAATATTTTACCAGCAAGTGTGGACTATGCGGTTGGTGATGGTACTTTTGGTTATGGATCCTACTCGGCCGGTTCAGTCACGGGTACCATCAGTAATGTACCTGATATAGAAGTCACACCCAGTGCACTCAATTTCGGTGCATTGAATCTTGGAAATACACAATTTGCATTTTTCAAGGTCAAGAATACCGGATCGGCAGATTTGCAAGTAAGTAATATCACAGCTCCGTCCGGGTATGGCCTGGGATCAACCTCTATGACCTTGGCACCGGGCGACAGCCAGTCTGTCCAGGTAGCTTTTACTCCAACAAACCCGGTTGCATATAACGGTAACATACAGGTGTATAGTAATGATCCCAGCCAGGTTCCTGAAACCATTGCGGTCACCGGTCTTGGGATACCGGATCAGGTACCACAAATTGATGTTGCACCACATAGTCTGAGCTTCGGTCAGATTCCAATTGGGCAATCAGAGTCCAGAAATCTAACACTATCCAATCAGGGCTCGAGTAACCTCAGCATCAGCGGGATAATGTCCAATAACAGCGTTTTCCAGGTGGATAATACCAGTCAGGTATTGGCACCAGGGGAAGAATTGATAGTCTCTATCACGTTTTCTCCATCATCTGATGGCAGTGTTACCGGCTCGATACACATCTATCATAATGACAACAGTATTTCCAATCCGTATTCAGTCGGTGTAAACGGCATAGGCTATAATCAATACATCACACCAGTAGAGGAGACAGGCTTACCATATACGATAATAATAAATGATGTAACAGTCGATGACCAGGCACTAACAAGTGGTTCAGAGATTGGAGTATTTGATGATGTGCTGTGCGTGGGATCAGCAGTATATAGTGGCTCTTATCCGGTCCAGATAACTGCCTGGGAGGCTGATGCTGATAAGAATCTGCCTGGATTTGTTGACGGCGACTCGATTGTTTTTAAAGTCAGGACTACAGCTTATGACAGTACTGATATTTTCACGGCTGAGCCTACATTTAGTATTGGGGATGGTGTTTTCGGAAGTGGTGCCTATACCAGCGCCAGCCTGACCGTGGTATCTAATCTTGAACCACGCTTAATACTTGCTGATGCGAATCTTGAGTTTTCACTTACTACAGTTGGCGGCCAGGATACTTTATACACCAATTTGAAGAATACCGGTGCCACCAGTTTAACTGTTTACAGCATTTCGCTTGATAATAATGTGTTTACCGCTAACCCCACAACCGGCGTTATAGCTGCCGGTGATTCCCTTCCAATTCAGATCATTTTCACACCACAGGCCGGAGTCTGGTATAATGGGTCTTTGACTGTGAATTGCGATGATCCGTTAGATAACAGCAGGACCATTAATC
Organism: uncultured bacterium; assembly: GCA_964410945.1. GTDB lineage: Bacteria > Fidelibacterota > Marinisomatia > Marinisomatales > TCS56 > CAYPJE01. The sequence goes on from CAYPJE010000043.1 coordinate 15,390, forward strand.
TATCAGGTGGTGGTGTACTAAGCGGCGAGCCAACGATCCATGTTCCAGTTGCCAGTTGGTCGGTTGGTGATGTGATTATCAGCGATACCGGTTCGGTTGCCATTAGCGTATTTAATACTGGCAATGCAACCTTGAACGTCTCGGATATTGTCTCATCGACGACATCATTTGTGCCACAGATTACATCATTAAGCATCGAGATGAATTCTTCTGCTGTGATCCCTGTGAATTTCTATCCTGACAGTGTTGGGTGGTTTAATGGCAATCTGACAATCACTTCGGATGCTTCCAACGAAGCTGAGGTGATCGTCACGTTGACGGGGTTCGGTTATGCCGGACATTTTGAGCCAGTCGCACCGACAGGAGAGCAGTACCAGGTAGTTGTCTCGTCGATTGTCGATTCTTCCGGATATGGTCTCTCAGAAGGGGACGAGATCGGACTATTTGATGGTCTGCAATGTGTTGGTGTTAGTGTATATCACGGTACTGACTCATTGAATATCTCGGCCTGGCAAGCAATCCCGGATCAAGGTATACCTGGGTACAGTGAAGGAAACCTGATACAATTCAAATATTACCTCAAAGACAGTACTGGTGCTGGGCATGTATTCGATGTACTGCCGATATATCAAATAGGTAATGGGTCATATGGTCATGGGATTTTCTCAGAAGCGACACTTAATGTGTTAAACGCCAATACACCCTTTGAACCGTATGACGGACCGATCTATCATATCTCTAATGCAACAGGGCGTGACTATCTTAATAATGGAAATATGGATCAGCCGTTTGCATCGATCCAGCATGGAATAAACGTTGCAAAAAGTGGTGATACTCTTTTAGTACAGCCAGGTACCTATTATGAGAATATTAATTTTAATGGAAAGGATATTGTTTTAGGATCACTATATCTCACAACGGCTGATACATCTTATACATCTCAAACTGTCATAGATGGGAACAAAAATGGCAGTGTAGTTACATTTGATGGGGACGAAGATTCGATGACTGTTATGGTAGGTTTTACGCTCACAAACGGTCTATCGGCAAATGGTGGTGGTTTATATATTAACTCTTCATCACCAACATTATCTGAATTAAAGATACATGAAAATGAAGCTGATATTGGTGGTGGTGTATATTTCTCACGGTCTCTATCAAGAATATCGCAAATTGTAGTTTCTGGAAATACTGCTTCAATGTTTGGGGGTGGGATATCTCTCCAATTGTCAAATGTAAGGTTAGAAGATTCAAGGATATCTAACAATTCATCTGTCGCACAAGGAGGAGGTGTATACTCCAGTAGCAGCGAGTCTAGTTATGAAAATGTGGTAATTTCCAATAACAGCGGTAGCGCTGGTGGCGGGATATTCTGTTATACTTCATCACCAACATTTAATGAAGTCACCTTCGAGTATAATTCAGCAATTAATAACGGAGGGGGGATATATCTTGGACACAAATCCTGTCCCACATTTATTAATGCTCTTATTGTTAGTAATGTGAACCGCGGAGGGATTTACTGTCACGGTCAATCAGAACCAATTCTAGTTAATTCAACCATCAGCGATAACGCCGGGAGCGGAATAGTTTGTCTTTATTCAGATATTACTATTAGCAATTCTATCATCAGTAATAATTCTGGCAATGGAGTTGAAGCATCCGATAGTTCCCCAAGTATCATGTACTCAAATCTTTATAATAATACCGGGAATTCTTTTGGGAACAGTGATTCAATAGGTGTATTAGTTACTACTAACATTAACGGGGATTCGTGTGATATATACCAAAATACGTTAATGGACCCTATGTTTGTGAGTGCAACAAGTAATGATCATCATCTTCTTGATAGCTCACCATGCATTAATTCCGGTAACCCGGCAACCATTTATAGTAATGAACCTGAACCAAACGGTGATCGGGTTAACATGGGAGCTTTTGGGAACACTGCTGAAGCAGCTGTTGCCGGTCTCCAACTGGTATGCAACGATACGATTGCAGTAGAAGACAGCAGTTATTTCGCCGATCTGTCTTTGTCACCTGACTCTAATGTTGTTTTCACTTATGAGTTGGTTAGCGGGCCGGACTGGATTGAGTTCAATGATACCACGGCACAATGTAGTGGCATTCCCGATAATTCCAATGTTGATACGCACCAACTACTAGTTGCTGCAGCAGATAATTACACACGCACAGATACATTAGTTGCCAATCTTACTGTAATTAACAGTCCTCCAATAATTACTTCAATCCCTGACACAATCGCAACGGAAGATCGGTTGTACAATTATGACATCAATTCCAGCGACGATGGACAAGGTTCAATTTATTACTCTGCACTTGTAATTCCAGATTGGATGCAATTGGATAGTTTAACTGGTGAACTCACCGGCATACCTAATGACTCTGATGTCGGGGACACAATTGTATCAGTGCAGGTTTCTGATGGCAATGCTGGTTCTGCTGTCCAGACTTTCAATTTACGGATCGTAAACCGAAATGATGCGATCCAAATTGTTTCACAACCGGATACTATTACTTACGAAGATAGAACGTACACATATGATGTGGAGACGCTAGATGACGATTTGAATGATCGAGCCTTGTTCACATTATTGACGGCACCGGACGGGATGTTGATTGATTCGCTATCGGGTGTTATTTCTTGGTTGCCTGATAATAATGATGTAGGTGATACGACAATCGTATTTATGGTCATAGACGATTCTGCTGCGGCGGACACGCAATCATATAGATTACAGGTCATTAATGTTAATGATCAACCGGTCATTAGTTCGACTGCCGATACAGTGGCTGTTGAAGGTCAATTATACGACTACAGTCTGATAGCCTACGACGTTGATGTCGGTGATCAGTTATCTTATGTACTGGAGACAGCGCCTGTCGGTATGCGCTGGATTGACTCGACAAAGACAATTGAATGGCGTCCACATAATGAAAACGTAGGAGACACGTTGGTGACAATCACGGTCACCGATGATAGCGGTGCGGTGGCAGAGCAAAGCTTTACCTTAACGGTTGCGAATACTAATGATCCTCCCACATTAGTATCTCCAATTCCTGATTTGGTAGTGTATGAGGATGCTTTGGATAGTGTATTCATATTGACTACAGTAATTGCTGATAGTGATTTCACCTCAATTGGTGATAGTATGATTTACACCTTGACTAACCAGAATACTGAATTAGTTGATCTATCAATCGTCGATGATACGCTATTAATACATTTTCTGGCCAATCAATATGGATCTGGTGGGTTTGTTCTAAGTGCTCAAGACCAGGATTCTGCGGTAGTATCTGATACAGTGGACATTACTGTCTTACCAGTAAATGATGCACCGGATATCACTTCGGCTGACAGTGTACGGGCAACTGAAGATATCTATTTTGTATATCGTGGGCAGGCAACAGATATCGATAATATACAGCTATCCTATACATTTGTAGATGTACCGACATGGTTGAGTGCCGATTCTGACAGCCTATACGGTATTCCTACAGAGGGTATCGGGGATACATCCTTTGTATTGGTAGTATCTGACTCAACGATTGCTGACAGTTGTACAGTTAACCTGTTTGTCGATCCAGTGAATGATCCGCCCGTATTATCCGCTATTCCCGCGATTATCTTCGAAGAAGACTCAACGCATATTACCGCTGTTGCTGATTATAATTCATATGTACTGGATCCTGATGATCATGACAGCACGCTTATTTGGTCATTTGTTAATTCAGAATATGTTTCAGGTCATGTATCCAATGATTCTGTAATAGTAACCAGCTCTCCGGATTGGTACGGCAAGGATACAATTCAGGTTGTAGTAGCTGACACAGCATTGTATGATACAATTGATTGGGAAATAACGGTTTTATCTATAGAAGATAATCCACGTATTACAACGGTTGCTGATACAATTGCCACTGAGGACAGACTATATCAGTATCATGTACAGGCATACGATCCTGATCCCGGTGATTCAATCATCTTCAATTTATCAGTCCATCCTGTTGGAATGACAATTGATACTGTGAGCGGCTTGGTAAGTTGGTCGCCGCAGAATGCTGATGTTGGTGACACAACAGTATCTATCAAAGTGACCGATATAACCAACCGGTTAACTTACCAGACCTATACTTTGCAAGTTATCAATGCTAACGATGCTATACAGATCGTATCCAACCCAGACACGGTTGCATTTGAGGATAGTGATTATGTATATGCTGTTGAAACACTCGACGATGATCTGAATGACCAGGCTCTTTTCACTTTGACGGTGGCACCACAAGGCATGGTCATTGACTCGTTGAGTGGACGAATTACCTGGCAACCTGATAATAGTGACGTTGGTGACACGCTGGTTGCCTTTCAGGTAACTGATGATTCCGGTGCTGTCGACATTCAGTCATACACGTTGCATGTTATGAATACCAACGATGCGCCTGAAATAATTTCAATTCCAGATACTGTGGCGATTGAGGATTCTCTATACATATATTCAGTTTCAGCGCTTGATGTAGACGTTGGAGATCATCTCCTGTTTAGTTTAAGCAGTGCACCTTCAGGTATGACGATTAATGACACATCCGGTGTGATAAACTGGCTGCCGGATAATGCTGATGTGGGTGATACTACCATAATGGTTGTTGTTACAGATGACAGCAGTGGAGTCGCCGAGCAAACTTATGTTTTACGCGTTGAGAATGTAAACGACCCACCAGTTATTAATATTTATATCAATGATTTCGCTGTCGATGAAGATTCGCCTGACACAATGTTTGCCCTATTACAGATATTTAACGATGATGACATCGTATCTGTTAACGACAGTTTGCAGTTTACTTACCAGAACTCAAATCCAGAATTACTGAATATTTCAATAGATCAAGACACTTTATTGTTGGATTATATCCTGAATCAGAATGGTGAAGCGAGTATTTCTGTCACAGCTGAAGATCAGGAAAATGCTACTGCTACTGAATGGTTCGAAGTAACAATTAACTCCGTTAATGATATACCAGAGTCATTTGATCTAGTAACTCCCAATGGTATCATATTCACTGATTCACTATTGGAATTCACATGGAAGTCCAGTTACGATCCAGATATAGCGACTGATAACGATCGGTTGTATTATACATTCCGTTACAGTAGTGATCCGAACTTCAGTATTTATTCAGATATCGAAGACATCACCGATACGACAGTAGTATTGAATGATGATCTAGTCCAGGACCAGTTATATTATTGGAAAGTCAGAGTTGAGGATATGTATCGGGAGAAGGTGTGGAGCAATCAGAACCACACATTCACACTTAATTATGCTAATAATGCACCTAGTCTGCCTATAGTATTTGGACCAATTGATTTATCAATAGCAGACACTAGCGCAATATTTACATGGTCACCATGTACTGATTCAGATATTGGAGACACTGTGGCATATTCTCTTCAGGTCAGCAGCAGCCAGGCCTTCAGTGATACATTGCTGTTCCATACGACTTTTGACACGCTGGTCAGTTTGGTTGACCTGTCGTATGGCAGTTTGGTAGAGGATGGGCTGCACTGGTTGCGTTTACGGTCTGTGGATAATCACGGTCTGGCCAGTATATGGACTGATGCGGTGTCTTTTTATTATGATAACATTAATGCCGCACCCATTGCAACAGCCACATTATTGGAGCCGGTGGGAGAGGTGGTAACGGTACTGCGTCCGGACCTGGAGTGGCGTAGTGGCAGTGACACTGATCCGGGAGATGCGGTAGCCAGTCTCAGTTATGCTGGTGTTGTCTGGAGCGTAGTGGATACTTTTGCATTCAGTACCCTGGCAGGTGATACTACTTACCAGCTGGCCAGTGATGTAACTGAGAACCAGTATTACCAGTGGTCGGTCCGGACGGTTGATGATGGTGGACTTATCAGTGGTTGGAGTGACACAGTTTCGTTCTGGGTAAACAGTGTCAATGAGCCACCGGGTATATTCAGCCTGATCAGTCCGGGTAATGATACTTTAGCGACCAGTTATCCAACATTTAGCTGGCACGGAGCTGTAGATCCCGATGTTGGGAGCGTATTGACCTACAGTCTGCGCTATGGAACTGATCCGGGATTAAGTACCTACAGTGAGGTTGAGGAGATCGCTGATACGGTTTACACGCTGGTAGATTCCTTATGGGATGACATACCTTATTACTGGCGGGTCAAGGTGAAGGATGAGTTTGGTTTAAGCACTTGGAGTACTGATACGCTGAGCTTTGTCGTCAATGCGGTCAATGCGGCTCCGACGTTGCCGGAGTTGACCGGTTTGGTGTCATATATGGTGCTGGATACAACGGCGGTCTGGCAATGGCTAAGCAGCCAGGATGCTGATGTGGGAGACTGTGTTAGCTATGAGCTTCAGGTCAGCAGCAGCCAGGCCTTCAGTGATACATTGCTGTTCCATACGACTTTTGACACGCTGGTCAGTTTGGTTGACCTGTCGTATGGCAGTTTGGTAGAGGATGGGCTGCACTGGTTGCGTTTACGGTCTGTGGATAATCACGGTCTGGCCAGTATATGGACTGATGCGGTGTCTTTTTATTATGATAACATTAATGCCGCACCCATTGCAACAGCCACATTATTGGAGCCGGTGGGAGAGGTGGTAACGGTACTGCGTCCGGACCTGGAGTGGCGTAGTGGCAGTGACACTGATCCGGGAGATGCGGTAGCCAGTCTCAGTTATGCTGGTGTTGTCTGGAGCGTAGTGGATACTTTTGCATTCAGTACCCTGGCAGGTGATACTACTTACCAGCTGGCCAGTGATGTAACTGAGAACCAGTATTACCAGTGGTCGGTCCGGACGGTTGATGATGGTGGACTTATCAGTGGTTGGAGTGACACAGTTTCGTTCTGGGTAAACAGTGTCAATGAGCCACCGGGTATATTCAGCCTGATCGCACCAGTGGATGCTGATACAATAGATACCTATACTCCTACTTGTGTTTGGGGATCATCAACAGATCTGGACCCAGGAGATAGTATCAACTATGTGCTGCGGACCAGCAATTCTAGCGATTTTAATCAGTATTCCGATAGATTACCGCAAGCAGATACTGTATTTACTTTTAGCGATAGCCTTCTTGAGGATCATTGGAAATACTGGCAGGTACGTGCAGTTGATCTGTCTGGTCTTTCGCAATGGAGTGAAATCCATAGTTTTTACGTCAATGCAGTACCAAACATACCTCCAGTTGCGGTTTGGACCTATCAGGACACAATCCTTTCAGGAATCACTCAGGTTCCGTATTTCGCGGTAGATCCAGATAGCGAAAGTGTTACTATTTTGATCGAATATAGTATTAACTCTGGTGGAAATTGGCTGATTCCAACCGAAGATATTTCCCGAACGGAAATAGAAATGCGTGATAATTCTATTTTCAACTGGGACACAGAAGCTGATTTACCTGACTGGTATGGGAGTATATTGCTCAGAGTAATCCCAGAGGATGATGAGACTACCGGTATAGGTGATACCATTACTTTAATAGTAGATAACATACCTCCAAGTTTATCTTTGTCTCCTATCGCCACTGAACAATCAGGAGATGTAGGGATATCATATTTGGCTCAAAATGATTTATACAGCCCAACATCCATCACCCTGTACTATAGGACTTCTAGTGATGAAAACTGGGTGTATATATCTATTGATCATTTAGATCCTGCCCCCAATTTTCAGAATAACAGCGAACAAACAATATACTGGAACTCTGCGCTTGATTTACCAGGCTTCGTGGGTGATGAAGTACAGGTCAAAGTTACCATTGCAGACTACAGTTCTGAAGCTTCACAATCCTCAAACACATTTTCATTAAACAATAATGTCGACCCACAAATATCGATAGCACCTTTGATTGGTTGGAAGCATGATTTGATACCAATAGTATTGGAATACTATGATCTTGAAGAGGATTTCCTTACGTTTAGTATCTTTTATAGTGTGGATGGTGATCACTACTTACCAATTACTTGCGATCTAGATAGAAACCAAGCTATCGAAAATGATGAAATACCCCAAAATCTTTTGAAGACTAGTGATGAAGAATTCGAGGTAAAATCCCCGATTAATTACGATGGGTTCAACAGTACGTCAGATATAAGTAGCAACGGACCTAGCATTGACAATATAGTTTCGATGGATAGTATGACTCCTGCTATCCAAGCTCTGCCAAATGATACCACGTTTATCTGGGACTCTCAATTGGATTTAGATAGTCAGTTTGCTGGAACAGTATGGTTAATGGCTAGCGTCTGTGATCCTTACAGTCCAGATATATGTGATACAATACAATGCCAAGTGGATAATTATTTGCCTCAGATTACAATTAATCCTATGCCTTCTGAGGTTTCTGGTACAGTACGCATTTACATTTCTATCGATAATGATTCCGCTCATTCAGTTAACATATATGGCGACTATAAGCGATATGGATTTTCGAACTGGAATCAAATGTCCTTTGACGGCTTCGTTAATAGTGGTGTTTCAACAGCCCATTTCGACTGGAACACATTTACAGACTTGGGCGACAGCACTGATCAAATACTTGATTTGAGATTATTTGCACAAGATGATCTTGATAGAGGTGATTATAGATATATTCAATCGCTCATTGTAGATAATAATGATATCCCTGTGATTGATAGCGTAGTCTTAGTATCTCAAGATCCGAGGGGTGACGTTCGATTTCATGTATATATTTCAGATAGGGAAACTGATAACTTGAATTTCCAATGTAGTTATTCACTAAACAATGGGTCATACTACTTACCGACCACAGATTTTAGATGGGAAGGTCACTATGCCATTGGAGGAATGCAAACTTTCATATGGGAAAGCTTCGAGAATATTATTAATGGCTACTTCTCAAATGTTAAGTTTAAAATTGAGCCACTTGACAACGATCTCGGCATAGAAAATACATCCCCAACATTTATTCTCAATAATATCGCCGGTCCAAAACTTGAATCAGTATTGAATGATCAGTATCCTAATCTTTTATGGCAAGACACCATTAAACTGCTGTTCAATAGATCTATCTCAACTAATTCGATTAGTTCTGGAATTGAAATCTTAACTGACGGTGAACATTGCTCCTACTCTTGGGAAGCAAGTCAAAACAATCAATTATTAAAGCTCTTCCCACAAACAGCTTATTATCCTGAAAAACCAGTCGAAGTTACAATTACACATGAATTGGTTGATTATTACAATCACTCATTCGATGGGAACCAGAATCATGTTCCTGATGGTGCGGATGATGATGTTACCATCAATTTCACTACTCCAGCTTTAGCAGATTATGATTTCAACGGAATATTGAATGAATATGATTTGCTCGACTTCATCACAAATTGGAATCTTCCTACACCTGATTTGACAATGGAAATTGGTCCTGCAACTGGTTTGTTGCCTTATAATAGCTTCACACCTGATGGATATTTCGACTACGAAGATTTAATGGTCTTTATCGCTACTTGGAAATGGGCAATGAACAATATTTCTTATGCTAAACTGAGTACGCCATATGACAACACTAATTATATGGAGGATTTAGTTGAACAGGATATAACTGTTGAAATTATAGATGATAGATTAGAAGTGGTTGTTGAGTATTTTACCAATATTGATGTCAGTCTAATAAAATATAACATTACTGGCACTGATTCAATTATCAGCAATACATTTGAATATTGGGAGAATAATTATTCAGATCAGATGTTGTTAGAGAACAATACTTATACTTTTGTTGGCGGACTTGGTAAAAATGAAGTGATAGATGAAAATAGTGGCAAACCAATTCTGTCAATTAAGACGTTTGTAGAAGATGATGTTACTATTTCATCATCCATAATGGGATGGAATCAGAATAAAGAATTGGCATTCAACTGCTACACCGAAATTCCAATAGATATTGACGACTATATCCCAGCAACATATGCGCTTCATACAAATTACCCCAATCCCTTCAATCCAATTACTACCATAAACTATGATCTGCCACAAGCTGGTCACGTTAAACTGATAGTTTATGATATTCTGGGCCGCCAGGTGATCGAGTTGGTTAACGATAAACAGGATGTGGGTTATAAAACGATCCAATGGAACGGTCGTAATTCAGCGAGGCAAATTGTAAGTGCCGGTATGTATTTTTATTCATTGGAGGTTGGAGACTATCATGCCATAAGGAAGATGGTATTAATTAAATAGAAGGGGGATACAATGAAATGGATTCTGATAATCGCCACAATCATGCTGGCGGGTTGTGCTAGTCAGGTTCAGGAGGCAGCGAAAACACCAGTAAATCCAGTCCTGCAAAATTATAAAACTGCAAAGCAATCGTTCGACGCCATGGAGTACAATACTGCAGATTCTTTATTGGGGGTGTCCTGAATTTTGTGTAAACGGTCATTTTCAGTCATCATAAATCATCCTATCTTCAAAGAGAATGGCAAAATGATTCATGGCTTCCTTCCAGTTCTGAATGGGCATGGTCCACTTCTTACTGGCGTTTTTCAATGCTAAATATAATATCTTAAACACTGCCTCATCATTAGGGAAAGAACCACGATTTTTTGTGACTTTCCTGAGCGACATGTTCAATGATTCAATAGCATTTGTAGTGTAAATCACCTTCCTGATACTGGCCGGATAGTCAAAGAACGGTGTCAGCCGCTCCCAGTTATTGCGCCAGGATCTGCTGACTGTAGGGTGCGTTTTGTCCCATTTTTCACTGAAAGCATCCAGCCGATCCTGAGCTTCATCAACTGTACCAGCACGATAAATGGTCTTAAGATCATCAGCCATCTCTTTGCGCTGTTTCCAGGAGACATACTTCAGGGAGTGCCTTACCATATGTACGATACACAGTTGGACCTGGGTATCTGGGTAAACCGTCTCTATGGCATCAGGAAAACCCTTTAAACCATCAACACTGGCAATGAAGATGTCCCTAAGACCTCGGTTCTTAAGCTCAGTCAACACAGCCAGCCAGAACTTGGCTCCTTCCGTCTTGGCGATCCACATGCCCAAGACCTCCTTGATACCATCCATATTGATGCCTATTGCCAGATACACCGCCTGGTTATTGATATGGCCATCAGAGCGTGATTTAACCCTCAGAGCATCCAGATAGACAATCGGATACAGGGGATCAAGAGGGCGGTTCTGCCAGGTTTTTACTTCTGACAGCACTTCATCGGTTACTCTGGATACAAGTGTCAAGAGTCGTTTAAAAGTGTACCAATTTCGGTCGTGAAAAGTGTACCACTTT